>CAZMOL010000057.1:0-9748 GCA_964568045.1 uncultured Thermotogae bacterium
TTCGCGCTCTTTCTTTATCATAGTCATCTTATTGCAGGTCTGTATGCAGGCTCGAGTTCGGGTTCATCCACTTGAGACGAGGGGCTTATTGACTATTAGGAGGCCAGGAAAGTAGGAATAGGACCGACTTCCTGCTTTCCTATATGAGAACTACGGTCTTGTCTCTCCTCCCGGATTCCTGGTTTCCTAATGACAAAAAAGCAAGCTCAACTTTGGGTCGCTCACTTGAAACAGCGAGAAGCAAACAAAGACCCGCTTGCTTTTTCCTGGCACATCCTCAAAAATCGCAGAAGGGATGGAAAACGCCAAACTGAACTACCGGAATAGTAAGCTCTTCTCGCATGCCTTCCTGGAGGAGCATCTGCCCAATCTGTCGGAATGGCAGATCCTTGAGAATGAGCTGAAGGCAGCCATAGAGAAGCTCTATAGCCTTTTCCAGCAGGCACTTCCCGCGACATCCGAAGCCTCTCTCGAAGAGGAGTTGATCCGGCCGATCCTCGCTGACGTATTGGGATTCTCCTACCTCGTTCAACCATCCGCTGCGGTCTTCAAAACACACCGGCAGCCCGACTACGCGCTATTTGCAAGCGAAGAAGAGAAACAAGGAGCCAAGGCCTTCGACGGAGACAAGAGACTCTTCGAGAGCGCTCTCGCCGTAGCCGACGCCAAGGCCTGGGACGTCGATCTGGATGCCGTTGGCCCGGCAAGCCAGATGCACGATTACGTCCTGATCTCCGGCCTGCGGTGGGGAATCCTCACCAACGGGCGACGCTGGCGGCTGACCCATCGCGACACGGTCCACGAGTTGGACACGTTCTTCGAGATCGACTTGGAGGAGCTTCTCAAGGCGAACGATCCTGCGTCGCTGAAATACTTCCTCCTTTTCTTTCACGCGAAAAGCTTCCAGCCCGGCGGCTTTCTCGATCGCGTGTTGACCCAAAGCGTGGAGTATGCCCAACGGGTCGGCGCGGAGCTGAAAGAGAACGTGTACGAAGCCCTCCGCTGCCTTTGCCAGGGTTTTCTCGGAGGAAATGCTGAGCTTTCTCCTGAGGAACTTTCCACAATTCACCAGAACGCGCTCATTGTCCTGTACCGGATTCTCTTTCTCCTTTACGCCGAAAGCGAACCCGAGCGGGAGCTGCTCCCCTTGAGCAACGCAGAGTACAAAGAGCAGATCGGCCTGTGTGCAGTAAAACGAAAGGTAAGCGACAAAAGCGATTGGCTGAAGGAAAAACACGCGCTTTGGACAGAGCTGCGTGATCTGTTTCGCCTCATCAATCAAGGAAGCGAAACGCTGGGGATCTGCGCCTACAACGGTGGACTGTTCGATCCGCAGCTTCATCCGCAGCTGGAACACTGGCAGATCGGCGATCGCTACCTCGCCGAGGCGGTGAAGCTTCTGGCGTGCACCGACGTGGAAGGCCGCCGCGGGTTCCTCGATTACAGCGCGCTCGATGTGCGTGAGTTGGGGTCGATCTACGAGGGTCTGCTTGAGCACAAACTGATCCGCCAAGACGGGGAGCTTGTGTGGGAGAAGGATCGCTCGCAGCGCAAGAAGACCGGTAGCTACTACACTCCCGAGTACATCGTCCAGTACATCGTCGAGCAGACCATCGGCCCGCTCATCGACGAGATCCAGAGCGGTCTGAAAACGGACCTCGACAAACTGAACGAGAAAATACTCCGTGCTCGCGGCGAGAATCGAACGCTGCTCGAACGACAGCGGGACAGCCTTTTCAAGAAAGCCCGCGAGCGGGTGCTCGATCTGAAGACCCTCGATCCCGCAATGGGCAGCGGCCATTTTCTCGTCTCCGCCTGCGACTACATCGCCCGCCGCATCGCCGAGCTGGAAGCAGAGCTTGCTGGAGAAGAGACCGAGGAAGCCGTGCAGGCGCTCAAGCGCACCGTCGCCGAGCGGTGCCTGTACGGCGTCGATCTCAATCCCCTCGCCACGGAACTCGCCAAGCTCTCGCTGTGGCTGCACACCGTGGCAAAAGGGAAACCGCTGTCGTTCCTCGACTACCACCTGCGCACCGGCAACTCCCTGATCGGCGCGCGCGTCAAGGATCTCGAACGGCCGCCCTCCGGCAAGGCGCACGAGATCGGCCTGTGGGAGAGCAGGCTCGTGCAGGATCTCGCCAAAGCGATCGGCTATCTCAACTTCATCAAAACCTCGGCTAGCGCCTCCCGCTCCGACATCGAGGAGAAGAAACAGCGCTGGAAACTCGTCAACGCATGGATCGGCAAGTACAAGCAGGCCGCGGACGTGTGGCTGTCCTCCCATTTCGGCAACACCGTCTCCGACGGAGACTTCCAACGGGTACTCCAAGCCGCCGCTTCCGCAAAGATGGACGAGGTTACTGGCGCCCCTACCTTTCGGAAGGCCCGAGAGGTTGCGGCTGAGAAGCGTTTCTTTCACTGGGAACTTGAATTCCCCGACGTCTTTTTCGACAAGTACGGCCGAAAATTGGAGAATCCGGGATTCGACGCGGTGATCGGGAATCCGCCATACGTTGACTCCGAGAATATGGTCAAGAGTATGCCAGAAGAGAGGGATTTCATCGCAACCACCTTTGATGCTGCTAGCGGCAATTGGGATCTTTATGTCCCGTTCTGGGAACTGGCAGCGAAGATCAAGAACAACTACGGAAGAGCATCATTGATTACGCCTAACAAATGGCTATCTATAGGCTACGGCAGGGCACTTAGGAAATTGGTGGCAGCACAAGTCTATGAGATAGGTGATTTCACACGGTGTGAAGTCTTTGAAGACGCAGGTATTTTCCCTATTGTGACTTTCGTGAGAAAAGCTGTAGAGGAACCGCTTCGCGTAAGGGTCTTTAACAAAGACCGGTCGATTACTACAGAGCAGGACGTCCCACGTGCTTATCTGGAAAAAGATCAACAATGGGGGACGGTCTTCTCTGCAAACTTCGCGCTGGTTGACAAGGTCCTGTTGAGCAGTCAAGTTGTTGGACAGATCTGTTCAGCGGAAGAAGCATTCACCGTATCAGAGGCATATCAGTTAGTGCCGTTACTTCATGAACTTGAACCTTCTGAGCAGGGCTATTTCAGATTTGTTGTCACAGGGACGATTGATAGATACGAACCACTCTGGGGACTTGAAGCCGCGAAGTACCTAAAGTCCGAGTACCTTAAGCCGGTCGTCCAGCGACATGCGCTACAGGAGCGTTTTCATAGGCGGTATGAACAAGCGGCAGAAACGAAGCTCGTCCTCTCCGGCATAAGGCATTTTGAGTCTTTTCTGGATCAGCATGGTGACTTCTTGGCGGGCAAGTCCACCGTAGTACTGAGACGTTTCGCGAGGGGATTCTCTCCTTCAACAATTCAGGCCATCCTGAACTCCCGGTTTATGTCTTTCTGCATCTGGGAACTGTATGGAACCTTAGCCATGGACGGAGGCATAAACTTCACTGCTCCTCTTGTGTCTCAACTCCCCATCCCTCGCATTGCCTTCGTCACGCCGAAGGACGAGCGGACGCGGCTCGTGGAAGAGGGCAAGCGCCTGTATTTCGAGGCGTTGGAGAAGCTCGGCCTGGAGGCTGACAATCAGAGCACGAACGATACACCGCCCACAAAGAGCAAATCAGCCGGAGGAGGCGCCGGGTGAAATACACGGTCATCGTGGGGAAGGGGCAAGAGTCTGGTTACGTCGCATACGCACCGGCCTTGCGCGGCTGCGTCTCGCAAGGGCAAACGCGGGAAGAGGCGCTCGCTAACCTCAAAGAAGCCATGCAAGTCTACGTGGAGGCATTGGCCGAAAGTGGATTGCCGATCCCAAGAGGTGAGTTGTGAGGTATCGGATCCTCATCGAGCAGGATGAAGACGGTGTGTTCGTCACCGAATGTCCAATGTTACCCGGGTGCGTCTCTCAGGGCCGTTCACTCAACGAAGCCCTGACGAACATCCAGGATGCCATCGGAGGATACTTGGAGAGTCTGCGAAAACACAACGAGCCAATCCCTCCTTCGATCCAGGGCGAGCAATGACTGCAATGAAAACGAACGGTACACAAAAAATGAGTCCCAAAGTTTTTGACGCTCTTCTCCAATTCGTCGATGAACGGCTGGAGAAGCAGCACCGGCCCGATCCGGAACTGGCAGCAGCACACAACGCCGATCCGAAGAATGCGGATTGGAAGATCGATCCAGGTGCGCCTTTCGAGCAAGCCGACGTGATCCACGATCTGCTCGCGTTCCTCGCTGAGCGGATGATCGCACTGAACAAAGAACGCCAGAAGAAGATGAAAGCGTTCCTGGCGTGGCTTGAGGTCGAACTAGAAATTGCACCAGACAACAAAGGTCGCGAGGGGATCGAGGCGCTCACCGGCAAAACCCGACTCAAGGACTACCTCGGCGATTATCAAAAGGGCGACGAAGCGCTGTCATTCGAAGACCTCTGGGAGATCTTGCGCAAGAACAAGCGCCGCATCGGCCGCAGCCTCACGCCGGCGTTCATGCAGGAGTTTCGCTCCGCCTACGACAATACCCTTGCCAACCTGCTTCCGATCAAGGAAACCCTCCGTCTCACTGACGGTCTCATCGACCAAATCGTCTATCGCCTGTACGGCCTCACCGAAGAGGAGATCGCTATTGTCGAGAAACAAGCTGACTGAGGGGTGATCCTACGTGAAGAGCTACCGTAAGGAATTGTGGTTCGAGATCCCCACTCGCCGGGCGTTTATCAACATTACCCCGCAAGTGGAAGACGCGCTCAAGGAAAGCGGGATAAAGGAGGGGCTTTGTCTCGTCAACGCGATGCACATCACCGCGAGTGTCTACATCAACGACGATGAACGCGGGCTGCTTGCCGACTACGCGGACTGGCTCGAGGGATTGGCCCCGCACGAGCCGATCTCCCACTACCGCCACAACAACACCGGCGAGGACAACGGTGATGCCCATCTGAAGTGTCAGATCATGGGCCGCGAGGTCGTCGTGGCGGTCACCAACGGCCAACTTGACTTCGGGCCGTGGGAGCAGATCTTCTACGGCGAGTTCGACGGCCGCCGTCGCAAACGCGTCCTCGTCAAGATCATCGGGGAGTGAGGATCATCCCTTCTGCAGAAGTTCGGGATGCTCCACTTGCTCCAACACCCGATCGATAAACACGCGCCACTCCTCGAGCTTGTGAGTGGCTCTCTGGCGGAACATCCGCTGAAGTGCCATGTAGTTGAGACAGACGATCCTCCGCTGGAGGAACCCCTCGGGCAGCAGCCACTTGACCTGCTGCCAGTCCTTTTCCGCAATCAACTGGTTCAGGCAAGCAAGGGTTTCAGCGGGAATGGGGTGTTCGAAATCCTCCTGAGTGAGCGGTCGTTTGGTCATGGTGTGCATGGTGGACTCGCTCTGTTTCGTAACGCCGACACGGTAGGTGTCGAACTGCTGCCACCAATAGCGTGGTGCAGTGATGTCGAGCCATAGCACAATCGACTCCAGAAATTTGTTGTGGCCGCCTTCCTTGAGTGCCAGCCGCCGCGCCACCTCCGGCATCTTGTCGGGATCTTGCTTGTACGACAACGACAAGCCGAGCAGGGCAGACTCATATCCACGCTCATCCAGGACCTTAATTCGCATGCGGTTTCCCCCCATATAAGCACTGCGGCAACACCAGTCGCCCTGTGTAACGCAGATTACACTATACCTGAAATGAAACCGACTGACGAAGCGTAACCTCACCCTCAACGACGGTGCTTTCGCTGCTGGCCCAGGCGATGACTGTGCATTGACCGCTGATTTCGTTTCCTATAGAATGCTTGAGGATCTATATAGGAGGCGGAGGTGTACCAACGAAAGGTTCAGATCACCGGCGGTTCAACCTTTTTCGTCACGTTGCCCAAAGTCTGGGCCGATAAAATAGGACTCAGCCCGGGAACGACTGTCACCCTAATGCCCAACGACTCTGGTGCGCTGTTGCTTATTCCGCAGCGGCTACTCGGGGAAAACCGTTGCTCTGTTGTGATGGATGACTTGGACTATAACCGACTGCAGCGAGAAATCATCGCCAGGTACATCGTAGGATACGCTGTGATAGAGGTAGTTGGAAAGCGAATCCGGCCTGATCAGCGACGGACGGTCCGAGAGATCGCCAAAGCTCTCGTGGGCCTTGAGATTCTTGAAGAGACCCGGAAGACTGTGGTCCTTCACTCCGTTGTGAACGTCAAGGACTTTCCAGTGCAACGCACGCTGCATCGGATCTTCGATATCACCCAAGCAATGCTGAATGACGCCGTGACCGCCTTCGTAGGCCACGACGAAGAATTGGCTCGCGACGTCATGGAGCGTGATGGCGATGTGGATCGACTTGTTCTTCTTGTATCGCGACAATTCAGCCTGCTTCTCCGCGACCTGCTCATTGAGGAGGATGCGGAGCTATCCCGCCTGGAGTTTCTGCTGTGCCACACCGTCGCCGATCAGCTGGAGCGAGTAGCGGATCACGCAGCAAAAGTCTCGCAAGCCACCCTGGCTCTAAAGGCGCCGCTCAAGAAACCCATCAAAAGCAAGTTCAAAGAAATGGCCGCTGCGTCGGGCACTGTCCTCGCACGCGCCGTGCAGGCCTTTGAGGAGCGGGACACCGAATTGGCTAACCACGTACTTGAAGAGAAGGAACGAGGAGAACGCCTGTTCGAGCTCGAACGGTTGACATCACCCGGGGGGCAGCCCGAAGATGCACACCCGATTAGCATTGCGATGGACAGTCTTTTGAGAATCCGCGAGTACGGGTTCAACATTGCCGAAAACGCGTTGGACGCCCCCGCTACCAAGACGACAACCTCTACCTGAACAAACTCCTACACCAACAACCCGCTATGTACTCCTGTACCAACAAATCGCAGGGTCGCTTGTATGCCACTTGTGAGCGGGTCACACCCTCCCTTGCTCGTGTCTTTGCGTGCACGGACACGTGCGCTGCAACAAGCACATGCGAGCAGTCCCCGAGAACTTAAGGCCGCTCTTCCGACAGGATTACAGGACTGAGTTTCGGATGTTGTGTACTGAAGCTGGGTTCCAACTTGCCGCAAATCAGGTTGCGCGGCATCATCTGGTGGAGGAAAATCGCTCTATAAAGAAATGAGAATCACTATGGGGGGTTGAATGAATTACCGTCAGGTCTTGTGGATGCTTGTTGTTGGCTTCGTCTTGGCAATCTCAACAGCAGTATGGGCCGCGGATTCCAAGATCGTTGTCGCAGTCCCGGATGAACCACCGAGTCTCGATCCCACGACGAACGCCTCGGCAGCGATCGACCAAGTCTTGAACCAAAACGTATACGAAGGCCTGGTGCGAGTTACCCCAACCGGTGAAATCGAACCGGCGCTTGCCGAGTCATTCGAGGTCGCTCCTGACGGCAAGACCTACACATTCCATTTGCGCCGCGGGGTGAGCTTCCACAACGGAGATTCTTTTTCCGCCAGTGACGTTGTCGCCACCTTCGAGCGGAATGCGGACCCGGCCACCGGTCATCCGCACCCGGAGTACTATGCTCACATTGAGCAAATCGAGGTGCCGGATCCGTACACGGTCATCTTCCGTATGTCGGAGACCAACGCCGGCTTTCTGTCCCTGCTCGCGCTGGGAGATTCGGTGATCCTTCCAAAGAAAACCCCCGAAAACCTCGCCCACCATCCGGTGGGGACCGGTCCGTTCCAGTTTGGCAAATGGGTCGTCGGTGATCACCTGCGCCTAGAACGATACCCCGACTACTACCACGAAGGCGTTCCCTTATTGGAAGCGGTCACTTTTCGGTTTATCTCTGATTTTGCTTCCGCGCTTGCGGCTCTGCTTGCCGGTGACGTGGACGTGATTGCCAAGGTGCCAGCGGAGATTGCGCTTTCCGTTGAGGGCGATCAGCGGTTTCAGACCATTGCCGGTCCCCAAAATCTGGTTCAGATCCTGGCGATCAACAACGCCCGCGAGCCGTTCTCTAACCTGCTGGTCCGGCAAGCGATCGCCCACGCTCTCGATCGCAACACCATCATTGAAGGAACGATGTTCGGCTACGGAGAGCCAATCGGCTCCCATCTCACTCCGGCCAGTCCCTATTACGTCGATCTCACCGGACTCTATCCGTACGACCTGGAGCAGGCGCGCCGACTCCTCTCCGAGGCGGGGTACCCCGATGGCTTTTCTGCTACTTTGACACTCCCTCAAAACTACGAAATCCACGTGCGGACAGGTGAGATCGTTGCCGACCAGCTCTCACGTGTGGGAATCAATCTGACCATTGAACTAGTGGAGTGGGGGCAGTGGCTTTCCCGCATCTACACCAATGCCAATTACGATCTCACAATTATCGGCCACATCGGCAAGCTCGATCCAGGGGCGATGCTCGCCAGCTACGGTCCCGGAAATGAAAGCTACTACTTTCGTCGCGGCTACGAGAGCGAGCGGCTGAACGCTCTGCTTGATGAGGGGCGCATTACCGTAAACGAAGAACGGCGAGCCGCGATCTACGCCGAGATTCAGGAGATCATCGCCCGAGACGTAGTGAACTTCTTCATCCAGGATCCCTACCAGATCATCATCGCCAAGCAGGAGATCACAGGACTCAAGCTTTATCCGATCTACCTAATCAACGTGACAAGCGTCTCCTGGTCCTCGTAGGCCGAGCGAAACGCTTATTCTTAAGCCTCCTCTCTGGTTCAAACAGGCAACCCAAAGTTGAACCTCTCTGTTATTTTTCTATGAGGAAACCAGGAATACAGGAGGAGTGACAAGACCGCAGTTCTTGATAAATGAGAGTAGGAAGTTGATCCTTTTCCTGGCCTCCTGGCTTCCTAATAATCAAGACGCTCTTGTAGTTCTAGGGGTTCGTAGAATCGCTCCCTCGCTGGCGGAGGTGACCATCGTCGCGTAGCGGGCCAGATAGCCCTCACTCACCTTGGGGTCGGGTGCAGTCCAGGCTTTCTGCCGGCGGCACATCTCCTGTTCGGAGACATGAAGCATCAGGCGTTTTTTGGGGATGTCAATCTCGACCTCATCACCTTCTCGAATCACTGCAATCGGGCCGCCCGCGGCGGCCTCCGGCGAGACGTGGCCGATCGCCGCACCCCGCGTGGCCCCCGAGAAGCGCCCGTCGGTCAGAAGCGCTACCGTGTCGTCGAGTCCCATTCCAGCAAGCGCGGAGGTCGGCAGCAGCATCTCCCGCATCCCCGGCCCACCCCGTGGTCCTTCGTAGCGGATGACGATCACGTCACCGGCTTGGATCTCTCCACCCAGAATGGCGGCAAGAGAGGCTTCTTCGCCATCGAAGAGCCGGGCCGGGCCACGATGGTGCAGCATCTCCGGGCAAACCGCCCCCGCCTTGACGACCGCGCCACCAGGGGCCAGGTTCCCCCGCAGAACGGCGATCCCTCCATCAGGTCGGTGAGGATCATCAACCGGCCTAATCACCTCAGAAAGACGATTCGCTTTTACAACGGTCTCGGTAACCGTCTTACCGGTAACGGTCTTCGCCTCTCCGTGTAACAGATTGTTAGAAAGCAGCTCCGCCATCACCGCCGGGATCCCGCCGGCCTCATCGAGATCCTGCATGTGGTGCGGGCCAGAAGGGCTAAGCTTCGTCAGGTAGGGCGTTCGTCGGCTGATCTCATCGAATCGCTCTAGAGACAGCGAGATGCCGGCCTCGTGAGCGATGGCCGACAGGTGCAGGACGGTGTTGGTCGAGCCGCCGATCGCCATGTCTACGGCAATCGCGTTCTCAAACGCAGCTTCGGTCATGATATCTC
>CAZMOL010000058.1:0-9646 GCA_964568045.1 uncultured Thermotogae bacterium
CGCAGGTAGTCGATTAGCTCAACCTCATACTCCTCCATCAGGGTTAGCCTCCTTCAGCTCTTCTAACCGATCCTCAAGCTTCTTTTCAAGTCCTTGCCTTTTGGGACGGTAGTAGCGCCGCCCTTTCAGGGAAGGCGGAAGACAATCCATCGGTGCGACGCCGGCCTCGAAATCATGGGCGTACTGATAGCCCTTTCCGTAACCAAGTCGTTTCATCAGCGCCGTCGGTGCATTCCTCAAGTGGAGGGGAACCGGCTCATTCGTCCGCTTCATAACGTCCTTCCTTGCCTCAGTCATCGCGGCATAGAGGGCGTTGCTTTTGGGTGCACAGGCAAGATAGACCGCCGCTTGGGCGAGGGCCAGATCGCACTCGGGAAGGCCGATTGCCTCTACCGTCTGCAGGGCGGCAAGCGTGATCTCCAAGCCCTTTGGATCAGCAAGGCCGACGTCCTCGGAGGCAATGCGAATCAGGCGCCGCACCAGATACCGCGGGTCCTCTCCTGCCTCGATCATCCGTGCAAGCCAGTATAGGGCTGCATCGGGATCGGAATTTCGGATCGACTTGTGCAAGGCTGAGATGAGATTGTAGTGCTCTTCTCCCGCTCTATCGTAGCGCAATCCCTTACGTTGGAGAGCTCGCTTGATCAGTATAGCGTCAATCTGCATTCCCGTGGCGATAGAGCAGGAGAGCTCAAGGGTCGTGAGAGCCCGCCGCGCGTCGCCATCGGAGAACGCAATCAATGCCTCCTCCGCCTGCACTGTCAGCTTGTACCGCCCCCCAAGCCCCTTTTCTGCCTCGACAGCGCAACGCAGCACCAAACGCATCTCCTCCTCCGAGAGGGGCACAAAGCAGAATAGCTGACAGCGCGACAGCAGGGCCGCCGTCAACGAGAACGAAGGGTTCTCCGTTGTCGCGCCGATGAAGATAACGCTCCCTTCCTCCAAATAGGAGAGCAGAACGTCCTGCTGTGCGCGGGTGAAGCGGTGGATCTCATCGAGGAACAGAAGGTCACGCCTACCCTCGCTTTCGTAGCGTAGCCGCGAACGCTCAAGCACGGCTCGAACGTCCTTCACTCCGACAAGCGCGGCCGACTGGTGAACGAACCGCGCGCGCGACCGCCTGGCAAGGATGTAACCCACCGTAGTCTTCCCGGTCCCAGGTGGCCCCCAAAACAGAAACGCGCGATAGTTGCCACGCTCAATCAGCGTACGAAGCGGCGCTCCATCTCCTAAGATCTCCTGCTGACCGACGATCTCGTCGAGGTCTACCGGCCTCATCCTCTCTGCCAGAGGTGACTCTCCGGGTTCAGCAAACCTAAGCTGATCCATAGTCCTATCCTAACGCAGGGCCTACAAGCTGGACAACCGCTCCAACCCAGCTACCTTTCCCTTCTACTCAGCGCGGCAGTGCATACAACGACGCGCTTTCTCCCTTGAAGCACCACCCTCCCAGCTTGTCATCTGTACCAGTTTCACGAGTAGTCCTAGCACTCTCCGGAATTCAGAAAAGACCTCTAATACACTCCTGTTGTAGCCTTGACTCCCTGAATGCCATTCCGTATGATCGGGTACACCGGGGTCGTTAGCTCAATTGGTAGAGCAGCGGACTCTTAATCCGTTGGTTGCAGGTTCAAGTCCTGCACGACCCAAAACGGTTCAGCGCACCTATGGGTCGTTAGCTCAGGGGTAGAGCACCTGACTTTTAATCAGGGAGTCGCTGGTTCGAATCCAGCACGACCCATTCTGATTGAAAGAAGCTCGGACTCTGTCTATAATACCGCGCAGTAGGTCCCCATCATCTAGCGGCCTAGGATACCGGGTTTTCATCCCGGCAGCAGGGGTTCAAATCCCCTTGGGGACACTGAGAACATGGTCATTTGCGGAAGTCGCAGCCCCTTACTATAATGGGCGAGTAGCTCAGCTGGGAGAGCATCCGGCTTACATCCGGAAGGTCACAGGTTCGAGTCCTGTCTCGCCCAGTAAGTTTTGACATCTCGGGGGCGTGGTCTAGTCTGGTCCAGGACGCTGGATTGTCACTCCAGAGATCGCCGGTTCAAATCCGGTCGTCCCCGCAACGCGCGTGCCGAGGTAGCTCAGGTGGTAGAGCACGGCCCTGAAAAGGCCGGTGTCCCCAGTTCGAGTCTGGGCCTCGGCACCATGTTATTTGTTGACCGCAAGTGTCCTCATCCGCTATCCTGGTTTACGCAATGAGGGGAAACCGATGACCGACGATTCCAAAACTATCTGGAACAAAATCCTTGCAGAACTCAAAAAGGAGATTCCATCCGCAAGCTACGAAACTTGGTTTGGGCAAGCACATCTACTGGGATTGAAGGACTGTTTACTGGTGATCAGCGTCCCCGATAACTTCACCAAAGGGGGGATTGAACGCCGTTATCGTGCCCTGGTGGAGCAACTCGCCTCCGCAGTATGTGGTCAAGAGATCCAGATTGACCTGACTGTCAGCAACACCGTGCCAGCTGCTCTCGATCCTCCCCAAACAGCACCCGAGGAAGCTATGCCGGTGCGGTCACGGGATACCCTCCCGCTCAACTCAGATTATACGTTCGCTCAGTTCGTGCGGGGCGCAAGCAACCATCTCGCATACGCCGCGTCGATGGCAGTTGCCGAGGCGCCCGGGAAGGCATACAACCCTCTGTTTATCTACGGAAACGTCGGCCTGGGAAAAACACACTTGCTGCAAGCGATCGGCAACTTCGTCATCTCTTCCGGCCTTCCCAGGACGGTCGTCTACACCACCTCAGAGCGGTTTGCCATCGAGTTAATTAGTGCAATCCGCAATAACACGACTCCCTCCTTCCGGGAGAAGTACCGCCGCATCGATTTACTGTTGATTGATGACGTCCACTTTTTGGAAGGCAAAGAAGCAACACAGGAGGAGCTGTTCCACACGTTTAATGAGCTCTACGGAAACGAGAAGCAGATCGTTCTATCAAGCGATCGTCCTCCTGAGGATCTCGCCGGGTTGCAGGAACGGCTCGTCTCTCGCTTTCGCTGGGGACTTGTGGCCGACATCCAAGCCCCGGACCTGGAGACGCGGATCGCCATCCTCCGTGAGAAGGCGAGCCACCGCGGTCTCCAGGTGAATGATGACATCCTTGAACTGATCGCCAGTCGCATCTCATCCAACGTACGAGTACTTGAAGGGGCACTCGTAAAAGCGATCGCCTATGCCGAGTTGCAGGGTAAAGAACTCACTCCCAAGAATCTGGAGGCGATGCTTCCCGAAGAAGGAAAGCGAGAGCGGTTGAAGATCGCCCACATCAAAGAAGAGGTTGCCTCTCTGTACCATCTGAAACACCACGACTTGGAAGGATCCAGCCGTAAGAAGGAGATCTCCCAGCCGCGCCACATCGCCATTTATCTCGCCCGTGTGATGACAAATCAATCCTTCCCCGCTATCGGGAAACAGTTTGGGAATCGTGATCACACGACAATCATGCATTCGTACATGAAAATCAAGACCCTGATCGAAGAAACACCGCTCCTGCACGCTGAGATCAGGGAGATACAGGAGAGCCTAAACGCCCGGTTTACAGCTGGCTAGGAGAGGAAAAGCTGTTTTCATGCTATTTTCAAGAAAGGCTTCTTTCACGCTGATCTGTGGAAAAACCTGTGGAAAAGGACCTCAAAAGTGGTAAAAAAGAGCACTTGGCTGTGGAAAAGTCGTGTGCGAAAACGGGGCCAAATCCCTCCCCCGCGCTTATCCACTGATTTCTACAAGGTTAAACAGTTACTCCCCAGAATTATCCACAGGCGTAAGGTGCAGTCCACTGCAGAAAACGTCGGTTTCCCACAACAGCATACCCGGACTACTACTTCCACAAGTAGTTATTATGAATTGGGTTAGTAAAGTACTAGAAAGGTACAATCTTAAAGTTGAGTACCAAACTCAACGTGTCCTTCTCTTCTGGGATACAATCGTTGGACATCAAATTGCGCAAGTCAGCCGGGCTGAGCGGTTTTCACACGGAACGTTGTGGGTTGCTGTTGCTTCTCCGATTGTTTCCCAAGAGCTCTCGTTCCTCAAAGGTCAGTACATCGAACGTCTCAATTCCGCAATAGGGAAGGACATCATTCAACAAATTCGCTTTGTTCCAGGCCAATTCAGGAAAACGATTCCGAGGAAGAAAGTGACACTGCCACCTTCTGAGAGCGAAGAAGCGCACAAACAGTTCTCTGCGCTACCCGATCCGAGACTCCGTACCTTGTTCGAGCAGTTGTATCTAACGTTGCGTAAACGTGACGTGGCGCTCCTATCAGCTGGTGGGAAGCGCTGCTCCCACTGTGGTGTAGTATTTGTTGGCGGAGGGGAGATCTGTCCCGGGTGTCGCTTTGATCGAGATTGAGGCCGGCAAGGAAACAGATTAGAATAGCAAGTACATGCGATGTGTTAACAGTACTAGTATCATTGGCATCTACTCTGGCGCCGGACACTGCGGTGTCGTAGCAAGCGACGGCCAAGCCACGCTTGAAACGACGGTGATAAAGAGTAACACCAAGAAGGTATATCGACTTTATGACGATCGCGTCCTGGTAGGCTTTGCCGGTGCAACGGCTGATTGTCTTGCTCTGCTCGATAAGTTCGAGGGGAAGCTGAAGAAGTACGACGGTCAGCTACGGCGTTCCGCAGTAGAGTTGACCAAGGAGTGGCGCACCGACCGGGTTCTGCGCCATCTGGAGGCGATCCTTGTGACAGTGAGTGAAGAGGGAATCCTGATGATCTCGGGGGCGGGGGACGTACTCGAGCCTGATGAGGGAGTGATCGGAATTGGTTCGGGGGGTGCGTACGCTCTGGCTGCCGCTCGGGCCCTCCTTTCCGAGACAAAGTTGACGATTGCCGACATTGCACGCCGATCGCTCGAGATTGCGAGCGCCATTGATATCTACACCAACCGGGAGATCATACTGGAAGAGATCTCCTGGTAGGAGGGCGGATGGGCGGGCTCATAGAGATTTCCGATGATACGTTGCGCGGTCTCACACCGATGCAGATCGTTGCTGAGCTCGACAAATACATTGTGGGACAGGAAGAGGCGAAGCGTTCTGTGGCGATTGCCCTGCGCAACCGCATGCGGCGCCAACTTGTTGCCGGAGACATACGGGAGGAGATCAAACCCAAGAATATTCTGATGATTGGGCCAACCGGCGTAGGGAAGACGGAGATCTCACGGCGGCTTGCGCGGCTCACGACCTGCCCATTTGTCAAGGTCGAGGCAACGAAGTTCACGGAGGTCGGCTACGTGGGTCGTGATGTGGAATCGATGGTACGTGACCTGGTGGGCATGGCGAACGCCATGGTGCGCGAGGAAGAGGTCCTGCGGGTGGAAGGGGAGGCAGAGCGGATCGTGACGGACATGATCCTCGACGCACTTTTGCCGATCTCCGAACCCGATCCACAGCGAGAGGAAAGCACCAGAAAGACACGCGAGAAACTCCGCGCAAAGCTTCTTGCTGGTGAGCTGGAAGAACGGTACATCGAAATCACTGTGGAGGAGCAGGTGATCCCTCAGGTTGAGGTCTTCACCCAGGACGGCATGGACCAGATGGGGATCGATATGGGTGACATGCTGTCCGGCCTTTTGCCTCCTTCGCGCAAGAAACGGAGGTTACGAATCCGCGATGCCCGGCCGGTACTGTTCGAACAGGCAGTGAACAATCTGATCAACATGGAAGAAGTTCGACAGAGTGGATTGCGATTGGCCGAGGAGATGGGAATTATTTTTCTGGATGAGATTGACAAGATCGCTGCAGGCGGAAGGGAGGAAACCGGTGGGCCAGGGGTCTCTCGCCAGGGGGTCCAACGCGACATGTTGCCCCTTCTCGAAGGGACAACTGTGCGTACCCGTTATGGTGCCGTGACCACCGAGAACATCTTGTTCATTGCCGCTGGGGCGTTTAACATGTCCAAGCCGTCCGACCTGATCCCTGAGCTACAGGGTCGACTTCCGATCCGCGTTGAGCTGAACAGTCTCACTGCTGCTGACTTCGAGCGAATCTTGTGTGAACCGAAAGACGCGCTGACGAAACAGTACCAGGCATTGCTTGCGGTCGAAGGGGTAGATCTCGACTTCGAGGAAGAGGCAGTGGAAGAGATCGCTCGCATTGCCTACGAACTCAATCAAACGACCGAGAACATCGGAGCGCGCCGTCTGGTCACGGTGATGGAGAAGCTGACGGAGGACATCTCTTTCGAAGCCGACAGTCTCCGTGGTAAACGAGTCGTGATCGACCGTAAAACCGTGATCAATCGTCTTGCTGAAATCGTCGAGGATCCTGATCTGTCTCGATACATTCTGTAGATGATCTTCTGTCCTGCGGTGAAGAGCGTGGGGAAAGCTCCCGCTCTTGTCCGTTTCCGATAACGCGTTGCTAGCCAATGGCGACGCTGGGTAAGATATCTCGTTTCTCAAAAAGGGAGGGAGTCCAATAATTCACGTCTCTTTGCCGGATGGGTCAAAGCTGGAGATTGCTCGTGGCACCTCGATTCTCGAAGTGGCCGAGGCGATTGGGCCGCGGCTTGCCGAGGACGCGGTAGCCGCACTTGTCGATGGCGAGCTTCGTGACCTACGCGAAGATTTGAATGAGGATTGCAGCCTGACATTGGTGACGCGCGAGTCTCCGCAGGCTGTGGAGGTCCTCCGCCACACGACGAGCCACATCATGGCCCAGGCGGTCAAGAGACTCTTTCCCGGGGCGAAACTTGGTATTGGTCCAGCGATTGAAAATGCTTTCTATTACGATTTTGCTGTGTCACAGCCGTTTAGCCCTGAGGACCTTGAACGGATTGAAACGGAGATGGAGGGGATCGTTGCTGCGGATCTTCCGATCAAGCGAATGGAGCTGACCAAGGAGGAGGCGCGGAAACTCCTCGGCGAGCGCGGTGAGCCATTGAAGCAGGAGTTGCTGGAGGAGATCGAAGGCGAAAGGGTCAGCCTATATGGGCAGGGGGAGTTTACCGATCTATGCCGGGGGCCGCACCTGCGCTCGACGGGTCGAGTGAAGCACTTTCGGCTGACGCACATCGCCGGTGCGTATTGGCGGGGAGATCCGACGGCGACCATGTTGCAGCGGATCTACGGAACGTCCTTTTTTTCCGGTGCGGAGCTTGAGGAACACCTCCGGCGTATTGAAGAGGCCAAGGCACGCGACCATCGGAAGCTCGGCCGCAAGCTCGATCTCTATTCGGTGCACGAGGAGGTTGGACCGGGGCTTGTCCACTGGCACCCCAAGGGTGCCAGGATTCGCCATGAGATCGAAAAGTTCTGGAAGGACGAGCATTACAAGGCAGGATACGAGCTTGTGTATACCCCGCATGTCGGCCGCGCCGGCCTGTGGGAGAAAAGCGGCCACCTCTCTTTCTACCGGGAGGCGATGTACGCGCCAATGGATGTGGAGGGACAGGAGTACTTCATAAAACCAATGAATTGCCCCTTTCACATCATGATCTACAAGAGTCGCGGGCGCAGCTACCGCGAGCTCCCGATACGACTTGCCGAATTGGGGACTGTCTATCGGTACGAGAAGAGTGGTGTGCTGCACGGGCTCCTGCGCGTGCGAGGTCTCACCCAGGACGATGCTCACATCATCTGCCAACCGGAGCGAATCGAGGCAGAGATCGAGGATGTGTTGCGCTTCTCGATTCGGTTGCTCGCTGCGTTTGGGTTTGAGGAGCTCGAGATCTTCCTATCCACGCGGCCGGAGAGGTATGTTGGAGAGCCCGCGGATTGGGATCGGGCCACCGAATCGCTCAAGCGCGCCGTCGAGGCTTGCAGTGTCTGCTACGAGGTCAAGTCGGGCGAAGGGGCATTCTATGGGCCGAAGATCGATATTGACGTCCGCGACAGTCTGCGTCGCAGCTGGCAGTTGACGACCATTCAGTTTGACTTCAACCTTCCCGAGCGGTTTGACATGACCTACGTTGGCGAGGACGGCCAGCCTCACCGCCCGTATGTAGTACATCGGGCGTTGCTCGGCGCGCTGGAGCGTTTCTTCGGGATCCTGATCGAGCACTACGCTGGGGCTTTCCCGGTGTGGCTTGCACCTGTGCAGGCAGTCATACTCCCGATTACCGCGGACGTGAATGCCTACGCCGAAGAGGTTCGACGAACCCTAACCGAGGCGGGCATTCGTGCCGATTCGTGGAGCGACCGTAGCCGGACCCTGAACTATCTAATTCGGCAGGCCCAACTGGAGAAGATCCCCTATATGTTGGTCGTGGGGCGACGAGAGCAGGAAGCAAAGACTGTCTCGTTGCGATTGCGCACCGAGGAGGATCTCGGCGCGAAGCCGGTCGACGAGGTGGTTGCGATGATCCGTCGACTGATCGTCGAGAAATCGCTTGAGCTGACGTGATGGGAAGGACGATAGCGGGACACCGGATCTGCAGACGCTCGCCGAGCGTGCCGCGGGGATTGAGGGCGTTGTTAAGACGCAGATCCGGCTCTGAATCTGCCTAGCCGATGGCTCGTTGCAGTTCGTCCGTTCGGTCTGTCTGCTCCCACGGGAGATCGAGGTCCGTCCGACCGAAATGCCCGTACGCGGACAGCGGCTCGTATATCGGCCGGAGTAAGTCCAGGAGGTCGATGATTGCCCCGGGCCGCAGGTCGAAGGTGTCGAGTACCGCACGCCGTAGTTGTGCATCGGGGACAGTGCCTGTTCCGTAGGTGTCAATGTTGAAGGCAAGCGGAGCAGCGCGGCCGATGGCGTAGGCGATCTGAACCTCGACTTCGCGTGCCAAACCTGCGGCAACGAGGTTCTTCGCCACATAGCGCGCCATGTACGAGCCGGAGCGATCGACCTTTGTGGGATCTTTGCCGGAGAACGCTCCCCCGCCGTGGGAACCATAGCCGCCGTAGGTGTCCACGATGATCTTTCTGCCCGTCATCCCAGTATCGGCAGCCGGTCCCCCAATCACGAAACTTCCCGAAGAATTGACGAGAAGTTCGGTCTTATCATCCATCCAGTCATCGATACTCGGCACGATCACCTGTTCGATCACGTCCGCTTGCAGCCTGTCTTGGTCAACGTCCGGGTCATGCTGAGCGGCGATGAGGACCACTGCGGCGCGTAGAGGACGGGAATCTTCATACTCGATCGTCACCTGTGACTTCCCATCCGGTCGCAGGTAGGGCAGGATTTTAGACTTGCGAACCTCTGCCAGCCGTTTGGTGAGACGGTGGGCAAGTACGATCGGAAGCGGCATCAGCTCATCGGTGGAGGTGCACGCATACCCGTACATGATCCCCTGGTCTCCCGCTCCGATAACATCGTACGAATCCTCCACAGCGACATCTTTCGCCTGTTCTGCCTTTCCCACAGCGTCGGCGATCTCGGCGGACTGCTCCTTGATCGTCGAGAGGACGGCGCAGTCCTGATGACTGAATCCGTACCCTGCCTTGTCGTAGCCAACCTCGGCAATGACACGACGGGCAATCTGATCGACATCGGCGTAGATTGCAGTGGAGATTTCTCCTCCCACGAGGACAAGGCCGGTGGTGAGAAACGTCTCGCAGGCAACGTGCGCTGATCGGTCGTTGGCCAGAATAGTGTCCAACACAGCATCGGAGATCCGATCCGCGACCTTGTCCGGGTGTCCTTCGGTTACGGATTCCGATGTGAGAAA
>CAZMOL010000059.1:0-5413 GCA_964568045.1 uncultured Thermotogae bacterium
TTGGCTTAGCAGTTCCAAGCACTTAAACTGGTGCAACATTCCAACCTCATATCCCACTCTCCTCAACTCCCTTCGCGAATTGCTATGCGCCATAGAAAGTGAAAACCACGGATATCGTACGCCTATAGGTCGGAGAAAGCGAGACATGAGGGAATTAAGATACAGAAAACGGAATTAGATTTGAGGGGCATCTTCAAAAGCGCTCGCTGTTTCTAATGAGTTCCTCTCAGTTTGCCCCCACGGTGTCCTTTCGGTAATCCTACCTTTGGACCTTGTCTGTCGGAGTCATCTCTTCGCTGTCCATGCAGCATAAGGTTGTTCTGGAGACGTTTCCAGATTCAGAGAAGCGCCGACTCGGACGGAAGCGAAGGATCTGGAAGCAGGTGATAGCTTCACCAATTTCCATACAACTTCCTGGTCGTCCAGACTCCTTGCAGGATGAATATCCTTGCGAGTAGCGATTCAAATGGTGTATAGAATGTCGTATGCTGATAACTCTACGGGGGAAATATGGAGGCATTGTTTCAGTTTTTTGAAAAGCTTGTTACTCAATTCTCGTGGCGCCGACTAGGAATGGCTCTTACTCTGCTGGCGATCGTTTTTGTGGGCTTCACAGTCTACGAATCGTACACTGCGGCATTCCGGCTGGGGCGCATAGAGCGAACGGCTCGCGTACTAGAAGCTCTTGTTAGGCTTGAAGCCAACGAAACGCTCTATCAGAATCCTGCGCTTACCGAAGCCCACAGAGAGCTGGTTGATCGATTGGCATTACTCACTGGCGTGCGTCCCTCAGGTGAAGTACTCCCCCCCTGCGCTTCTGAAAGCTCTTGCAGCAGTCTTCCCGTGGCTGTTGATCTGCATTCCTTTTCTTTGGCAGCGTGCTAGGGGAGACGAATCCGCTGGGAAAGCGCTCCTAGGCGTGATTGTTATCGCAGTCCCGTTAGCCATTATTGGGGGCGTGCTGCCTCTCAGTAGGCACACTTGGATAAACTACTGGGCCTATCCATGGGGGTCTTTGTTCTGTGTCCTTACTCTAATACTCTTGTTTAGCAAGATCGTTGACAAGCGAAAAGCTAGGAACTAAGAGAGTTGCCCTTTCTTCCCTCAGTGCTTTGGCAGGGTCACACCTTGCCCTTTGGTTGCAAGCTGGGTGCCCTTGCCTTAGCAATTCGGTTTCATAAGCAGATTACATGTCGTGATGCACAAAGTCGGTCCTTCCGCACTGCTATTCAGCCTTCGCCTCGGTGCCTCTGCCGAGGAGGTCAACGATGTTGGTGTGCGGATCGACTGGGATGGACTGCAAAATTAGATCCTCAGGCCCATGTACCATTGTTTGCCGGAATTGTCAGACGAAAGTGACTTGGCGTGGCTTGAGATCGGTTAATGCCGCTTGAAGCGTTGGAACGTTCGGAAGGAGGTCAGGCAGGCGGTTCGATGCGGCTCTTAAGACGATCACAGCAATGGGAAGACCGCGGAGATTCTGCTGGAAGTAGAGATTCTGATCCACCGTGACAAAGACGTCAAACTCCTCAGCAGCCATCTTGAGAAGATCGCCGTTGCGGGTGCCTGCCCATCCGATTTCCGATACGGTCCTCACGTCGTGCTCTTTGATGTGAGATCGGAAACGGCGATCGATGCACTCGTCGAGCAGAACCCTAAGTGGGGGCAAGGACTTTCTCCTTGGCCTCCTCCAACAAGGCGATGACCTGCTCGCGTGTCACCGTGGGGAATCCTTCGAGAAAGTCGGTGATGCTCTGCCCGGCTTTCAAGTAGTCCAGCAGCGTCTGTACTGGCACCCGGGTCCCTCGGAAGACCGGCGCACCGCCGAGAATTTCTTGATTATGCTCAATCACCGACGTCTTCATGCAACGATAGTACCTTTGTACCGTAGAGCAAATCAAGAAACAGCGGTCTGGCGTACGCGCTACGGCGCGCCTGAGCCCCGTTGCTAGGCAAGTAAAGAATCTCGCAGCAAGCTGCGGGGCATGGAGGAGCAAAACTGTAAAGGTCCAAACGGACCCCGTCTTCATGCTGCAATTCGATGTCGCTTCACATCGTACCAAAGATAACGTCGCACACAAGGTGCGACGCTACGTCCGTTCCCTTGTAGCGTCGGGGCTTGTCCCCGACGTTATGCCCACACTGCTGTGGAACGAGTCTCCTTGGGAATGACGACGTCCTTCCGGGCGGCTATTCAGACTTCGCTTCCGTTCCTCTGCCGAGCAGCTCGACGATGTTGGCGTTCGCATCGATCACGGGCTCGATCAGCGGTGTGGCGCAGGTCATCAGTGTGGTGACGCCGGGGCCGTGTCCAGCAAGCAGACAGTCGCTGTGCACGACGATGCCGATGGTGACTGCACCCTTGCGATAGGCGCGGCCGTAGCGGTTGTCGTGGTCCATCAGTGAGACGAAGTCGCCGAAGCGGATCTGGTCAAGCCTGTACTCCTTCACCGTGTCCGGGTCGCTGGTCATGATGTCGTAGTCGCCTGAGGCGACGTGCGCCGAGCCGAGGCCGGAGCCCATGCATGCCGCCGGTACCTTTGTCGTCACCGGGACGCGCAGTTTGCCATCGCCGGCTTCCTCGATCTTCATCTTCTTCAGTAGTTCGGGGTCGAGGTTGAACAACGTAATGTCGGGGTAATCGGTGAGCTTCAGTCCTTGTCCTGTGGCGCGAATCATGATCTTGTCCTCGTAGGAGAGCTTCTCCTTCACCGAGCGGAGGAACTCCACAATCACGTGCTCGGACCCGCCGTGGTGGCCGATGACGTAGCCGGTGGAACCCTTGGCGTCGCCGGAGATGACCTTGGCTTCGTTGCCGGCGCACGCGTAGACCTGAAGCGAGACGTTGGGATGCTCGAACGGCTTCTTCGTGTCGGCGGTGCAGCTGACACCTGGCTCGACGTGATCACCGGCCCAACCGGAGGCCGGATCTCCGGCCGCGACGTTCAGGGTGATGCCCCCGATCGAAGGCAGGATGAACGGAGTCCCCTGATGATCGACGCCCCAGCGAGCGCGCGTTTTCGGTGGACCGGGCTGGCATTGCACAAGAAACTGGACGACGCGATCCTCATTGGTTTTGAGCATGTTTCCTCCCAAGATTTTTGACAAGCGCCCCGCTCGAACCACAGAAACCAAACTTCTCCCACTGGCGGGGACACCTGGATAGTCTCACGATTGTAACCAGCGGCCATCCGAAAAGACACCGGAAGAGAGAGTGCCCGAGTTTGCGATCAACATTGACGCTGTTTCCGCATCGCTTTGCCGTTCATTGCGTAGCTATGATCGCCGCAACCAGAGATCCGACAAGAAATACGTCAGTGCGGCAAGAGCGATGGCACCGCTGAGAAAGGCTATTGGTACATCAGTTTGCGCAATTGAACCGAAGTAGACAGCAATTGCTGCTACTGCCAGTACGGTTACGACAAAGGCGTTTCGTGCGGCCTTGTCGCTGAGTGCCCGTGTGCGCTCGTCGTGCCGTAGCGCAGTGACCCCAAACCTGGGATGAACAGCATATCGCCCGCTGCGCGGTGCCCAAAGAAAGAAGGCAAAAGCGGTCGCGGTCGCAAGAAGAGCCATCCACCACGAAGCGCCGGTCAGCGCAAACAGACCGCCGAATGCTGCAGATATCAACGTACGACTGGTGTAATACCGAGAAAGTCCCCTCATGCCTCTCCTCCTTCGTTGTTGTCCAGCCAAAACACATCTTCCAACGGGGTGCCCAACGTGTCTGCAAGGCGCAGTGCCAACTTGACCGAGGGCACGAACTTCCCCTTCTCGACAGCGATGATGGTCTGACGCGTCACCCCCACTCTCTTAGCAAGAGTCACCTGCGTGAGCCCTTGTTGCAGACGTAGTTCCCTTACGCGATTGTGGAGCACCACTGGCCTCCCGATGTAAAGCGTGCTTTACATTATACGGCGAGGATGCGCTATGTCAAGTATGCTTTACATTGCCCCTCAAAACCAGACTGAACTGGACAATCGCACGGAGATGACGCTATCTTGCCCCAGAGGCGATCTATCTACTGAAAAAGAGACGCGATGAACATTCGTCGTGCCAGACTTGAGGATGTCTTTGTGCTTGCCAAGGTTCACGTGGACGCTTGGCACGCCGCCTACCACGGTGTGGCGCCGGATTCCTTTCTCGAGCAGATCACGGTCTCAAAGAGAGAGGCGTCCTTTCGCGAGTTTCTGTTGAATGATTCTTCCGAAGAGACGTACGTTGCTGAAGAGAGTGGAGAAGTGATAGGCTTTCTCACGGTTGGCGCCTGTAGAGACGCAGACGCCGATGACAACCTGACGGGAGAGATCTGGGGGATCTACATTGCACCGCAGCATTGGCGAAAGGGCATCGGCAGACGTCTTGCCGTGAAGGCACAAGAGGTGCTTGAATTCGGTGCATACGAGGAAGCGACTCTGTGGGTCTTGGAGCAGAATAAGCCAGCCCGTCAATTCTACGAGGCGCTCGGCTACCGGCCAGACGGTGCAAGCAAGGAGCTCAATCTCGGTGTGCCCCTGACGGCCGTTCGTTACAGAAAGGCCTTGGCGGGTGAAGGAGGAGGAGGAGCCGGTGGCAGATCTTAGTCTGGCGACCTATTGTGGCCTCTACTGCGGCCTGTGCGGCGAGCATAGAAGCATTCCTCGCATCGGCCCTGAGGAGTAGGTGCTCACGCTACATCATGGTTCAGAAAGACGGGCTCTTCGGTGTTTTGAACGTGCAGCCAAAGGTAAGCCTATGTGCGATAAGGAAACCAGGAATCCGGGAGAGCCAAGACAACAATCCTGATACAATAAGGAAGTTGATTTTCTGCCTAGTCTCTTGGCTTCCTAAGAGATTGACAGGTGTATCTTTGATGAGCTTAGGAGGATATCAATGCTCGCAGACAGATGTCCACGCGTGTCGATCGCGCAGCTGCCCACACCGATAGAACCGCTCTCCCGTCTCTCGGCAAAGCTGGGAGGACCGCAGCTGTGGGTCAAGCGGGACGACCAGACGGGGTTGGCCACTGGTGGGAACAAGGCACGAAAGCTGGAATTCTTGATAGCAGAGGCGCTTGCCCAGGATGCGGACACACTGATCACCTGTGGCGCTGCTCAATCCAATCATGCCCGCCAGACGGCGGCCGCCGCGGCGAAGTTCGGGCTGGATTGCACGCTCGTGTTGCGTGGTGAAGAGGTGCAGGAGACTCGGGGGAATCTCCTGCTCGATCGGCTGTTCGGTGCGGACGTGGTTTGGGTCGGTGAACAAGCGCTTCCGGAGCGGCTGGAGGAGGTCGCTGAAGACGTGCGGGCGCGTGGCCACCGGCCGTACGTGATCCCACTGGGTGGAAGCAATCCCATTGGCGCTGCCGGCTACGCGGTGGCGATGGAGGAGCTTCTCGGTCAATGCACGCAGAGCGCCGTTTCATTCGACC
>CAZMOL010000059.1:5513-9531 GCA_964568045.1 uncultured Thermotogae bacterium
GTGGCGATGGAGGAGCTTCTCGGTCAATGCACGCAGAGCGCCGTTTCATTCGACCACATGGTCCTTGCCACCGGCAGCGGCGGAACCCAAGCCGGGCTCGTGGCGGCAGCGAGGGCATTGGGCTGTGGCAGTCGCATCCTCGGTATCAGTGTCAGCTTGGATGCCGACACGCTCTGTAGCCAGCTGGCGGAGATCACCACTGCAACGGCAAAGCACTTGGACCTTTCACTTGCGTTTGCGCCGGAGGATTTCGAGGTGGAAGACAGATACCTTGGCGGTGGGTACGGTGTGATGGGGGATCTCGAGCGCAGCGCAATCCACATGATGGCTCGAACAGAGGGTCTGCTGCTTGATCCCGTCTACACCGGACGCGCGTTCGGCGGGTTGCTTGATCTGATCGAACACGGGGCCTTCGAGCCCGAGGAACGCGTCCTGTTCTGGCACACCGGCGGTGCCGCGAGCCTTTTTGCTCGCACCGATCTCGTCTAGAGAATCCCGGTGGCGTCATTCCGAGCGAAGGATTCTCATCGCGCAATATTCGAGACTTCTCCGAAACTCCCGGGGTGTGGTAGCATGAACGGGAAAGGAGGTGATGGAAAGTGAAGGAGTTCTCGTTCCTGGTAGGAAATTGCCCGGGCGCCCTGGTGGAGATCGCGGAGGCGTTGGGCAACGACCACGTCAACATCGAGGGGATCGGCGGACTTACAGTGCTCGAGGAAGGGGTGATCGGTCTTGTGACCGATGATCCCGGAAAAGCCCGCAAGGTCCTGCGCACCGCAGAGGTCGATTTCGAGGAGAGGGAGGCGCTGGTGATCGATCTTCCCAACCATTCCGGCGAACTGGCGACTCTGCTCGGCCGGCTGAGCAGGGAGCGGATCAATGTGCTCTCCTGCTACGCGGCGGTGGAGAAGAACCGCGTGATTCTGACCGTCGACAAACCGGATCGAGCCAAGGAGATCCTGCGGATCGCCTGACGGCGGCTTGCCGTAGCTGTGGGGAACAAATCGTCGAGCCGGGGTGTAGGTCTTCCGAGCTCTTGCCACGGAGGCGATGGATATGATGCGTCAAACGCGCGGGTTGGTCTTTGGTCTGCTGGTTCTTTCGTTTTTGTTTGTTTCGCTTGTCACGTCGGCCGATGGGGTGGTGATTCCCGACCGTCCCGAGCACGGCTGGCTATCGATTGTCTATCACGATGTGACCATCACGATCTGCGACGGCATCGTGACGACTCACGTCGATCAGTTGTTCCGGAACGACACCGCTCACGACATCGAGGGACGCTACGTCTTCCCGCTTCCGCCCGGAGCCGTCGTGTCCAGTTTCACGATGTGGGTCGACGGAGAGGCGCTCGAAGCGCGGATACTCGACGCCGATGAGGCGCGCTCGATCTACGAGGATTACGTCCGGCGGGCGATCGATCCGGCGCTGCTTGAATACATCGGCCGAGACACGCTGTCGGCGCGCATCTTTCCGATTCCGGCCGGCGGCGAGCGGCGGATCACGATCACCTACAGCGAGATTCTGTCGGCGGACAACGGAGTCTATCGATACCGCTATCCGCTTGATACCGAGCGCTTTTCGGCGCGGCCGCTCGAACGGGTGAGAATCGCGGTCGATGTGAAGACGAACACAGCACTCGCCGCCGTGTACTCCCCCACCCACGACCTTGTCGTTGAGCGGGCGAGGCAGGACACGGCGTCCGGCGTCTACGAGGAGCTAAACGTCCTTCCCACCCAGGATTTTCTCCTCTACTACGCGGTGTCGACGGCGCAGATCGGGATGACGCTTCTCACCTACCGCGCGCCGGGCGAGGATGGTGTCTTTCTTCTCATCGCCACTCCCCCCCAGGCGTCCACCACGGCAGCTGCCATTCCCAAGGACCTCGTCCTTGTTCTCGACACCTCCGGGAGCATGAGCGGAGGCAAGGTCGAACAGGCCAAGGAGGCCCTGCGGTTCATTCTCTACAACCTGAACCCCGGCGACCGCTTCGCCGTGATTGCGTTCTCCGACTTCACCGAGTCGCTACACACGGAGCTTGTGCCCGTCTCGGCGGAGGCCGTCGCTTTGGGCATTGGCTGGGTGTCGCGGATTGATGCCAGCGGCGGGACGAACATCGATCAGGCTTTGTCTCTAGCCTGCTCCATCTTTGAGGAGAACGACCGGCCGCGATTCCTCGTCTTCCTCACCGACGGTGAACCGACTGTCGGTGAGACCGACCCACTCACGATTGCCCGGCACGCGGCAGATGCGAACACGGCCGCCGCGCGCGTGTTCGTGTTCGGCGTGGGCTACAACGTCAACACGGTCCTCCTCGATCAGCTGGCGCAGGAGAATCGCGGGACAACGACCTACGTGCTGCCCGGCGAGAATCTGGAGATCGCTCTGTCCAACTTCTACCGGAAGATTGCCTCCCCCGTTCTTGCCGATACGGAGCTTGCGATCGATGGTGTGGAGACCACCGATCTTCACCCGCGCGTGATGCCCGACCTCTTTCGCGGGACGCAGCTTCTCGTCCTCGGCCGCTACCGCGGTGACGGGCAGGCGAGGGTCACCCTGTCGGGACACGCCCAGGGCGCTGCGACCGCGTACACAACCGTGCAGAGTTTCCCCGATGTGGCGCTTGAGGCGGCGTTTCTGCCGCGGCTGTGGGCGGGGAGAAAGATTGCCTACCTGCTCGATCAGATACGCCTGTACGGCGAAAGCGACGAACTGGTCGAGGAGGTGATCGCGCTGAGCAAGAGCTACGGGGTCATCACGCCGTACACGTCGTTCCTCGTCGATGAGGATCTATCCGCGCAGGAAGCGGCCGATGCTGTCTACGGTGCGACCGCGCCGGCAAGCGGAGAGAGTGCGGTGCGCGGCGCCTCGGCGCTCAAGACGCTGGCCGAGGGCGAGACGGTGCAACGCGACATCGAAGGTGTCCGGATCGTTGGGGATCGGACATACTTCTTCAGGGACGGCGTGTGGACCGACAGCGCGTACGACGGCCAAGAGACGATTGACGTTGCCGTTTACAGCACGGCCTACTTCGAACTGTTGGAGATCGTCCGTTGGATCGGACCACATCTGGCGATCGGTGAGAGTGTCATCATCCGTGTCGGTGACGTCTACGTGCGGATTGCCGACGAGGGCCTGGAGACCCTGACGCAGGAGGTCATCACGAACTTGAGTTCCTAGGGCGACCGTTGCTCACACGGCGTCCTCGGGAAGATGGATGGCGAACCTGCACCACGGATCGCCCTTGAGAACCGTCTCCACGACATCGGCCTGCAGAGGCCGATCGAAGATCACTTCGTAGGGCTTCTTGTGAAACGCGGCGCTGCAGTTGCAGAACACCGGAGGCACAAGGACTTCTCCGGTTCGAATCGACTCCCGCACCCACGGGCAATGGCAGTAGGTGTACCGCTTCATTCTCTCGTCGGTCTCGGCGAGGTGCTCCACCGTCATGTAGGGGATCTTTGTCTCGTAGAGGATGTTCCCCTTCCGCACGCCCTGCATGATCTCGGGGTGGCTGCGCACGAAGTCAATGACCTCGTCGGTGATCGGCTGGGTGAAGAACAGGCCAGCCTCGTCCCTGATCCTCTCCAGTTCGGCTATAAAGTCTTTGCCCTTGCGCTGTAAATACGCATCGAGGCTGCCTGCCTGGAGGTACTTCTCCCTTGCGGCAAGATATCCTTCATCCGGCAGCGTGCGCAGGCCGCTTCCCAGTATTTTTTTGCATGTCTTGGAATCCACCGCGCGTTCCATACGATCGAGGACGGTCTGAGTCAGCCGCGGCTTCTTCGTGTTCGGTGTTCCCAACGGCGGCAGTTTGATGTCCTCAAAGATCCTATCCCGGCTCTCATCGCCGATCTCGTCGGCGAGTTTCTTGTGCAGATTCTCCAGCGCCTCGCTCCCGTCGAGCAGCTCGATTACGGCGACATAAAGCGCGTTGTTGTTTACAAACTGGCCGTAGCGCGCCAGTGCCACGAAGTTGTCGAAGGTATTGAGTCTCTCCTGAATGAGCAGCTCCGAGAAC
>CAZMOL010000060.1:0-9529 GCA_964568045.1 uncultured Thermotogae bacterium
CCAGAAGGCAATCGCCATGATCCCACACAGGCCGAGGCAATACCACACCCACCACGGAAAGCCAAGCGGGCCCAATCGCCCATCGTTCCACGCCCAGAAATCGTTGCCCAAAACGAACAAGATGACAAATGCCGCCGCCCATGCCCACAGCCAGCGCCGGGGTCTGTGGGCCTGGCTTGGATCTTGAGCCACGCCCTGCGGTTCGATTGGCTCAGTGGATCGGCCTGTTTGCTGCGATTGCGTGAGCAGGCTCACC
Organism: uncultured Thermotogae bacterium; assembly: GCA_964568045.1. Taxonomy (GTDB): domain Bacteria; phylum Bipolaricaulota; class Bipolaricaulia; order UBA7950; family UBA9294; genus CAZDDA01. The sequence continues at coordinate 257 of CAZMOL010000060.1, forward strand.
CCGATAAGGACGAGCGTGGACGCAACGACGACGGGGACTACCGGCAGAGTCCCCAACCTTGGGATCGCTTGAAAATGATAGGCAGCAACCAATCCTTCACCGACCAGGATCGAGGCAATCGCTCCTTTGGCGGTAACGCGCGGCCAGTACAGCGCAGCCACCACGGTGGGGAATAGGACCGCAAGACCGGTGAACGCCTCGGTGGCGATCTCGAGGAAGGTTCCGGGCGGACGCCACGCGATCCCCAGACCCACCAGGGCGAGTGCGACCACGAACAGCTTTCCCGCCAGCGGTGAATCAAGCCCCGAAGGGGCTCCGCCGGATGTGATGTACTTGCGGGAAGACAATCGTCCAGCAAGAGGTCGGACCAGGTCCTGGGTGAACATGGAGGACAGGGTGAGAAGCTGGGAATCGAGGGTCGACATGAGAGCAGCCAGGGCCGCGGTGAGGATCAACGCCTCAAGCGGTCCCGGAGCGAACTTCCCCAGCAGCAGTGGCAAGATTCGGTCCGACGCCTCTCCGGCCGGAAGCTCGGGGAACGTCAGCCGGCCGAGCACGCCGATGGTTACAGGAAGGAGGAACAGGATGCCGGTGATCACGGGATACATCACCATGGTAGTCCTCAGGGCCCGCTTGCCACGGGCAGCGTAGAAACGCTGGAACAGCTGTGGAAACATCGGATCGGCAAAGAACCACAAAAGCATGTACCCCAGCCATATGCCGGCAGGAAACGCTCCTCCCATGCCCGGCCTGGAGAACAGGTCCGGCCATCTAAGGGCGGCGGACTGATTGGCGGCGGGCAATCCACCAAGCGGCGCCGCCACAATCCCCACAGCGACTAACAGCAACACGATCAACATCCCCCCCTGAAACACGTCGGTCCACGCCACCCCGCGCATTCCTCCAAACAGGGTGTAGAGGAGCATCACGCCGGTGATGAGCGCTGCACCGGCGAAGTAGGGGATTCCCAGGAGTTCCTCCAACGCGTAGCCGGCTGCCATCGGCTGCATCGCCAGGTAGGGCAGGGTGAAGGCGGCCATCACCCCGAGAAACAGCAATCGAAGTGTGCGGCTGCCGAGACGGTCGAACACTAACTCTGGCGGGGTGAGAAGCCCCTTTTCCTTCCCCAGTTGCCACACAGGCTGGCCGATGAAGTAAAACGTCAGTGCCATGAAGCCCGTTCCAAAGGCCATGATTGGGTAGAAGGCATACCCGATCCGCCAGCCGGCCCCGGAGACGCCGAACACGGTGAACGCGCTGAAGTTCGTGGCGGCCATGGTGAGGAACAGAACCCACGGCGGCAGCGTTCTAGAAGCGACGAAGTAGTCGTCGGCCGTCTTCCGCGCGCGCCGTCGCGCCACAAAGCCGATGCCCAGAAGGACCGCCAAGTAGGCCCCCACGACCGGTATCTTTTCCCACATCGCACCCTCCTAACAAAGCGAATGAGCCACCCCAATTGGCTGGGTGGCCCAATCCGGCCTAGACATGCCCGAGGGGAGTATACAAAAGCGCTGTACCAAGGACAACCCTCTGGATCACGCTAGAGAATATGACTTGTGGCCACTCGGTTGTTGTTACCCGTCGAAGCTCGATTCGATGTTGAACTTTGGTTTCTCGATAGCGTGTCAGGGCTGGGCCGGATCAATGACCGACCCAACCGCAACGAATCTTTGCATTCACAGGAGCAGATGTGCTATTAACAATAGGTGGAAAACCAACACGTTTCTTTTTGAAAGGAGGCCGTTCGATGCCGGAGGCACAAATCATCGATGGCAAGAAGGTCGCAGAACAGCTTCGCCAGGAGCTGGTGGAGGAAGTTGCAGCGCTCACAAAACAGGGGATCACTCCTGGGTTGGCCACGGTCCTCGTTGGAGAGGACCCAGCCAGTCAGGTCTACGTCAGGATGAAGGAAAAGGCCTGTGCGAAAGTCGGACTGATGTCGCGGGGGGTCAGGCCGCCGGCCGACATACCTCAGGGTGAGTTGATCGCCCAGATCGAAGAGCTGAATCGCGACCCGGCTGTCCACGGAATACTCGTCCAGCTTCCGCTACCCAAGCACCTCGATACGCCGGAAGTATTGCAGCACGTCAGTCCCGACAAGGACGTCGACGGCTTCCACCCCGTGAACCTGGGAAAGTTGCTGTCGGCCAAATACTGGGACGAGCTACCGACGTTCATCCCCTGTACGCCTGCCGGTGCGATCAAGCTGATCGACTCGACGGGCGTGGAGATTGAGGGGAAGCAGGCCGTGGTGGTTGGACGAAGCATTATCGTCGGTAAGCCTATTTCGATGCTTCTTCTCGCCCGCCAGGCCACGGTGACCATCTGCCACTCCCGTACGCGGGATCTCGGGGCCGTCACGCGAGAAGCGGACATCTTGGTCGCTGCCGTGGGGGTTCCACGGCTGATCGAGGCTGATATGGTCAAGCCCGGTGCGGTCGTCATCGACGTCGGTGTCAACCGACTCGAGGAGGGTCTCGTCGGTGACGTCGACTTCGATCAGGTGATCCAAGTGGCCGGCCACGTTACGCCGGTGCCGGGAGGCGTCGGACCGATGACGATCACGATGCTTCTGGCAAACACAGTGAGATCGGCCAAGGCGCAGGCTTCATAGCCCTGCGGCATCGAGCACGGCCGGAACGTGCCGTTCCCAGCCGATCGGCATGATGTGCACCCCTTGACAGAGGTCCTTGACCTCATTGATCAGCCGGGCGGCGATCTCGATGCTCTTCTTCACCCGATCCTCCGCGTTGGCCATCGCCTCGATGAGCGGATCTGGCACATGGACCCCGGCCACGTTCTCGTTCATGAATCGGGCCATCCCGGCTGATTTGAGCAGAATGATCCCGGCGATGATCGGTACCCCGAGATCCTTTGCCTGGTTCATGAAGGCGGCGAATCTCTCCGCATCGAAGATGCCCTGGGTCTGGATGAACGAAGCTCCCGCCCGTACCTTCTTCTCCATTTTGATCAGCTGTGGCTCGACTGGATCCGCTGCCGGTGTGACGACTGCCCCGAGGCAGAAATCGGGTCCCCCTTGTAGTTCATTGTCAGCGAGATCGAGGCCGTTGTTCAGTTTCATAGCCGATACAAGAAGGGACACCGAATCCAGGTCGAACACCGGCTTGGCCTGCGGAAAGTCCCCCAAGGAAACATAGTCGCCGGTCAGGCAGAGGACATTCTCTATCCCTGCTGCCCAGGCAGACAGCAGATCGGACTGCAGTGCGATCCGGTTGCGATCGCGACAGGTGACCTGGTAGATCGGCTCGACGCCCCGTTGCTTGAGAAGGAACGAAGAGACCAAGGAACCAAGACGCATCACAGAGGACTGCTGGTCGGTGACATTGACTGCGTCAACGCGTGGCTTCAGCAATTCGGCGTTTCCCAGCATTTCGCTCGTGTCGGTCCCTTTTGGAGGACCGACCTCGGACGTGACGACGAATTTTCCGCTCGCAAACAAGTCACTGAGCTTCATGTGGTTGCGATCTCCTCCTTGGTCTCGATATCCACTGCCCATTTGGACGTGCGCCGGATCTCCTTTGGTGGCTGCATTTGTGCGTAGTCCTTCAGCTGAGAAGGAGCTTGCCTGAGAACGTCGAGGCGGTCTAGGCTTTTGAGCCGTTCGTAGATCAGCTGCCAACCGCACGGTCGTGCGTCCGGTTCAAACTCGCACCGTCCGTCCTTGGCCCCTCCACAGGGGCCGTTCACCAACTGCTTCGTGCACGCGGTGAGTGGGCAGATGCCACCGGTCAGATCGAGGAAGCACTGGCCGCACTCCAGACACCGCTCCTCGCCCTGCCACTCTCCGCGGATCCCGCCGAGCGAAATCGTGTCGCAGGCCGGATGAACCGGCATGTCGACAACCGTGGCCGTTGCCTGAACGCCGATGCCGCAGGTGGACACAACGATCGAGTCGGCTTCGCGAAGGGAAGAGGCGTAGGGCTTCAATCCTCGCCTCACCAACGCCTTCTGACACAAAAATTCAATCACCTTCCAGCCGACAACCTGTATCCCATCGTTTTCCAACTGTTGTTTCAGTTCCAAGATATCCTGCTCGCCCCCTGTACCGGCGGCCGCAGCACAGCCGTCGCAGCCCAATAAGAAGACCTTGCTTTCACCGACGAGGGAGTGTTTTATCTCTTCCATCGATTTTCGTTCACTTACAAGCATCGTCACCTCCTGGCTCAACTTCCTTTAGCACGTTTTCAACAATCTCGGGGATCCTGTGTTCAAGCTCCTGGGAGAGCTCCAATCCCCAATCGATTTCTTTCGGCTCCACTCCGACAATGACGATCTTCTTTGGCGCATTTCCTACAAGCGCACTGCTGCCAAGTATTTGTGCGATGCCCAACTCGTGGCCGGATAGAAGCGGGCTGTTGCCTTGATCGATTTCCTCCAGGGCGAAGCGGTAGATTTCGCCCGGCTTTCCACCTGCCAAAGCGGCGTCGATCACGATCAGTCGATCGAATCCCTCGACCAAAGAAGCGAGTTCAATTGACGTGCCACCGTCGATTACTTCTACGTTCTCCGGTAGACGCAACTGCTCACATGCGCGAGCCACGTGGACACCGATTCCTTCGTCTTTCATCAGCAGATTACCCACACCAAGGATTGCGGTTCGCATCGCTTTCTCCTACGTGACTCTGAACCGGCCGATGGTCTTTCCCTTTGGCCGGACGAGGTGCACCGCGCAGGCAAGGCACGGATCGAAGGATCGCACAATGCGCACGACCTCATAGGGGTTCTGCTCGTCTCGGATCTTCGTTCCTGTTATCGCCTGCTCGATCGGGCCGGGCGTTCCTTGCGAGTCCTTTGGTGAAGCATTCCACGTTGTGGGGACAACACACTGATAGTGATCGATCTTCCCTGCACTCAACCTCACCCAATGCCCGAGCGCGCCGCGTGGGGCCGCGGTCAATCCCACGCCAGACCCCTTATCCGGGACCTCGTAGGGAGTGTAGACCGGTTCCCCCGGGCAAAGCTCCAGCACCCAATCGGCCATGGCGTCTGCTACGGCCTTGCATTCCAGGGCGCGGGCAAGGTGGCGTCCCATGACGGAAAACAGCGCGGAAGGGAGAGCGTTCAGTTCGCTCAGCGCAGAATCGACCAGCGGCTTGACCGCTTTGTTTCCGCAGGCGTAGTTCACTGCCATCCGTGCCAGCGGACCGACCTCGTGGACTTGGCCATTGTACCGCGGAGACTTGAGCCAAGAGTAGGCTCCTTCTTTGTCCGGATCCGGCTCGGTCCTACCCACCGCGGGATGGAGCGGATCCTCGGACGACGCGTACCAGGAATGGCGGACCGATTCGGTGATCTTAGCCGGGTCAAGCGGGGTCGAGCTGAGATCGGTTGAGATCGTGCCGCTTTCGAGGAATTGTCCACTCTGTGTAGGGAAACCTCCGTATGCCAAGAGCTGGCCGCATCCGGCTCCGATCTCTGTGTAGTCGGAGTAGCAACCAGCGATCGCCTTTACGTCCGAAAGGTAAACATTATCAATGAAGCCGCGAATGTCGTTTAGGCGCCACAAGAACGCCGTGATCGTATCAACCGCAGGAATTTGCGTAGCTCCTCCGGGAACGACTCCCACGTTGTGCGGCATCTTCCCACCAAAGACCGACAGCAATTCGTGCGCCTTGCGGCGGGCGTCAAGCGCCTGTAGGTAGTGGGAAGTGGCGACCCGATTGATTTCAGGGGAAAGGCGGTAGTCTCCTTCGTAGCGCGGGACAAACGGTTCCAGTTCTCCCCTCTCTAGAAACCGCTTCACCGATTGCATGCTGGGATCTGGCCCATCGTAGTCGGCGGCAGCGGTCACATCGACGTAGTCGAGTGCCGCGAGTTGGTAGAAGTGAAGGATGTGTGATTGGATGAAGTTTGAACCGAGGATCAGATTACGGACGATACGACCGTTTTCAGGAATTCGATCGGCGATGCCAAAGGCTTGGTCCATGGCAAGTGTTGATGCCGTGGCATGGGATGTGGGACATACACCACAGATCCGTTGCGTGATCCGTGGGGCATCACGGGGATCGCGGCCCTGAAGAATCAGCTCAATGCCGCGGAAGAGTGTCCCGGTGCTCTTTGCTTCCTTGACCACACCGTTGTCGACTACGGCTTCGATCTTCAGGTGGCCTTCGATGCGCGTTATCGGATCGATAACGATCGTACTCATTGCGTTGCCTCCTCTTCTACCGCGAACAGCACCTCTTCGGGAATCTTCTCGTAGAACGGCGAGACGAGATCCGGAAAGTCCGGCTCCACACAGCCGTTACACGGTGCTCCGCTGCCGATGACCCAATTTGCGCCGTTGTTCCAGTGTCTAAGCGAGCAGTCGGCGTGGGTGATTGTCCCCTTGCAGCCGAGCTCGTAGAGGCAGCCCTCGTCACTCAGGTGTTTAGCGAACTTCCCTTCGTCGAAGTAGGCCCGCCTGGGGCAGTTCTCGTGAATCAGCTTGCCGTAGAACAACTTCGGTCGGCGGTATTCGTCGAGTTCCAATCCGGCCAACCCCGCAAGAAGAATGGTCGCTACCGTGCCCACGAACCAGTCGGGATGGGGGGGACAGCCCGGCACGTTGACCAGGGGTGTGTCGATCTCCTTTGCGTCAAAGAGCTCGCCGACGCCCTTGCCTCCCGATGGATTGGGCTCTGCGGAGAAGATACCGCCGAAGGACGCGCACGTTCCGAGCGCGATGACTGCCTGAGCTGCCTTTCCCAACGAGGTAACCCGCTCGACGATTGGGATCTCACCGATTGTCCCGAACTTGCCGTTGTTGGCAGTTGGAATACAGCCCTCAACCACGAGGACGTATTGTCCTTTGAAGTCCCTCTGCGCTGCCTCCAGAACCTCCAGGACGGATTCCCCGGCACCGGCCATCACCGTGGCTTGGAACCTCAGATTGATGTGCTTGCCGGGGAGTACCTCGTCGAGCAGGAGGTTCGAAATGGCCGGATTGACGCAGTTGAGGACCGATACGGAACACCCGCTGCAAGTAGAAGCCTGTAGCCAGATTACCGGAATTTCTTCGGTTTTTTGCATTGCCTAGCCTCCCGAGAATAAAAACTCTCCGCTCGTGGTCGAGCGGCAATCGAGTATAGTGCCTACTGGAGCTTTGGTAAAACAATTGCTTGGCCGAAGCTGTATACTGCTTGCCACGGCGCCTGGGAATCGATTATAAAAGTGTGTTCGGCCGGGTGGATCAAGCCCAGGCTATAGGGAGGGCACGCGAAAAGAATGGCTGCATTTCCTTAAGGCTTTGCAGGATGGACAGAGTAACCTCGTGTGCAATAAAAACTACTTATAGCAACCATATGGAGGTGGTTCGGCAAGTCGATGCGGTTTGCTATCGGGAAACCAGGAACAGAAGAACCTTGACGATTTCAGAGAGGAGGTCTTACGTGGTGGAGGAAGTCCGGAAAGTACCGTCAGATTTGGAGATCGCACAGGCTGCAACGCTCAAACCCGTCACTCAGATCGCGCACGAGGTGGGCCTATTGGATGAGGAACTCGAACCGCACGGCCAGTGGAAGGCCAAAGTCAAGCTGAAGGCGCTCGATCGATTGGCCGACCGCCCCGACGGCAAGTACATCGACGTTACCGCAATTACGCCGACTCCGCTCGGAGAAGGCAAGTCCACGACCATGGTCGGCCTGGCCCAGGCGATGGGCTCAGAGCTTGGTAAGAACGTGATATGCTGTATCCGCCAGCCCAGCATGGGGCCGACCTTCAACATCAAGGGCGGTGCCGCCGGCGGCGGCTACTCGCAGGTTGTCCCGATGGAGGATTTCAACCTACACCTCACCGGCGACATCCACGCGATCAGCGTATCGCACAATCTAGTCGCCGCCGCACTCGACACGCGTCTTTTCCACGAGAGCCGCCAGACTGATGAGCAGCTCGCCAAGCGCGGTGTGAAGCGGCTGGACATCGATCCGGACACCATCACCTGGCGCCGCGTGGTCGACGTGTGCGACCGCGCCCTGCGTGAGATCCAGGTTGGCTTCAACGACAGCAAGCTTAAAGACGGCTCACCAAGCCCGGTGTTTCCGCGCAAAACCGGCTTTGACATCACCGTGGCCTCGGAGATCATGGCCATCCTCGCCCTGGCCACCTCGCTCAAAGACATGCGCGAACGCTTCGGAAAGATGGTGGTCGGCCTCAACAAGAAGGGCGAGCCAGTCAACGTTGAGCAGCTCGGCGTGGCCGGTGCGGTGACGGTCCTGATGAAGGAAGCACTCATGCCCAACCTGATGCAGACGCTGGAAGGACAGCCTGCGTTCGTCCACGCCGGACCGTTTGCCAACATCGCCCACGGAAACAGCTCGATCATCGCCGACAAGATCGCGGTCAAGCTCGGCGATTACGTGGTCACCGAGAGCGGCTTCGGCGCGGACATCGGAATGGAGAAGTTCTTCGACATCAAGTGCCGCACCTCTGGCCTGATCCCGAACGCGGTCGTGCTCGTGGCGACGGTGCGAGCGCTCAAGATGCACGGCGGCGGCCCCACGGTCAGGCCGGGAATCCCGCTGGATGAGGCCTACACCAAGGAAAACCTACCGCTGCTGGAGAAGGGCCTGTGTAACCTCGGCGTTCACATCAAGAATGCGCTTAGGTTCGGCATTCCGGTCGTTGTGGCCGTGAACGCGTTCAAGCAGGACACGCCGGCCGAGCTGGAGATGATCCGCGAATACGCCGTGAACCAGGGCGCGGAGGATTCGGTGGTCACCACCCACTGGGCCGACGGCGGGGTGGGAGCCGCCAAGCTGGCCGAGTCGGTCGTGGCCGCCTGCGAGAAGTCGTCGAACTTCGAATTCCTCTACCCGCTGGACTGGTCGATCAAGGAGAAGATCGAGAAGATCTCGGTGGACATCTACGGTGCGGATGGTGTGACCTACGAGCCGGTGGCGGAAAAACAGATCGAAAGCTACGAGCGTGCCGGCTTCGGGGGGCTTCCGATCTGCATGGCCAAGACGCACCTGTCGCTGTCGCACGACCCGAACCTGAAAGGAGCGCCGACCGGGTTCACGGTCCCGGTGCGCGAAGTGCGTGCCAGCGTGGGCGCCGGCTTCATCTACCCGCTGATCGGCACGATGAGCACCATGCCCGGCCTGGCCACCCACCCGGCGCTTATGGACATCGATCTGGACGAAAACGGCGAGATCGTCGGTCTGTTCTAATTCAAAACGCGGGGCGAACGGAGGCGGGGTAGCTTGAGGGGGCTCCTCGTCTCCAGCCCTCGCCCCGCAGCTTTCTCGCCACTCAAAGAATCCGGTTCTCCGG
>CAZMOL010000061.1:0-4839 GCA_964568045.1 uncultured Thermotogae bacterium
AGAACGGATATCAGCAGGGTGCGTAACGTGGGTGTCATGGCCCACATCGATGCGGGCAAGACCACAGTGACCGAGCGGATTCTTTTCTTCACCGGCAAGAGCCACAAGATCGGCGAGGTGCACGACGGCGAGGCGACGATGGACTGGATGGTCCAGGAGCAGGAACGGGGGATCACCATCACCTCGGCGGCGACGACGGCCTACTGGAGGGACCATCGGATCAACATCATCGACACGCCGGGGCACGTCGACTTCACTGCGGAGGTCGAGCGGTCCCTGCGTGTGCTCGATGGCACGGTGGCGCTGTTCTGTGCGGTGGGTGGGGTCCAGCCGCAGGCGGAGACGGTGTGGCGGCAGGCGGAGAAGTACCGCGTCCCGCGGATCGCGTTCGTCAACAAGATGGATCGCACCGGCGCCGACTTCGACGGGGTCGTCGAGGAGATCCGCCGGGAACTGGGAGCAAACGCGGTGCCGGTGGTGATCCCGATCGGGGCGGAGGCCGACTTTGCCGGCGTGATCGACCTCGTCGAGATGAAGGCGATCTATTACGACGACGCGCCGCAGGGCGCGACGATCCGTGAAGAGCCGATCCCCGATGATCTCGCGGAACAGGCGCGTGCGGCGGCGGCGCTGATGATCGAACGGGCGAGCGAGCAGGACGATCACCTGATGGAGAAGTTCCTCGAGGGAGAGACACCGCAGCGCGACGAGGTCGTTCGCGCGATCCGCTCGGCGACAATCGATGGGCGGTTCATCCCCGTCCTGTGTGGGGCGGCGTTCAAGAACAAGGGTGTGCGGCGGCTGCTCGACGCGATCGTCGATTATCTCCCCTCCCCGGTCGACCTGCCCCCGGTGATCGGTGCGCACCGCGAGGAAAACCGGGAAATCGTCCGCCGCCCCAGCGACGACGCTCCGCTGGCGGCGCTGGCGTTCAAGGTTCAGGCGGACAGGCACATGGGCAAGCTGACCTACGTCCGTGTTTACTCCGGGATCTTGAAGACGGGTGAGCACGTGGTCAATTCGAGTCGCAATGTGCGTCAACGTGTGGGACGGCTGTTCGAGATGCACGCCAACGACCGCCAGGTGGTCGAAGCCCTGCACACCGGCGAGGTGGGAGCAGTTGTCGGGCTCGCTGATACCTACACTGGAGATACGATCTGCAGCGAGGAGCGCCCAATCGTGCTTGAATCGATCGAGTTTCCGGCCCCGGTGATCGGGGTTGCCGTTGCACCAGTGTCAACCGACGACCGCGACAGGCTGGCTGGCGGCCTGCAACGATTGGCCGAGGAAGATCCCACCTTCATCGTCCGAACGGACGCGGAGACCGGTGAGATGATCATCTCGGGAATGGGCGAGCTGCATCTGGAGATCATCCTCGACCGCCTCAAGCGCGAATTCAACGTGGCTGTGCACTCAGGGCGGCCCGAGGTGGCGTATCGGGAGACGATTCTGAGTGGTGTCGAACACGAGTACCGTCACGTCAAGCAGACCGGCGGCCGGGGACAGTATGCCCATGCGGTCTTTCGCATCGAGCCGACCGGCCCGGGAACCGGCTTCCAGTTCGAGGACGAGATCAGTGGAGGGAAGATCTCACGCGAGTACCTGCGGGCGATCGAGCGCGGCATCCTCGACGCGATGGTTGAGGGACCGTACGCTGGCTACCCGATGGTCGATGTGAAGGTCGTGGTCACCGACGGCTCGATGCACGATGTTGACTCCTCGGACCAGGCGTTTCGCACCTGTGGGGCGATGGGTTTTCGCGAAGCGTGTCGCAAGGCCGGCTTGCAGCTGCTCGAACCGGTGATGAGCGTGGAGGTGACCGCGCCGGAGGAGCACACCGGTGCGATTACTGGCAGTCTCGCCGCCAAGCGCGGCAAGATCGTCGGCATGGAAACGAAAGGTAGCGCGGGGATCCTCCGCGCACGCGTGCCCCTGGCCGAGATGTTCGGGTATGCCTCGGAGCTGCGAAACCTGACCAGCGGTCGCGGGACGTTCACCATGCACTTTGAACACTACGAGGCGGTGGCCTACGCCCTCGCCGAGGAGATCGTCGCTGCACGGCGAAAAGAGAAGACGAGCTGAAGCGAACAAAGGACGCCAACCGGTGCGGTTGGAAACCGGTACGAAGCTGGCTAGACTGGTTGGCGATGTCCTCGTTGTGAAATCCAGACACATCGCGTGTGCGTGAGGAGGCTTTTCATGGAGTATCGCACGTTGGGACAAACTGGAGTCAAGGTATCTCAGCTGTGCTTTGGGACGATGTCGTTCGGCGGTATCGCCGATGAGAAAACCTCCGCGGCGATGTTTCGCCGCTGTCGCGAGGCGGGGATCAACTTCTTTGACTGCGCCGACGTGTATGTCGGAGGCCGCTCGGAAGAGATCCTGGGCAAGCTCGTCGCCGACTGCCGCGACGAGATCGTCCTCACCTCCAAGGTTGGTTTCTCTATGGGAGAGGGCGTCAACGCCGAGGGCCTGTCGCGGCGGCACATCGCACAGGCGGTTGAGTCGAGCCTGAGGCGACTTCAAACCGACCGAATCGATCTCTACTTCGTGCACACCTTCGACCCCGATACCCCGATCGAGGAGACGTTGCGTGCGTTGGACGCTCTGGCCCATCAGGGCAAGATCCTCTACACCGGTGTCAGCAACTGGGCGGCGTGGCAGATCGCCACCGCGTTGGGGATATCAGCTCGTGAAGGACTGGCGTGCTTTTCCTGCATTCAGCCGATGTACAACCTGGCGAAGCGACAGGCAGAGGTTGAGATCTTCCCGCTGGCGCAGGCCGAGGGCCTCGGTGTTATCACGTACAGTCCGTTGGGTGGTGGGCTGTTGACCGGCAAGTACGGAGTGGCGGAGCGGCCCAAGCAGGGACGGCTGATGGAAAACGAGATGTATCAGAAGCGCTACGGTGATCCCAGCAACTTCGAGATCGCGGAGCGCTTCACCACCTACGCGAAAGAACACGGTCTGCATCCGGCAACGCTCGCGGTGGCATGGGTGATGAGCCATCGTGCTGTCACGGCACCGATCATCGGCGCAAGGGACGTGGAACAACTGGAGGTCTCGTTGGCGGCGTTGGAGGTGGCGATGACCCCGCAGTGGCGCGACGAGATCTCCGCCCTGTCCGTTGAGCCAGCATCGGCCACCGACCGCAGCGAAGAGAAGGTAGGCATCGTCTACAAGGGTGCTAAGGAAAAGGAATAGCCTTCTTGGCCGCCTGTTGCGGGAAAGCCTGTGAGGCGTTCAGAAAGCGAACATCGGAAGGCATCTGCTGCTCATGAGCAAAGGCGCTGGAGGCAAGGCAGTCGTACGAGGCGTCTTCTTCCTCGTTAACCTTCTCGGGTATTGGGGACTCCTTCCCTGGCTTCTGGTCTTGGGCGGAATGCAGATCGATCGGTTGCTCGGGTTGCCAACAGTGCCCGTTTGGCTCGGGGTGAGTCTGGGCAGTATCTTCGTGGCGGTGGGGGTGGTTACGTCCGTCTGGGTCTCCGTGGTCCTCTACCTGCGGGGTGGCGGGTTTCCGATTGCGCTTTTGCCGCCTTCCCGTCTCGTGCGCGAAGGGCCGTACGAGCTGTCACGGCACCCATTGTATGTTGCGTTCACAATCTACCTGCTTGGCTGGGGAGCTATCGCTGCATCCGTCGGTACGATTGCCGTCGTCCTGCCGGGATTCGTCCTTCTGTGGTGCCTGTACGCGGTTACGCATGAAGAACGGGTGCTCGCTCGCCGCTTCGGGGACGAATATCGAGCCTACAAGTCCGAGGCCCCCTTCTTTCTCCGTTTTGGTCGAGCGTGTTTTGGTCCGGGGGTGGTCTTCTCCCTGACGTATCTTCTCACCAAGGCCATCGTCCACATGTTTTTCCCGCTGGAGGTTGAAGGGAGGGAATACCTGCCGCGAAGCGGCCCCGCGGTGATCATCGTGAACCACGCCTGTTATCTTGATCCGATCTTTCTCATCGCAGCGAGCAATCGATTCATCCGCTTTCTTACCACATCGGAGATGATGCGCACGCGGGTGGGTGGGCAGCTGTTTTCTCGCTTCGGCTGCATTCCGATCCGCCGCTACGCGGTCGATCCAAGTGCTGTCCGCAAGTTGCTCGCCTGCCTTCGGGAGGGCGAGATCGTGGGCATCTTTCCGGAGGGCGAACGCTCGTGGGATGGGAACCCACTGCCGGTTTCAAAGACGGTGAAAAAGCTCCTGGCAAGGCTCGACGTCCCGATTGTTCCCGCCCGGATTGAGGAGAGCTATGCGATCCTGCCCCGCTGGGCAAAGGTACCTCTTCCCGGACGGATCAAGGTTCGCTTCTTTTCCCCGCGCTTGCCGCCGTTCTTGAGTGAGGATATTGTGGACATCCTGAGAATCTTTGCTGTGCGAAGTAACGGACAGACGCGGTTGCCGCGGTCGACAGAAGGGATCGATCGACTGCTGTGGGCCTGTCCGAACTGTCACGGAATCGGATCCCTTACTAGCTGTGGCCGTGAAGTTTCCTGCCACGAGTGTCACGCAAGCTGGCGCCTCGATCGCCGATTGGTGATGCACGAGCGAGACGGGAAGGAGATTCCTATAGCGGACCTTTCTGCTTGCTTGACTGGCCCCACGATCTTCGAAGGGCGAGCGAGCCTCACTTCGATCGGTCAAGTCGAGCTTCTTGAGGGTGACGTTCGATTGCAGCGCATCGCCAATGGCCAAGCCCGCTATCAGGAGGGCAAACTGCAGGTTGGTGGAGACGCATACCCCCTACACAATATCCGCTCACTCACTACTGAGGGCAATAACCGTCTTGACATCGGACTAGGGAGCGGCCAACGCCTTCGACTTCGATTCGTCAGCGACAGTCC
>CAZMOL010000061.1:4939-9503 GCA_964568045.1 uncultured Thermotogae bacterium
CCCCCGGAGCAGGCCGTGCCGGCCAGTGTGCAGAAACTTCCGACAAACCGGGCGTGGTCCGGATTCATCTCGCAGAGAATCCATCGTTTGACGTCCGCCCAACGCTCTTTGTCGGGAACAAGGGGGTCGTCCTTCGTTTGAGGGATGTATTGGTAGAAGACGGCGTGGGCGCCGAGCGTTCCCTTGACAAACGCGTGGATCTCCTTGACCCGATGGATGTTCGCGCTGTGGATCGCGGTGAAGGTGTAGACCTCGATCCCGGTTTCCTTTAAGTGTTCGATCCCGTCAAGCGTCTGTTGCCACGCGCCGTCTACGCCGACAAACGCGTCGTGCTCCTTCTCGTCGCACGAGATCAGGGTGACGAGGGCTGCGTCCAGACCCGCAGCGCTGAGCTCCTCAGCCCGTTTTTTGTCGGCACCGAGAGCGTTGGTGTACAGAACAACCAGTGGGACACCTGCGTTCTGTTTGGCGTAACGGATGATCTCGGTGAGGTCATCTCGCAACAGCGGCTCTCCGCCGAGGATCTCCAGACGTGTCCCCACTCCTGCGATGTCATCGAGCAAGCGCTTGATGTCCGGCATTGGGAGAAGGTCGTCGCCTTTCTCTCGGTAACACATCCGGCAGGAAAGACTGCAAGCGGTATTCACCTCGAGCTTGACCGACCACAGTACGCCTCCCACGACGTGACGTAGCGTTTGGCGAAAGACGCGCGACCGGAGGGAATCGATGGGAAGGCGATCGGCCGTCTCAAGGATTGGAGACTGGAGGCGGAGCGCAAGCCGCGTCTTCAGCAGCGGAAACCGATCGAGCGGAGTCCGTCGCAGTCGGATGAGCGACCTTGGTGCCTCGGGCATCCTTTCCGGCATTCACTGCTCCTTTCAAAAAGGGCCGGATCAATTGGCAATCACCGGCTTTGATCCTTATGATGAGCGTATCATGGAACGAGCGATTGTAAAAGGGGTCTGTCTGCTGATGGTCGCCACTCTCACTTTACTTCCGGTGAGTGGAACGGATCTTCCCGAGGACAAGGTGGAGCAAGTGCGGACGTGGATGACGATTGCCGGAGCGGCCCTCGGCTTGGGGATCGGGATTGGGGGTTCGCTCGATTTGGTTCCCCAGGGGACTCCTCTCTCGGATTCCCTTCTTGTCGTGATTCCGACCGTCGCTGCGAGTGCTGCCACTTCAGCCCTTGCCGGACGCTGGATTGCAGAGACCGCCCTGGCGCTGAGGCCCACACTTGTCTTCTCCCCACTGGTGGGCGCTGGCTTGGGAATGGTTGGCGGTGTCTTGTCCGGTGCAGTGAGCTTCTCTCTCGCGATGGCGATCGCCATTCCGGTTGTTGATGTCTCAGTAGGAGAATTCAGCTATCTTCAAGCGATCGGGATGGCCGCTCTCGGCGGCGCGCTGTGGGGCGGGATCTTTGGCGTTCCAGCGGGTGCGGTGGCCGTGCCGATCGTCTCCTTGGTTTTGAATTTCTAGGGACCAGCGCTGTGAGACCATTCAGCCCTTGCTTGCTGCACAGGTTTATGCTATGCTACGTCCAATAAGGAGGTGAAGCATGACGTTAGAGGCTTGGTTGCTTCTATCCTTGTTCTGGGCCTTTTGGATCTTCGCGTTTGCCGGCTTTTGGTGCGGCGGCCCCTGCTAAATCCGTCGATCGTTGCTGTTTTTGTAGCTGGCTTCGAGAGTAGAGGGAACTTCCTATGATGCATGTTCGAGTGGCAGGGAGAAATCTGATACTGTGCTCCCTGTGTCTTTTTTTTGTGGGTTTGTGCGTCTTGGCCCAGTCGGTCAATCAGATTGCCTCCGAAACCGGTCTGGACCGGGATCTTGTTGGTGTGCTTAACATCAATGCCGGCGGGACCGAGCTTGCCATCATTGTCGTCTACATCAACGAACGGGCTTTTCAGAGCGGAATCTCTAAGAATCCGAATCTCTATCACCGGCTGTTCCCGTATGTGGGGCAGAATGCCTTGTACATCAATCCGACCGTCGAGCAAGTCGTTTCCTACTCCGCTTTTTCTCCCAGTCAATTCAGCGTAGAGCAATCGGGGAAAACGACGTTCTACCCCACTGGTGCTGATTGGGTCGAGATCACACCGGGATTCCTTGGCGGACTCTTTCAGGTCAACCCGGGCGGGGCCTCCTACGGCTCAGGAAGTGAGGGGATCTTGGTCGTGGGAGACCGCATCGATCCCACACAGCCTTTCTCGGTGGTCTATCAGGGTCAGCGGGCCTACTTCGAGATCTCACAGGTAGCGGCCGCTCCTTTAACAGCGGTGAGCCCGGCACCTGCTCCGACGACCGTTCCGTTGCGAGAGATGGTCCAGGCTCCACCATTGGCGGACGTAACGGATCTGGAAGAGGCCCTGCTGCAGGGCGATCTTTCCGCTGGGATGGTGGCGGAGCTTCTGTCCGTCGATCCGCGATTGGTTGGTACATTCATTCATTCTGCCGGCACTGATGAGCTGCGTTTTATGTTCATCCGGCTTGAAGAGGCCGTGCGAGTAGGAACCTTCTCATCGGAGCTGCTTTCCCGGATTGACCCGTACGTCGGCCACAACGCCATCATGGTCTGGATGCTTACCTCAACGGGAGCGCCGTTCTCGATCTACAATCTCCTTCTTGAACGCCCCCATGGGGACGGAATAACGCACGAACTCTTCTTTGGCGACAGCGTGGTCGATCTGACGGAGGATTTTGCGGGTCTGAACTACGTCTATCCGGGCCAATTGCAGGCAGCGATCCTCCTTCTTCCAAGTAGCGTGAACGTGAACGAACCGTTCACGATGAAATACGGCCTTGGCAGGGCAACGTTCCTACCTCTTGGCACTCCGTAGCCGGGTACGGGCTCGTCCCGAAATCTATCCAGTTCCAATTGAGACTTTGGTATGAGGGAACAGGTTGTTCTCGCTTCGACATCACCACGACGGATAGAGCTTCTATCCCTCATAACAACTGACTTTATTACTGTCCCCAGCACGATCGAGGAGGTCTCAAGCGGCCCTCCGGAAGAGCAGGTCCTCACCCTTGCCCGCAACAAGACATACGATGTCGCCAACAGACACGAAGGGATCATCGTTGGGGCCGACACGGTTGTGGTGCTCGATGGCAGGATGCTTGGAAAACCGCAGTCACGGGCCGAGGCAAGGCGGATGCTAACGCGTCTGAGCAACCGCGAGCACGCTGTGTTTACCGGCCTGTGTGTCTTTTCCACAAGGACAAAAGAGCATCGCCAGGCCGTGGAGAAGACGACGGTGTGCTTCCGTGCTCTGAGCGATGAGGAGATCGAGGCCTATCTGGATACGGGTGAATACGAAGACAAAGCGGGTGCCTACGCCATCCAAGGTCGAGCAGGAGTGTTTGTTAAGCGGATCTGCGGCGACTTTTACAACGTGATGGGGCTTCCCATCCACAGACTGTATTTGCTGTTAGCGGAGATGGGGATCAAAGTGTAGACGAGCTGCGCCGGCTGCGAGGCCCCACAGGCAGTGCAGTCGTGGTGACAGTGAAAGGAGAGACGAAACATGGAGCAGAGACGCAAGAAGTTGACGATTCTCGATCTCTACGCGATGAAGGAGCGGGGCGAGAAGATCTCTTGGATCACGGCGTACGACTATCCTACCGCCCAGTTCGCCGAGGCCGCAGGGATGGAGATGCTCCTGGTCGGCGATTCTCTGGGGATGTGCGTTTATGGCTATAGCAGCACCGTGCCGGTGACGATGGATCAGTGCATCGTTCACTGTGATGCCGTGCGCCGCGGTGCCCCGAATACGTTCGTCATGGGCGACATGCCGTTCATGAGCTACCAGGCAAGCGACCAAGAGGCGGTGCGTAGCGCCGGGCGTTTCTTAAAAGAGGCCGGAGTGGATGCAGTCAAGCTGGAGGGCGGCATTCGAGTGATCGGCCGCATCAAGGCGATCCTCGATGCGGGGATCGTTGTCTGTGGGCACATCGGTCTCACCCCGCAAAGCTCGGGCCAGCTCGGTGGGCACAAGGCGCAGGGCCGCACGGTCGGCTCGGCGAGGCTCCTGATCGAGGACGCACT
The DNA here is from genome assembly GCA_964568045.1 of uncultured Thermotogae bacterium. Classification (GTDB taxonomy): domain Bacteria; phylum Bipolaricaulota; class Bipolaricaulia; order UBA7950; family UBA9294; genus CAZDDA01. The sequence goes on from CAZMOL010000061.1 coordinate 8,988, forward strand.
GGCGATCGAGGAAGCAGGGGCGCAGCTGCTGCTCCTTGAAGCCGTTCCGCCCGAGGTCGCGGGCTTCATTACGAAGAAGCTCTCCATTCCTGTGCTGAGCATCGGTGCGGGACCGGACTGCGATGGGCAATTGTTGATCGTCTCCGACGCGATCGGCCAGTTTCAGGCGTTCACACCGAAGTTCGTCAAGAAGTACGCCAACGTCGCCGAGGTCGTCACAAACGCCCTGGCGGAATACGTCAAAGAGGTCAAAAGCGGTGATTTCCCGGCCGACGAGCATTGCTACCACATGCTCAAGGGCGAGGACGAAAAGTTCAAAGATCTCATCAAGGAATACGTCTAGCAGCGCCCCTGAACGGGCACGTCGGCGGCGGTAGCAACAAGGGAGGGCACCATGAACGATTTGCGGAGCCGCTTGAAGATCAAAGAGGAGGCGCTGCAACAGTTAAACAACGTCATCCTCGACCCAGGAAACGAGCTCATCAACGCACTGTTGGTAATCGTCGACAAGTACGG
>CAZMOL010000062.1:0-9123 GCA_964568045.1 uncultured Thermotogae bacterium
CCACGATAGCCATTCCCGAGCTTGGTCCGATGATCCCTGCGAGCATGCGGATGGTGGTAGTCTTGCCCGCGCCATTGGGTCCGAGGAAGCCGAGAATCTCGCCGGCATCGATCGTTAGGGTGATTTCGTCTACCGCCGTTCGATCACCGAATACGCGCTTTAGCCGATCCGTTTCAATTACGTGCATCTTCCGCTCCGTTGTTGCGTGATCTTACCTAATGACCTATCTGCGTACCATAATGACTATAATGACAGCGCTGGATTCTCGTTTTGGGGAGGAGCGCGATGGGAAGTAGCGTCGGATTTGCACTGTTGCTGACAACGCTTGCCGGGCTATCCACCGCCATCGGGGGTCTTCTGGGGATCTTCGTGCGCGAGCCCGGCCCGGGCTTCATGGCGTTAACGCTGGGCTTCTCCGGCGGGGTGATGATTCTCGTTTCGTTTGTCGAGTTGCTGCAGGGTGGCATCGAGGCCGTCGGGTTTGCACCCGCTCATCTTGCGTTTTTTCTGGGAATGGGAGCCATGTTTCTGGTGGACGTCCTCATCCCACACGACTACATGGCCGAGCACCACCATCCCGGGGATGAAGGACGGCACAGCGAGTTGATGAGGACCGGTCTGTTTGTTGCCTTGGGCATCGGCATTCACAACTTCCCCGAGGGGATGGCCACCTTTGCCGGTGCGCTTCAGGATACGTCGGTCGGGATCGCGATCGCTGCGGCCATTGCCATTCACAACATCCCAGAGGGACTGGCCGTGGCCGCGCCGATCTATGCCGCTACCGGCAGCCGGAAGAAGGCCTTCTGGTGGTCGTTCCTGTCTGGGATCGCCGAGCCGATAGGAGCTGGCTTGGCTGCGGCGGTGCTGCTCCCATTCCTTAACGAAGCCGTCCTCGGTTACGTGCTCGCTGCTGTGGCTGGCATCATGGTCTTCATCTCGCTCGATGAATTGATCCCGGTTGCGCGCTCGTTCGGCAAGGAACACCTCTCCATCGTGGGCGTCGTTGTCGGCATGGTCATCATGGCCGTCAGCTTGTGGATGCTGCAGTAGGAAAGGTGGCCTTGTAGCGTCTGTGGCTCATCGGTCTGGGCGGGTAGCATCTATCCTGCAAAAAAGATAGATTCAGGGGCGTCGATCGAGGTCCCCCGACAGCTGCATGACATTGGCTTCGGATCTCTTGTTTGAACTAAGATCGGGGTTGATACAGGAGTGTAAAGAAGGCACGCACGATGGCAGATGTGAAAGCGCGTATTCTGGAAATCCTGCAGCCGGGACAGATGTTCCTGGCCTCTCTGGCGACGGTCACGGAGGACGGAAAGCCGTGGGTGCGTTACGTGTCACCGAAGACTGCCGACGATCTCACCCTGCGTATTGCCACCTCAACCCGTTCCAACAAGGTGGCCCAGATCAAGGCCAATTCCGAGGTCCATCTCACCTGCGGAATCACCGATCCGAGGACGGCGCAGCACTACTTGCAGATTCAGGGCAAAGCGGAGTTAAGCACCGACCCGGCGGAGAAAGCTGGGTTTTGGGAGGATACGCTCAAGGCCTACTGGAGTGGAGCGGACGATCCCGATTACGGCATTCTCCTCATCAAACCGTATCGCATCGAGGTGCACTCGATGACGAGCGCGGACGCCGATGTGTGGGAAGCGTAGAGGAAAGGTTGACAGGAGTCTGAGATGTCGGAGCCAGCTGTGCCCCGTATCAAGATCAAGCCAGACCTCTGTGTGCGTTGCGGCGCATGCGTGGAGTTGTGTCTCGCCAAGGTGTACGAGGAATCGGATGAGGGCGTGAAGCCTGTCAGACCAGAACGTTGTTTCGGGTGTGGCCACTGCGTCGCAGCCTGTCCGACCGATGCGATTGACCACGAGCGCTTTCCGCTCGATCAGTGCCCGCTGATTGACTCCGACGCACTCCCTTCACTTGGGGGTCAGATTGCAGCCTTCCGCGCCCGCCGTTCCGCACGCGTGTTTAAGGACGAGCCCGTCCCTTGTGAGACGATAGAAACGCTGCTCGATGTCGGCCGCTGGGCCCCCTCGGCGAGTAACCAACAGCCGGTCGACTGGCTCGTCATTGACGATCGTGATCGCATCGCGGAGCTATCCAAGGGAGTGCTCGACGCGCTCGGCCGTCTGGTTGTCTTGGCACGCAATCCGCTCCTTCGGCCGCTTCTGCGATTGATCGGCGGAAAGGAATTGGCGAGGCAAGCTCGGAAGGCCGCCTCTGACTTTGAGGAAGCGCGCAAGAGACAACGTGCAGGCGGTGATCCGATCTTGTATCACGCCCCGGTTCTCTTGGTCGCGCACGTCCCCAAATCGGACCGCTTCGGTCGCGACGATGCCGCCTATGCGGCATACAACGTGATGCTCGCTGCGCAGCGGTTGGGCATTGGCACCTGCCAGATCGGCTTCCTCCAATTCGCTTTGGGCCTCAGCCGCCGCCTGCGGCGGCTGCTCGCTATACCACCTGGCCGCAAACCGGAGGTCGAACTCCTCCTCGGTGTGCCAAAATACCCCTTCCGCCGTGTCGTACCGCGACGGGAACCCAAGATCACTTGGAATAAGCGCTGAACGGACTTTTGTTGGATGCAAGACGACCTATGTTGCCGTGTGTCTATCCGGTTGCCAGAGCCATAAACCCAGTGCGGCCACCCCGGCGAGCGCCGCGCCGAAGAAGAACGGAGCACCGGGACTGAACCGGTCCCACAGCACCCCCGCGATGAGCGAGGCGGGCAGGTTCAGCGCTCCGATGACGGTGCTGTAGGCGCCGTAGGCTGTGCCCCGCAGGTGAGCCGGGACGACGTCGGCGACCAGCGCCTTGGCAGTACCGTAGGCCGTTCCGTAGTAGGCCCCGTAGGCGGCGTACAGCACCCACATGCTCCAGCCCTTTTCAGCCAGGCCAAGGCCCGAGTAGATGGCGGCGTAGGCGATCCAACCGCCGAGGATGATCGTCTTGCGGGAGAGGCGATCGGAGAGGATACCTGCCGGTGTGGAGATGAGGGTGTAAACGAGGTTAAACACCGCCAACATCCCGAGGATGCCCAGTACGGAGACGCCGAGTGATTGAGCCCGCAGGACCAGAAAGGCGTCCGCGGAATTTCCCAACTCGAACAGCCCCACGATGAGCAGAAACAGGCCAAACGGCCGACCCAGGCCACGCAAGCTCACTTTTACTCGCTCGGAAGGGGTGGTTCTTCTTGTCTCTCGGCTCCCGATTGCGAGTACGAAGACAGCGAGCACCGCCGGCACGAGGCTGACCAGCACAATAGTGCGAAACGTGCTTGCCTGAAGCGCTCCCGTACTGCCTTGCGTGAGCCACACCGCGACCAGCGCCCCGAGGATGCCGAGCATCGCGCCGGCGCTGTCCGCGGCGCGGTGAAAGCCGAACGCCAGTCCGCGTCGTCTTTCGGAAATAGAATCGGCCACTAGCGCATCCCGCGGCGCGGTGCGGATCCCCTTGCCCACCCGGTCGCCCCAGCGCGCGCCAGCGACCGCCCCCCACGAGCCGGCGAAGTAGAACACCGGTTTGACGAGCGTAGAGAGTCCGTAGCCGGCAACGGCGAGCCATTTTCGACTCTTCAGCCGGTCGGACAACCAGCCCGAACCCACCCTCAGCAACGAAGCCGTCGATTCCGCCGTTCCTTCAATCAGTCCGATGAACGTCGTTCTTACCCCCAAGACGCTTGCCAGGAACAAAGGAAGGATGTTCAACACCATCTCCGAGGAGACATCCATGAGAAAACTCGTCGCCGACACCGCCCAGATGTTGCGGGGCAAGTGCTTAATCGAAGCCAATTGTTGCTTGAGTTTCATCATCAGCTGCTTATCCTGGTTTTCAGAGTATCATACAGGCTTGCGGGTTTTGTGCACCACTGGCATTTCCCATACAAATCTGCAATGCGCCAACTTGCATTGCATCCAATCTGCTATCATACTAATCATCATAACACCGGCAGGACTCTTCGCCTAAGAGGGGGATGAGATGCGGCCCAGTAATGATGAACTCAGTGAGATCGTACAGGAGTATCCTCTTGGGAGCCTGGACTTATGCTACGACGAGGCTAGGTGGTGGCTTGAGCGCCAAGCTGAGAACATGCAGTTTTTGGTTTCGAGAGCTTCTTCGCTGCTTGGCTTTGAAGGCGCATACTTGGCTGTTCTAGCTGGTTTCTGGACTATTCAGCGGCCTGGGCTGCCAGTTACATCCACTGCCTTTCTGATTGTCTCTACCGTTCTTCTTTTTAGCTCGGCCATCAGCTTCTTTGTGGTGCAGAGACCAGCCCCACTCCGAGCGGGCTTGACACCAATGCGTCTTACCAAAGCCTACGTCAACCGACCAGAGCGGGAGGCCAAGTATCTGAATCTGCACGAGATGTCGAAGTCCATCGGGGAGAATGCTAAGGTCGTTGATTCTAAGGCAGCATTCCTAACAGCGGGAATGATATGCTTGGGATTCTCGATGGCCTTGCTTCTTGCCGCTGCAATGGTTATAGTTGGCTCAAGGTGATTGGGATGTGTGCTGACAAACCACGAAACGAAAATCAGGATCCACCACCCCCACCGCCGGATGAAGAAGGTGCTGGTGTCTTCTTCAGGGGGGGAGAGAGTCCTGCGGAGATCCTCAAGAAGTTCCGAGAACGCAATCCTGACGTGAAATCTGGTGAGTCTCAAGGCGAGGATTAGTCGCTTGTGAGGCTTTCCCGGAAGCATCGCTTGTTCGCAAAAGGTGGGCATGGAGGGTCTTATGCCGATCCATATAAGATACGGTGATAAGAGCGGCGGCTTGTCGCAACGGCTTGGCAGCTCACCGGTTACCCCGAAAGCGATGCTCTATTCGCAGGTGTCTTATACGGCAATCGCAACGGTGTTTGGGGTGTTATGCGGATCGATACCAACAATGTTGGGCAACACTAGAGGTATGGATAAGTGAGAATCTATAGCATCTGCGCGAAGAACTACGGTCCTTTCGGGACCCTCGAGAAGGTAATCCTCGGTCCTCTGGCGACAATCATTGGGCAAAACGACGTCGGGAAGTCCAACATCTTGAGAGCCCTGCAGTTGTTCTTCGAAGGCCGCAAGATAGAGACAGACGATGTGCACGATGGAGCCCCTCCGGACGAAGATGTAATGATAGAGGTTGCCTTCACCGAGCTCCCCGAGACAATCGAGTTGGAAGATGGCGTTGAGACAACTTGTGGAGATGAGATGCTCTTGGATTCCGATGATTTCCTCCGAATCCGGAAGACCTATCCTCGCGCAAGTCTGGCGAAGTTCAGCATCGCTCTGATAACCATGGACTTCGAAGACGACCGTTTTGCCGGACTCCCGGCACTCAAAGAGAAGGACCTCAACACTCTCTGCTCATCCGTCGGGATCGAAGCCACAAAATCAGGGCGCGGCATCACCAACCAGGGCAAGAGGAGTGTTTTGCGTAGCAAGGCACGAGAGGAGGGGATCGGCGTGGTGGAAAGAGAGCTTGCTCTGACCACAAAAGATGATCTATGGAAGAAGATCTCTTCTCTATTGCCTGAGTTCGTGATGTTCGAGACAGATACTAAGCTTGGCGTCGGCGAGACCACCTTTCAGAGCCAATTCCGCCCTATCGTCACAACCGCCGCTCAACAGCCAGAGGTCGTCAACGTCAGGGAGGACTTTACAGGTGCTATCGGGAAGGCGTTGCAGGGGGAAGTCGACAAGATATTCGCCCGTTTGAAGCGCCATACAAATACCCTGACCGGCCTCACGGCCAAGCCTGAGTTCATGTGGGACAAGGCCGTCACCTTTGACATCCTCGGGAAGGATCAGGATGGCGTCGAGAATTCCCTCGAGCGGAGAGGGAGCGGGATGAGACGGCTTATGATGGTCGCTTTCTTCCAGTATTTGGCTGAACGTGGGCGTGAAGGGAGGCGTGAAGGGAAGCGTGACTATGTCTTCGCGGTGGAGGAGCCTGAGAATTGTTTGCACCCAGGGCTACAGCGCGAACTGGGGGTCTCTTTCCGTGTTCTTGCGGAAGAAGGCTATCAGGTCATCTGCAGTTCCCATTCCCCGGTCTTCGCCGGTGCTTCGCCCGTTGAAGACTTGGCCTTGGTCGTCAGGGAGGCAGGTGTTGCGAAGGCCGTCCAGGTTCCGGATCTGGATCTGTCAGATGTGGCGGAGCAGCTTGGTGTCGAGCCGTCCGACCAGATCACGGGGTACCATGCCTGTGTCTTTGTTGAAGGGCCACAGGACATTGAGTTCTGGAAAGCCGTGGCGTCTAAGCTGAAAGAAGGCGGACATACAGATGACGACTTCGATGATCGAAGCATAGGATTCGTGCTTTGTGGAGGAGACAATCTGAAGCACTGGATCAACCTGAGAGCTATGAGTCGCCTCAACCGTCGCTTTGGGGTGGTGGTCGATAGTGATAGGGAGAGCCCGCAGCACAACATCCCTGGGCGGAAGCTGAACTGGAAAGCCAAGTGCGAGGAGGATCGTGGGGTCTTCTTCATCCTTCGGAAACGGGAGATGGAGAACTACCTTCATCCCAACGCAATAGAGCGCTCCGGACTCGCTCTGCAACCTTACGATAGTTTCACGGATATGAAGAAGTTATTTGGCGAGAATGTCTACAAGGTCGTTTCGGACATGTCGTGCGAAGAGATTCTAGAAAGAGATAGGTACGAAGAAAAAGAGACTGAACGTCACGAGTTGAAGGAAATCCTTCAGGAGCTATTGGCCCTATCGCAGAGCCTGTGAGGGACATTCCTGCCCAACAATGGGATCGACCCACGCGCAGGGCACGTAGGGCAAAGGGCGCGTGGTCATACCTTTAGTCTTGAATTACAAGTACCTGTCGCTTTGGCTTGGTTGATTGAAACTAGAGGTCTGACGCATTTCTTCGCAATTCAGCACTGAGTCTTGCTAGAACTCAGCAAAGTCAGGCCTTTATTCACATCGACGACATTCTTGTCCGTGGTGGGTTGCCGAGGAGCCGGAAACTCGCCAGGCGATACAGTATTTCCTCACACACCGAGTACCGTCGATCGGGTTTAACGGGCTTGTGCAGTTGGCGCTCGCCGGCTAATCATTGTTGGGCCTCGAAATACTTGACAGGATTCGTGCGAGAGGCTATACATGGTATAGCCAGAGGAGGAATGAGCATGGTTACGAAGGTCCAGAAATGGGGAAATAGTCAGGGCCTCCGTCTTCCCAAACAGGTCCTTAAGGACGCGCGCATCTCGATTGGTGATGATGTTGATGTGACTGCACGAGACGGCGTTATTGTCATTGCCCCCGTGAGAAGGGTACGCGGGAAACAGAGTCTGCGAGAACTGGTGTCAGGCATTCCCAAGAACTACGAGCCCGGGGAAATCGATTGGGGAAAACCAGTCGGCCGAGAGGCATGGTAATTGAGTACCTACGTTCCAAGAAAGGGCGACTTCATTGCCGTTACCTTCGATCCGCAGTCTGGCCGTGAGCAGAGAGGCCGTCGGCCTGCCCTTGTTGTGAGCAACACCCTGTTCAACAGACACACAGGTCTCGCTATCGTTTGTCCCTTAACCAACACAGATCGGCATTTCCCCTTCCATGTGGCCGTTGAGAACGACCCGGAAGTAACCGGATTCGTCATGGTTGAACAGGTCAAGTCGATCGATTTTTGCGCACGTAAGGCTAAGCGCATCGGGAGGGCTTCAGATAGCCTGCTTGACGAAGCCCTGTCCATACTTGATGCCTGCATTTATTGAAGGCACAACCAATCGCTTCACCGGATGCGGCGACAAGCTGCGCGCTGATGGAGGCATTCCGGTGACACGCACCTTAGTTCGAAGCGCTTTCTCTTTGCCAACCCGCGAGGCCTTTTGGCAAAGAGTGCTTATGGCTACGCGTGGGGGTCTGTTGGCCAGAAAAGGCGCCTGCAATCCGGTTCTCTACTTGCCGGTAGTACAAACTAAAGGGACAGGCCACTACGATAGGTCGGTGATCGGTCCTGTAAGGGGTATCGGTGGAAAGTTGAAGCTTCGAGTTTTTGGACGCAAGGAGGGCGGGTCAGCCCAGAAAACTACTATGCGAGAAGACGATTCTCTTAAGGAGGACTGAATGAGGATAAAGATTATTCTGCCGATCACTCAAGATTATTTTGACGAGAGGCAGCTAGAAGTCGCGGAACAGTTTGCCGCGGAAGGCACTGAGATAACCTGTACCCACCTACGAAAAGGGCCTGAGACTGTTGAGAGCCAAGTTGATAACGCCTTTGCTGTCCCAGGTATTCTGGAAGAGGTCAAGAAAGCGGAAGATGAGGGATACGACGGCGTTTTTATTAGCTGTATCGGAGATCCGGGGTTGAAGGCCGCGCGCGAAGCAGCAAATATCCCCATCGTTGGTGCTGCTGAGACAGCGATGATCTTTGCTTCAGCCATAGCGCAAAGGTTCTCTGTCATCACAGTGCTTCCTAGTCTCGCACCGATGATAGAGGATCATGCAAAGCTTTTGGGTGTCCGTGAGAAACTGGCTTCCATTCGGAACATAAACGTGGGTGTTGCGGAGATAAACGCCGCTCGTGAATCCGGACAGACCAGTGAGTCTCTGTACGAGGAATCCATCAAAGCTATAGAGAACGACGGTGCTCACGCACTCGTTCTTGGTGGTACCTGTATGGCGGGAGTTGGGCCGGACTTGGAGAAGAAGCTCAGAGAAAAAAATGGATATGACATTCCCATTATCGATTCCGGGATCGTGCCGGTGAAGTTCCTGGAAGCTTTGGTGTCGCTTGGGTTAACGCAAAGCAAATTGACCTATATGACCCCAGCCAAGAAAGAGAGGACCACATAAGGATCAAGATAGGAATCGGTACGGGGTGAGACCTTTTCTCTTGAATCATAGGTACCTGTCGCTTTGACTTGTTTGATCGAAACTGAAGGTGTGATCTGTTTTGGCTCGGTCAAATGGGCGCTCGTACAGGTATTGGAGTACACGGCGATCCACCTGGGGCAGATGCGGCCTATTCGCAGGCTGTGGGAACAGAACCACGCGATCTAGCCATTATTGACTTCCCAGCCCAAATGGTGCTCAGAGAAAGACAGAGAACAGTCTAGGAAGATCCAGGTGCTTCATAGTAATCTCATTAGAAGATTTGCCTTTCTCTAAG
>CAZMOL010000063.1:0-8957 GCA_964568045.1 uncultured Thermotogae bacterium
TCACCGTGGCGCACTGGAAGCGAGATGACATCAATGCCTTTCAAAAACGGGGTTTCCCCGGCAGGAAGGGACGCACAGTGACACCACCGATTTTCAAATCGGCCGGAGGCATTGGTCGTGAGCGTGACTTCCTGCTCGTAGTCCCCGCTGACATTGGGGAGCAGTCCCATTCTGACCAAGACTTGGAATCCGTTACAGATGCCGAGAATAAACTTGCCCCCACGAATGTAGGCCAAAAGCTCATCGAAGAACAATCGCCCAGACGGAAGCGTTCTGTAGCGCAGCTTGTTGGCCAACGCCTTGCCTGCACCGAGGTCGTCGCCGAACGAAAACCCTCCCGGAAGGGTGAGAACATCGTAATCGTGGATCGAGCACGTTCCATGTAAGATGCTGTTGAGATGTACAATATCGGCCTCTGCACCGGCAAGGTGGTAGGCAGCCGCCGTCTCCTCCTCGCAATTGATTCCGAATCCCGTGATGACGAGTGCGCGTACCTCGCTCATTTTCAATCCCCTAAACCCGTGCTCCACGCCTCATTGAGGCGCTCCAGTTCAATATCAATAACCGGGTATCCATGCCACGTCATTACCACCTGCTTGCGAGGAGTCACTCGGCCCAAAAACGTGGCAGCTTTGCCCACGAGAGCTTCGAATGGTTCCCTGTTTTCCGGCCGGACAGAAACGACAAATCGCGAGTGGGACTCGGAGAAGAGCCCGATGCGAAGCATCCTGTGATCCTCCAGCGTGAGCGGCTGCGAGGACGTAGCGGGAAGACTTGGATCTTGCGGCACAGACAGGTTGTCAGCGAGACTGAGCCCAAGTTCTACCACAATGCCCAAGTCACCCCCAATCGCGGATTCAACCAGTGCCACTGCCAGACCCCCGTCGGACAGGTCGTGGCACGATTCCAGTAGGTCTCGACCGTTGGCAGCCATCACCTTACGGTATCGTTCCCTGGCTTCCTCCTTTCTCACCACCGGCACATTTTCTCCCAGCTCGCCGAACAGACGGTAGAATTCCGATCCGCCCAGTTCATCGTAGGTCTTCCCTACCAGGTAGATGAGATCGCCAGCAGCCTTGAACTCGCTGGTCACAGTGTTTCGGACGTCATCGATTCCGGCAACCATCGAATAGAGCACCGTGGGAAGAACGGAGATCTTCACCCCGTCCGCTCGAAAATCGTTTTTCATGCTGTCCTTGCCCGATGTCAGCGGGATGTTGTAGAAGGTCGCCATATCGTAGAGCGCCTCGCACATCCTCACGAGCTGGGCCAACTTGACCTTCCCATCGGGGTTGGTCCTTTTATCGTAAACTGAATCGGGAAGGCAAAAGTTGTCGTTGACTGACCAGAACGGGCCACTGTTGGTCTGCAGATCCGGGAGCCTTCCACCCACAGCGATGATCTGGCGTACGGCCTCGTCGAACGCACCCGCGGACATCGCATACGGATCGATATCCCCGTAGCGCGGAATAATTCCGTTGGAGATGGCCACTCCCTGATAACCGTCGAGCCCGATGCGCATTACCGCTGCATCCTGAGGTGCGGTTCCACGGGGTCCCATCAGCGGTTTTATGATGGTCTTGCCCTTCACTTCGTGGTCGTATTGACGGATGACACTCTCGCGGGAGCAGATGTTGAAACTACCCATTAGCCTTAGCAAAATGTCGTTGTAATCAAGCTCCATCGGAAGCTTTGGCTCGGTCAATCGGGGCCTTTTCCACTGTGCATCAAGCGTCTTTCGGGGGACCCCGTTGTGGAGGAAATCAAGATCGAGGTAAGCGATCAGCGTCTCGCCGTAGTGAACCTCAAGAACGCCCGTGCTGGTAAACCGGCCAATATCGGTGACCTCAACCTCGTGCTCCGCGGCAAGGTGGAAAAGAAGCTCCAGCTTCTCCTCTTCGACCACCAAGGTCATTCGTTCCTGCGATTCGGAGAGGAAGATTTCCCAGGGTTTGATCCCCAAGTACTTCAGTGGCACAGCGGCCAATTGCACCGTAGCACCGCCGCTGATTGTGGCAAGCTCTCCGATCGAGCAGGACAGTCCCCCTGCACCGTTGTCGGTGCAGCATTTAACAAGGCCTTTCTCACAGGCGACCTCAAGAAAATCAGACAAGAGCTTCTGGGTAATGGGGCTTCCGATTTGGACTGCGGAGCGTGGGGAATTCTCGTCGATCTCCGCTGAAGAGAACGTCGCCCCGTGGATGCCGTCCACCCCGACCCGGCCTCCAGCCGCGACGATCCGGTCACCCTCTGCAATCTCCTTCTCCCACGCGTTTTTCCCCTGATAGGAGGCCGGCATAATCGAACCGGTCCCACAGTAGACCAACGGTTTTCCTGCGTAGCGATCATCGAAGACGATCGCGCCGTTGACTGTGGGCACGCCGGACTTGTTCCCTCCATCCTCGATGCCGTTTCTCACCCCGGCAAAGACCCGCTTGGGAGGCAATTGGCCTGAGAGAAGTTCCCGCGTATAAGAGGGTGGGGCAAAACAGAGGACATTGGTGTTGAACAGTAGCCTCCCTCCTCCTCGCCCGGTCCCTAGTGGATCCCGGTTGTTGCCGAGGATCCCGGTGAGCGCTCCACCATAAGGGTCGAGCGCCGAGGGCGTGTTGTGGGTCTCGACCTTCCAGACAAACAAGTGCTCATCGTCGATTCGGACGACCCCGGCGTTATCACTGAAGACCTTCACCAGCCATTGTTGACCGGCTGTTTCCAGCCGGCTTCGGATCGTCTCGGTCGCGCCTTGAATGTAGGTTTTGAATAGGGAGTCCACTTGCTTCGTCTCTCCGGTATCGAGATCCGTATAGTGAATGAGCGCATTGAACTCCTTGTGCTTGCAGTGTTCGGACCACGTCTGGGCGAACACCTCGAGCTCGCAGTCGGACGGCAATGGAGAAAGCCCGACTGCCTCGCGCTTCCCGACCACCGCTTTATCGCGGTAGTAGCCTTGAATCGCGTGCCACTCCGGCAAGTTGAGGGAGAGAACCCGCTTTCTGGAGAGCCGGTCCAGTTCTTGGTCCGGGACAAAGACGTTTACAAACTCCGTCGTGGAATCAGCTGCGATCTTGACCTGTGGGATGTAATCCACCCACGCAGAAATCTCGCCGCAGTCGAAGTGATGGATCAAGACATTTCCCAGCAGCTCTTCGGCAATCCTTCTTACTGCAGTCTCATCGAGATGATGCTCGAGGTAGAAGACGTCACGGGTGAATATCCGCTGGGTCTCACCGTCCAACGTGATTCCGAGCACATCTCCCAGGCTCTTTTGCGCCGACGCGCCCTCATCGTCCGTCACTCCAGGGCGCTTGCCCACCGCGATATACGAACGGAATCCCCGCGGATGGTAGACCGAGTTGACGTGAACCTCGTGAAGCACGGGATCTTTCAGACCGTGTGTGGCGAACTGCCGCAGTTGCTCGTCGGTAAGCGGCGTCAGTAGCGTGTACAGTTTGGAGCTTCGGACACGGCCGGTGTCGATACCCAGATACCTGGCCGCCTCGATTGCCAGGCGCTCCCCCATGACGTCCTTTACTCCGTCTCTGAACACAACCTGGATGGTTGACACGTTCGGCTCCGTTTCACTGAAATCCCGTTTACTCATCGATAGCGATGGCGCGATCTTCTACCCCGGTTTCCTTACTGAACGACCGTCCTTCACAACGTAGGTGAGCAACTGAGGCCTACAGCCGGCTGAGCGGATGGTGATCGCCGGTTTTTCCGTGACAAACCCCGCAACCTGCGCTTCATAGCCTGTGTCGTCCATGCTCGAAAGAGCCGGCCCAACCTGCGCTTTCGGAATGACAACCAACATCCCATTGCCCATGTTCCACTGCCGGTAGGCGTGGCTTTCGCAAACATCTCCCAGTTCCTGAAGTCGGCGCATCGCCGCGTGCGGAGGACAGAGCGTGTCCAGTGCGGCCCCAAGCCGATTGGGAGCCAAAACTCGCGCCAGGTTATCCGGGATCCCGCCACCGGTAATGTGAGCGACTCCGTGAATCGGGACTCCGCGATCTTCCAATCGGCGAATTGCGGGTGCGAAAATCCGTGAGGGAGTGAGTAACGTCTGCCCCCAGCTCGTCTGTTCATCGAACGACGTGTTGTGCCAATCGTCTCCGTAGGCCTCCTGGAGGATGTTGCGGGCGAGGGTGAACCCGTTGCTACGCAGGCCGCGGCTGGCAAGGGACAGAATGACGTCTCCTGAAGCGATGCGGGAGCCGTCCGCAAAACGGGTTCCCTCCCGGAGCACGCCGATTCCCGTGCTGCACCAATTGAAATGCATCCGCTCTCCCCACCCGCGAATGCGGTCACCGAGCTGCGCAATCTCACCCCCGGTGACCGCAATTCCGGCAACGTTCGCCGCGTCGTGAAGCCCCTTCATGAGGCGATCGACGATCCCCTCATCGAGGACATCCACATCGAGAATGTTGGAGATCCCAACCGGATGTGCGCCGATCGCGGCCAAGTCGTCCACCACCATCGAAACGAGATCAAACCCCAGTGTCTCGTACGTCTCCATCCGTTCCGCCAGTTCAATCTTTGTTCCGATGCCGTCCGAGGTGACGGCAATCTTGACCGCACCGAAGTCTAGAATCGCAGCAAAGGCTTCTTCGAGGCCGAGCGCGGGCGCGCCTGGTTTCCCCGAACGATTTGAGAACGTTTTTTTCGCCCAGGACAAGGCCTTGCGGGAACAGGCGTTCCCGAGATCGAGGTTCACGCCACCCGGGCTAGACTCCACAATCCCCCTCCTCTAAGAATCTGCCGGTTTGTTAAGATCCCTCTGACAAAACAACGAGTACAAGCTGCTCCGCTCATCTTCGACAAAAGGTACTACACAACGCACCCACCAGCCGCCTCTTCGGCTGATACCGACCTAATTGCTCCACTTCCTCAAACTGCCCCCTGCCTCACTCCCCGCCTGGACGATGTCGTGCACTTGCCCTTCCCGAATGGCAAGAGGCGATACCAGCTCAAGCTCAGCGTTTTCATGGAGCTCCTGAATCGAGGCACAGCCACACGAGGACATCGCGGCCTTGATCTTGGTCAACATCTGATCAAGGTTGTCCCCCAGCTTGCCCGCATATTCCACAAATCCTTCTACCCCCTCAGCGAAATTATCGTGATAGTACCGGATTCCACTCCACTGCCTTGCCCGTGCTGATCCCTCTCCCCAGTACGGCTTCATGATGTGGTTGTTGATCTGAACCTTTTCCGTTGGAGACTCCTCCATGCGGGCGAAGTATCGACCCATCATGACGTAATCGGCACCGAGCGCCAAGGCAACGACCACATCCTTCGACGTTGTGACCCCCCCATCCGCGACGATCGGAATGTACCGCTTCGTCTCTCGAAAATAGCGATCACGGGCTTCACACACTTTCATGAGGGCGGTGGCCAGCCCCCGTCCGGTACCCTTTTGCTCCTGAGTGATACAAATGGATCCTCCGCCTATGCCCACTTTCACGGCCTGCGCCCCCGCCTCCATCAAAAAGTCGAATCCATCCTCGGTGATGACGTTCCCTCCGATAACAGGAAGATCGGGATAATTTCCATGGATCCATTTCAACGTCTCTTGCTGGTAGACGGAGTGCCCATCGGAGGAATCGATGGCCACTGCGTCGACCTCGGAGGTCACCAGCGCGGCGACGCGCTCTTCGTAGTCGTGCGTGTTGATCGCGGCCACCGCCAATAACCGTTTCTTATCATCCACAACCTCATTGGGATTGTTCACCTGATCCTGGGCGTCCTTGCGAAAAACCAGGTAGGAAAGCCGATCTGCTTCGTCCACGATTGGAAGAACCGATTGGTGACTCTCCACAAGTTGGGCATGGGCCTCCTTTAGATCGGTCACGTCGACAGCAACATCAAGCCTGTTTCGAGGAATCATACGGTCAACCACGCAGAGCTGGCCGTGCGCTTGCGCATCGTAATCCCTCTGAGTAATCAGCCCTAGAAAGACGTTATCCTCAGATACTACAGGAAAGGTGGAGAAGCCTTTGTCTTGCTTAATCGTCTCAATCTGGTACACGGTTGTCTTTGGCGAGACCGTAAGAGGCTTCACAAAACCGGCCTTGTGGCTCTTGATCTTGGTAATAATCTCTGCCTGAGCTTCGATAGATTGAGAGCAAAAGATGAACGCCGCGCCCCCGAGTTTGGCCAGTTCAATCCCCATGGCAGGTCCTGACACCGATTGCATCGCCGCAGCCACCAGCGGGGTTTTTAGTCGGATTTCGCGTTGACCTCCTCTAGCCCACACCAGCGGGATGTTCAAACAAATCTGATCAACGGCTGAGTCAACCGTTGTGAGCCGTGGAAGGAGTCGAAACTCCATCAGGCTCCGAGACGGTTCAAGTGTCACTCTCTGTACCATCGTCCCCCCTCTTTCACGCTCATTCAAACCCGGCGAATCACGAAAGCTCGTTTAAGCCTGGAAAGGCCACCTCCAACACCCTCTGTACCAGGCAAGGTGGTAGAATCTCGGACACCAACGCGTGTTCGTGGAACTCTTCAACCCGTAACGAAGACATCATGAACAAGCTGCACAAAGACCTTCCCCACCGAAAGAAATCCTGGATCCCACGCGCGCCTGAAACGACATCGGGAATCGGTTTGGAAGGTGTTTGAGTAAGAACGGCGAGACATTCACCAAAACCGATTGTCGTACCCAGTGTGCTCCTTTTGCCTGCTAGAGTGGCTTTCCATGCAGCTTCACTGGGCACCATACTGTATCTTACGGGCAAATCCCGGGACCGTCAAGTGTGGGCTCAACAAGACAGAAAGCAGGCCAGCCTTAACTTGGTGGGAGAACCAAAAGCTGT
Source organism: uncultured Thermotogae bacterium (assembly GCA_964568045.1). GTDB lineage: Bacteria > Bipolaricaulota > Bipolaricaulia > UBA7950 > UBA9294 > CAZDDA01. Next base: position 6,816 of record CAZMOL010000063.1, read on the forward strand.
TGGTTGTCTGGCGATCGGCCCTCGGCTATAGTCAGACGCAATCAGCGGAGATGGGAGACGCAATGAGGTTCCTTATCGAAGGTGCGAGGATCTGGGGCGGCGCGGGGTGCGTGATTGAAGATGGGACGATTCTAATCGATGGGGAGACGATTGAGGCAGTCCTGCCCAAAGACTCCGCCGCCGTTGAAATCCCTTCCTCCATCGAACGCGTCGATGGAAGAGGCAAGCTGGCCATTCCGGGCCTGATCAACGCCCACACCCATCTCTATAGCAGCCTCGCCCGCGGAATGAGCCTTCCTGGCTTCTCACCAACATCGTTCACGCAGATTCTGGAGCAGCTGTGGTGGCGGTTGGACAAGGACCTCGACGCCGACTCAGTCCGAACCAGCGCCCTCATCGGAGCAATGGAAGCGGCGCGCTGTGGGGTAACCACCCTCATTGATCACCACGCCAGCCCTCACGCTATTCCTGGATCCCTGAACACGTTGCACGATGCGGTCTGCAGCCAAGTCGGGCTCCGAGCGGCGCTCTGCTACGAGGTCTCCGATCGCGACGGCCCCACCTTTCGCGATGAGGGGATCGAGGAGAACCTTCGGTTGATCAACACCATTACGCCTGAGAACAAAAGGTGTGCCGCTCAGTTTGGGCTCCACGCTTCATTCACCCTATCTGACAAAACGCTCAACCGCGTGGCCGAACAACTGCCGGAGGACGCCGGCGTGCATATTCACGTTGCTGAAGGCCCAGAAGACGAAACGCAGTGCTCAGCGAAGCACGGGATGCGCGTTATCGAGCGGCTGGATCACTTTGGCCTTCTCCGCCCAAACTCGATTCTCGTTCACTGTCTCCATCTGGACGAAGAAGAGAAAGATCTGGTTGGGGAGCGCGACGCCATCGTTGTTCACAATCCGCGCTCGAACATGAACAACGCGGTCGGCACCTTTGACCTGGACGGCTTCTTGTCGCGTGACGTTCTCACGGGCCTGGGAACCGACGGCCTTGGGGCCAACATGCTTGGAGAGTTGTTCACTGCCGGACTTCTGCAAAAGCACTCCCAGGCAGATCCACTCGCTGCTCCCTTCTTGGCGCTGCAGCGTCTCCTTTTCAACAACAACACAGACATCGTCGAGCGATTATTCGGAATCACGGCCGGACAGATCGCCCCCGGCTACCCAGCCGACTTCGCGTTGCTTGACTACACCCCGCCGACGCCGCTCACCGCAGACAACGTGCTTGGCCATTTGCTGTTCGGAATCTCGGTGCACTCATTGCACGTCTCGGAACTTTTCGTCGCCGGACGAATGATCTTGAGGGATGGACGATTTCTCAACCTCGATGAGGAGGCAACCTATGCGCACGCCAGAGAACAAGCAAAAACGTTATGGAAGCGCATCGTCTGAAAATGAGGATCCGCACCTTTTGGCAATCGCCTTTTTCACGTTTACAGAGGGTAGAGCATGTCGGATAAAATGAATCCCCTTCCGTTTGAGATTCTATTAAGCTGGATCCTGAAAGAGCTTGAAACCAACCACTCCATCTTCGGAATTCACCGCTCACTGTTCTATGCGCCCAAGCCAGCCGCACCCTATACAATCGAGGATTTTCTTGGACACCACTTGGCCACTCCCATCGGCCCTGCGGCAGGGCCGCACACCCAGCTTGCCCAAAACATTCTCTGTGCATGGCTTTCTGGTGCCCGCTTCATCGAGCTCAAAACCGTTCAGATCGCGGATGAGCTAGAAATCCCCCGTCCGTGCATCGACATGGAGGATGAAGGGTACAACGTCGAATGGTCACAGGAACTGAAACTGGACCAGTCCGTGGACGAATACATCAAGGCGTGGGTGTTGATCCACGTTCTGCGTCGACTGCTCGGCCTCGAGGGGAAGGCCCCTTTTGGCACCGTCTTTAACATGAGCGTCGGCTACAATCTGGAAGGCATTGAAAGCGAGTCCATGAAACAGTTCATGGACCATCTGGAGGATGCCTCCTCAGAGATTGCTAACATCCAGGAGATCCTGCAAAAGCACTTTCCCAAATTCGCCGATGTTGAGATCTCGACTCGTATTACCGACAACGTCACCCTCTCCACCATGCACGGCTGTCCGCCGGACGAGATCGAACGGATCGCCCGTTACCTTT
>CAZMOL010000064.1:0-8952 GCA_964568045.1 uncultured Thermotogae bacterium
AACGGGGCCGAGCGATCGGCCCCGTTTTTCTTTGTTCTCTATAGAGTTCCGCAGACGATTGTCCTTGGCGTTGTCCGGTTGAAGACGGATGATTATACTCGTCACGATACTTTTCCGAGGGGGAACGGATGGGACTGATTGAAGATATTGAAGCACGTGAGATCATCGACTCGCGTGGGAACCCAACGGTAGAAGTAGACGTGTTTCTTGATGACGGCGGCTTCGGCCGGGCTGCAGTCCCCTCGGGAGCCTCTAAGGGAAAGAACGAAGCCCTGGAATTGCGGGACGGGGACAATGAGCGATTTCACGGTCGCGGGGTCAGCCAGGCTGTAAGCAATGTGATGGAGGAGATTGCTCCTGCGCTCATTGGTCAGGACGCGCTTGCTCAAGGCAAGATCGACCGACTTCTGATTGAACTCGATGGCACGGAGAACAAGAGCCGACTGGGAGCAAATGCGCTGCTGGGGGTCTCACTGGCGACGGCGTGCGCGGCTGCAGCCAGTCTTGGTATTCCGTTCTTCCGTTATCTGTCCGGTGCTGGGGAACCCCGTCTTCCGCTTCCGATGATGAATGTCTTAAACGGAGGCCAGCACGCCGACAACAACGTTGACATCCAGGAGTTCATGCTGATTCCAATTGGGGCCTCAACATTCCACGATGCGGTCCGCTATTGCTCCGAGGTTTTCCACACCCTGAAAGGTGTTCTGAAAGAGAAGGGGCTTTCTACCTCGGTTGGTGATGAGGGTGGTTTTGCGCCCGACCTTGGCGACAACCGGGAAGCTTTGGTTCTGCTTGTTGAGGCAATTGAGAAGAGTGGTTATCGTCCCGGTGAGGACATCGCGCTGACGATCGATGCCGCAGCGACCAGCTTCTACAAAGGGACGTACCGCTTCACCATCGGGGGGAACACCGCGAAACTCTCCGCAGAGGAGCTTGTTGACATCTACCAAGAGTGGGTTTCCGCGTATCCGATCGTCTCCATCGAGGATGGCCTGGCTGAGGAGGACGAGGCGGGCTGGACGCTTCTTACCGAGCGACTCGGTGGCAAAGTCCAAATTGTGGGAGACGATGTCTTTGTCACCAATCCGGAGCGTCTCCGGCACGGGATTGATGCCGGAATTGCCAACTCGATCCTAATCAAGCTGAATCAGATTGGGACCCTCTCTGAAACGTTGGCCACGATGGACATGGCGCACTTCGCCGGCTATACCTGTGTGGTCTCTCATCGCTCCGGAGAGACCGAGGATACGGCGATTGCCGATCTGGCAACCGGCACAGCATGCGGGCAACTGAAGAGTGGATCGATCTCCCGTAGCGAACGGGTGGCCAAGTACAATCGGCTCCTCCGAATAGAGGAGACGTACGAGCTGGAATTGTCCGGTTGGCCACTGCGATTTCATCCCTGACGATAGAAGTCTTCATAGGTTTGTGAGGGTGAGGGAAAGATGCGGGCACGCGCAAGCAGGTATTCTGCGAGGGAGCGTCATCCGCGCAAAACGCGGCTTCACATTTGGTGTTTTGCCTTGCTTGCCGTTGTTGGCTTGCTTACCTCTCTTTTCCTCGGCCGGTTTTTCGAGTTGCGAAGGCTTCAGGGTGAGCTGTCTGTTCTCGTGCAACAGGAGAGACAGGCCCTTGCTGCCCAGGAGGAGTTGCGTGAACGGCTTGCCTTGAAGGATGACCCCGAGACGATTGAACAGAAGGCGCGAGAGCTGCTCGGCTTGGTGAAACCGGACGAAGAGAAGGTCATCTTCGTAGAGGGAGATTGAGACTGTTGGCGGGTACTTTCGTTCACCTACACACACATTCTGAGTACAGCATCCTGGATTCCTCCTGCAAGATTCCTGCTCTCCTCGAACGCGCTGCTTCCTGCGGGATGGACGCGTTGGCTCTCACCGACCACGGGATGATGAGCGGAGTCATCAAGTTCTATCGGGAGGCGAAGAAACGCGGGATTAAGCCGATTATCGGAGTAGAGATCTATCTTGCTCCGGGTGACCGACACGAGCGACGAGCGTACCTCGGCAAGAAGTACTTCCATTTGGTTCTCTTGGCTGCTGATCGGCAGGGGTATCAGAATCTTCTTGCTATTGTCAGCCGGAGCCACACCGAAGGCTTCTACTACAAGCCTCGCGCTGACAAGGATCTTCTCAGGCGCTATCACGCTGGGCTGATCGCTCTATCTGCCTGCGAAAGTGGGGAGATACCGCGCCTTCTCGCCGCCGGTCGCGAACAGGAGGCCCAAGCCGCGGCGCAAGAGTACGCCGAGATCTTTGGAGAGGGGAACTTCTACATCGAGCTCCAGGATCATGGAACGCAACGAGGACGGCTCCTGCAGGAACAACTTGTTCAACTTGCACAGAGTTCGGACTTGCCGCTTGTGGCGACTAACGATATTCACTACCTGCACCCGGAGGACCGTTTGGCTCATGAAGTCCTGCTGAATATTCGCGCCAACAAGAAGCTTTCCGAACCTGACCGGCGGACCTTTGACGGCGAAGGATACCATTTCCGCACCCACGAGGAGATGGTTGAACTGTTTGCGCAGTTTCCACAGGCGATCGAAAACACGCTTGTGATTGCCGAGCGATGCAACTTAGAGCTTGAGTTGGGCACCACGATGATCCCGCCGTTCGAGCTTCCGCCAGGAGTGGAAACACCGGATGTTCACCTGCGCACGCTTGCGTACGATGGGGCAAAGGGCCGCTTTGGAACTCTGAGCGATGAGGTGAGGCAACGGCTCGACAGGGAGCTTGCGGTTATTGAGCGGATGAACTACGCCACCTACTTTCTCATCGTCTGGGACTTCGTTCGTTTTGCTCGGGAAAGCAGCATCCCGGTAGGCCCCGGTCGCGGCTCCGCTTCGGGGAGTCTCGTCTCCTACTGTCTTGGCATCACCAGCGTTGATCCCCTGAAGTACAACTTGATCTTCGAGCGATTTCTCAATCCGGATCGGATCAGCATGCCGGATTTCGACATTGACTTTTGTGCCAAGGGCCGTGATCGGGTGATTGAGTACGTTCGAGAGAAGTACGATGTTCCCGGTGGTCCACGGCGAACGGCTCAAATCGCAACCTTTGACCGCATGGCCGCACGCAGTGTGGTTCGAGACGTCGGGCGCGTTATGGGAGTTCCCTACGGAAAGACCGATCGACTGGCCAAACTGATTCCTTACGGATACCAGCTGCGGACTGCGATTGAGAAGGTAGCTGAGCTGAAAACCCTGTACAAAACAGATGAGGAGGTGCGCAAGCTTGTCGATATCGGCTGTCGCCTGGAGGGCCTGACCCGCAATGCCTCAACCCATGCGGCAGGAGTAGTAATCTCTGCCGACGAGTTGATTCGTCATGTGCCGCTGATGCGCCTCACGGACGGAGAGGTGGTTACCCAGTTTGACATGAGTGATGTGGAAGCCGCGGGGTTGTTGAAGTTCGATTTCCTCGGCTTGCGAAATCTCACTCTGGTGGACGAAACCTGCTCCAACCTGCGGAAACGGGCAGGTATTGATATCGACGTAGAAGGCATTCCCCTTGATGATGAAAAGACGTTTGCGCTGATCCAACAAGGGCACACCGCGGGGATCTTTCAGCTTGAAAGTTCTGGGATGAAGGGACTCATTGAGCGGGTTCTCCCAAATCGTTTCGACGATCTGATCGCTCTTCTTGCCCTCTATCGTCCCGGTCCGCTGGAAAGTGGGATGACAGATGATTACGTTGCGAGGCGCAGCGGCCGCAAGCCGGTGACCTATCCCCATCCGGATCTAGAGGAGGTTCTTGAGGACACCTACGGGCTTCCCATCTACCAGGACCAGATCATGCTGATCGCCCAGAAGCTCGGGGGATTCTCCCTTGCTGAGGCGGACATCCTGAGAAAAGCAATGGGAAAGAAGAAGAAGGACATCATGAGCAGCCTGCGCGAGAAGTTCATCGCGGGCTGCAGTGCGAACGGCATTCCCCAGGAGTTGGCAGTCCAAACGTTTCAGGACATGGAGAAGTTTGCCCGCTACGGATTCAATAAAGCTCACGCGACTGCGTACGCTTTTGTCTCTTACTGGACTGCATACCTGAAGGCGAATCATCCGACACAATTTATGGCGGGCCTACTTGCCAGCGTACAAGGGGATTCGGACAAAGTCGCCGAGTACATCGGCGACTGCCGTGAGATGGGAATTGAGGTTCTCCCGCCGGATATCAACGAGAGCGAGCGCGATTTTGCACCTGTCGGCGAAGGTCGAATCCGTTTCGGGCTGGGGGCCATCAAGCACGTCGGAGATGGGACGATTGAGGCAATTCTAGCTGCGAGGGGCGACGGGTTTGCTTCTTTCTTCGACCTTTGCCGCCACGTTGACGGAGAGGGAGGCGACCGGGAAGCGTTGGAAGCGCTGATCAAGGCAGGCGCGTTCGACAGCCTGGGTGCGTCGCGCCGTGACCTTCTTTTGAGACTCTCGGAAGGACTGGAGCTGATGCAGGTTGCATCGCGGGAACGAAGAAGCGGACAGCAATCCTTCTTTAAGGGCTTCGACCTCACAATTCCCGAGCCTCCGGCCTCGCAGGAGGAGTTCCCTCAAGCTGACCTCCTCCGCTTCGAGAAGGAACTTCTCGGTCTTTACGTCAGTGCCCACCCGCTGGACAGCCATCGTGCTACCCTTGCTCACTACTGCACACCTCTTTCTCAGGCCAGTGCAATCGATGTGGAAAGGAGTGCAACCGTAGGTGGACGGGTCAAGAAGATTCGCAGGATCGCCACAAGAAATGGCGATCAGATGGCCTTTGTTTCACTGGAGGACGGGACTGCGGAACTTGAGGTCACGATCTTTCCGAGGGTGCTGGACGGTGCATCCGGGTTGCTGGTCGAAGACCAGCTTCTGGGGTGTCTCATCACCGCAAGTGATCGCAACGGCGCGCGCAACTTCGTGGTTGAGGAGGTGTTCCCGCTAGAAAAGCTCGCAACTCGAACTCCGCTTTCCGTTACTCTAACAGTGCAAGGAAAGCAGCTCGATCCGGAATGGCTTAAGAGTTTGTCGTCTGTGTTGCAGCAACATCCTGGCGAGGCGCCGGTCCTGTTCCACGTAGAGGATGAGGGAGCATACGTCGAAGTGATAGCGGGAAAGGGCTTTACCGTGGTCCCATCGCTTGCACTCAAGGAGGGGTTGGAAGTACTCCTTGGTGAGGGAGCGGTCCGGTTTCGAAATGGAGTGTGAGGATGAATCTACACCTGCGGGGGAGCTTGAGGTGGCTCTACCCAGGGATGCGGGTAAAGCGTTGGGCTTTCCTTGCTCTTCTCTCAATGGCTCTTGTTGTCTTTGCCCTGCTTGAGGTTGTGGGAAAAGAACGAATTCGAGAGGTCTACCGTTTTGTGCCGGAAAGTGAGGTTACTCGATTCGCTTTAATCGGCCTGTCTCTTCTTGTTGGGATTGCTGGATTTGCTGTGGGGGTCTCGCGGCTGGTGCGCTCCGTGGCCCGGGGTGTTGCCCCATTTAAGGAAGAAAAGCCTTCGGATCTTATCTACCGGACTCGCGTTCTGGAGAAAGCTCCTCACGTGGTCGCATTCGGAGGAGGGACCGGGCTGTCTACTTTGCTGCGGGGCATGAAGGAGGTGACCTCAAACCTTACCGCCGTGGTGACGGTGATGGACGATGGCGGTAGTTCAGGACGCCTGCGGGCCGAACTGGATGTGCTTCCCCCTGGCGATGTTCGTAACTGTATCCTTGCCCTTGCTGAAGACGAGAGACGGATTGAGCGTTTCTTCCAGCACCGGTTCCGCGGGACATCCGACTTCGATGGACACTCTTTGGGAAACCTCCTTCTGGTGGGAATGGAACAGGCAACCGGCGGGTTTGACCGAGCAATTGAGGAGATGTGTACTATCCTCAATGTTCGCGGCCGTGTCCTTCCAGCAACTCTTGCCAAGACTCACCTCATCGCACAGATGGCAGATGGAGAATGGGTGGAGGGCGAGAGCCGAATAACAGCCGACCCTCGCCGGATCGAGCGGATTGCGCTTTCTGCTCAATCCGTCGATCCGTACAGTCGTGCATTGGAGGCGATTGCTGATGCTGACCTCATTCTACTTGGACCGGGGAGTTTGTATACGAGTCTCATCCCCAACCTGTTGGTAGAGGGGATTGCTGCAGCAATTGAGGAGGCGGCAGCGGAGAAGCTGCTCGTGGCGAACCTGATGACACAACCCGGAGAAACCACTGCGTTCACCCTCTGCGATCACTTGCGGATTCTCAACGAGTACATCTCTCTTCGTTGTTTCGATAGCGTTATTATCAACACCGCCCTTCCGGGCGAGGCCTTACTCGCGGGGTACTTGGAGGAGTCTGCCGAGCCGGTGAAGGACGACCTGGGAGAGGACAATAGATACGACCTGCAAGCTATTCGCGCTGACCTGTTGGGAACCATCGAGTTGGAGGGAAAGCCAACCGTCAAGCACGACCCACGCAAGTCGGCGCGGCTAATCGTCCGACATACGCGTGCATTCTCCCGCGGCGTGCTTAGCCCTTGATCACAATGATCGGGCGCAGCCTCACCACCGGCCGAGTGATCCCTGCCTCGGTGGCTGTTTGAACCACAAGTTCGACGTCCTTGTAGGCACCGGGCGCCTCCTCGGCGATCCCACGGAGGCTGTGGGCGCGGAGGGTGATCCCACCCTTGGCCAGTTCTTCCCTTATGTTCTCGCCCCAGTACTTCTTGGCGGCTTTCTTGCGCGATAGGGCGCGGCCTGCACCGTGGATCCCGCTTCCGAAAACCTTCTCCATTCCGAGCGTGGTACCGCGCATGACGTAGGAGACGGTTCCCATCGTTCCGCCGACGAGGATTGGATGACCTACTTGGCGGTAGGCAGGCGGGGACTCCTCCCGCCCTGGTCCGAACGCACGCGTGGAGCCTTTGCGATGGACGAGCAACTCACGTGTCTCTCCATCGACTTGGTGGCGTTCGATTTTGGCATTGTTGTGTCCGATGTCGTAGACGGTACGAATCGACGTGCTATCCATGCCAACGACTCGTGCAAACGAAGAGCGTACCAGGTGGGTGATCACCTGACGGTTCGCGAAGGCGCAGTTTGAGCCGCAAACAACTGCACTCAGGTAACGCTTCCCCTCGGGACTACGAATGGGTGCGCACACAAGCTCCTTCTCGCGAATGGGGATCTCGTATTTTCGGCTTGCCTGTTCCATGTCTTTCAGGTAGTCCTGTCCGATTTGGTGGCCGAGAGCGCGGGAGCCGGTGTGGATCGAGATGGTGATCTGGCCCTTCTCGAGACCGTAGATTCCTGCGGCCTCGGGGTCAAGCACCTCATCCACAGCCTGAATCTCGAGGTAGTGGTTTCCCGAGCCAAGGGTCCCCACCTGTTTGAACTGTCGCTGCTTGGCGACTCGACTGACTGCATCTGGATCGGCTCCTGCGATCTTTCCGGTCTCCTCGATGCTGGTCAGGTCCTCCTCAAATCCGTAACCTCGCTTGACCACGTAGTGGGCACCCTCCCGCAGAAGTTGGTCGATCTCCTCGATCTTGAGGCGGAGCTTTCCCTCTGAGCCAAGCCCGGCAGGTACGGTGCGGTAGAGGTCGTCAGCCAGCTTCTCGCGGATATCGGGAAGGTCGTTACCTTGCAGAGGTGCAGCAAGAAGTCTCACCCCGCAATTGATATCGAAGCCGACTCCTCCCACCACGACGACCCCTTCTTCAAGGTCGAACGCGCCCACTCCACCGATTGGAAATCCGTAACCAGGGTGTACGTCGGGGAGGGCGAGCGCCGCGGTGACAATCCCCGGCAGACAGGCCACATTCCGCACCTGGCGAAGAGCGTTCCATTCCTTCTTTTCCGCGACGTCTTTGCGCAGCTGGTCTATCGTTTGGGCATCGGCGAATATCCGGCCGGGAACTCTCATGTCGCCACTCATGGGAAGAAGCCACTCTACCGGTGAAATCTGCTCCAGCGCGAGTTCCTCTCTCATCGGTGCTCCTTTTAGATATCGACCACACATTGGGCGATCCAGTCTTTGCCCTTGCGTACGACGTGCAGGCCGGAGTAAGTTACGCCCTTCACCTCAAGCTTCACGCAGTGACGGTAAAGATCAAGGGGCTCTCCCCACGCCGTTGCCTCAAGGCGTAATCCATCCGGCTTTTCAGCGATGTCCACGCAAAACCGCGAGAAACAAAGGCCAGTGAGGTCCTTCTGAGTCAGGAGTTCAGATAGCCACTCGACGAGAAGCAGTTCGGGTGTTCTTGCATTTCGAAGTACCTTGAGTGATTGCTTTGCTGTTACTTGATCTACGTCAACCATCAGGTTGAACATCGCCTTTGCTGCCTCGCTGAATGCTTCCTCAATCGTTTCCCCGATTCCGCGCAAGCCAACGTCGGCCGTGTGATCGAGGTACTCAAACGGCATCGCCGTCTCCTAGTGGAAGGGTGAACAAAGGGTTGTAGACGGCTCCATGTGATGTAAGGCGGCTTTCCATCAAGACGAGTCTATTCACTCGTAGGCTCCACCCAAGTTGGTCATTGAGAGAGCGGATCGCTCGCTCGATCGACTGGTCGGCTCGTCCCTTAATGCGTGCCAACGTGACATGAGCGACAGGCTTCTTGCGTTCCTCGGGAAAGCCAAGTTGCATGAGTCCTTTATTGATGGCCGATACGAAGGTAGCAAACTCGTAAGGGGCCTCACCTCCGGCCCACAGCACACGTGCACGTTGCGGCGAGGGGAAGGCGCCCAGCCGGTCGATCGAAAGATCGAACGACGCAGTCTGTTTGGTGATCGGTCGACAAAGCCGCTCGAGTTCGAGTGTCAGCATTGGATCGATCTCTCCGAGGAAGCGAACCGTTACGTGGAAGTTCTCCGATCGCACCCACGAGGCTCTGGTGTGAACCATCTGCTGCAGCTGCACGGATAGCTCGGCAATAGCTTTGCGCAACGACGAATCAATTGGAAGGCATAGAAACGTGCGCATAC
>CAZMOL010000065.1:0-8636 GCA_964568045.1 uncultured Thermotogae bacterium
TACATCCATCTTTTCGTAGCGTCGGAGCTCGTCTCCGACGTTGAGGGGTTATCCTCGTGAGAGCACATGTGGCTAGTAAGAACAACAAGCCTATTCGCCTCCGGCGAATCTCCGTTTTCCTCCCCCCAGCAAGCTGTGGGGTATCCAACGGAGGTCTCTTATGAAGGTGTTCACAGTCTCAGAGGAGTGGAAGACGGCCTATCCTGGGGCGGCGATCGGAATACTGACAATGCGCGACGTTGTCAACCCGCAGCGTCACACCGCGCTTGAAAAGCGCAAAGAGGAATTGGAGAGGGACCTTCTGTCCCGCTACGCCGGCTACGATAAAGCTCGATTGAAGGCGCTTGCCGTTCTAGAGGCGTACAACGCGTACTACAGGAAGTTCAAGAAGACCTATCACGTCCAGCTGCAACTGGAGTCGGTCGTCTTCAAGGGCAAATCCATTCCCAGTGTGTCCGCGCTGGTGGAGGCGATGTTCGTGGCCGAACTGAAGAACTTGCTGCTGACCGCGGGACACGATCTGGCCGCCGTCCACAAGCCGGTGGGGGTTGATGTCGCCGAGGGCAGTGAGCGATACATTCGGCTTAATGGCCAGGAGCAGCAGCTCAAGCCGGGCGATATGATGATCGCCGACGCAGAAGGGGTCATCTCGAGCGTGCTCTACGGCCCCGACCAGCGAACGCGGATCACTGAGGGGACGCAGCAGGTTCTGTTCACGGTATATGCACCGCCGGGGATCGGGGAAGAGGCGGTGGGTGAACATCTGGGTGACATTGCGGCCAACGTATTGCTTGTGGCACCGCAAGCGCAGGTTGAGACACTGAAGGTCTACGGCACGGACTGAGCCGGAGAGAGGGAGTCACCGCTGGAGCTGCCGCCGAGCCCCTCAGCCCACAATCGCTGGGTACACTCCAATCTACGAACACGGGAGGCAAGAGCATGATTGCGCGAATCTGGCACGGTTCGATCAGCGATCACAGCATTACGAGGTCCAGGAACACCTCCGCTACTGAGGGACAACGTGCTATCAGGGTGGCCTCCCCAGGCCCACGTGGTCTGAAAACCGATGGGCTTCCAAGCAGGCCGTCTCGTCCAAATTGGACTGACAGTAATAAGTCCAATTGGCCCTTTACAATCTTGAAATGTCGGTTAGAATGCGATTGGAGTGAGCCAATATGTCAGAGACGACGCATCTACAGCTGGATCCAGACAGCAAGGCGCCGGTGTATGTGCAGATTCGAAACCTCTTGCGCCAGCAGATCCTCCAGGGTGACCTGCCGAGCGGAGAGCGACTCCCGCCGGAGCGGGAGTTGGCGCGCTCACTGGGGGTATCCAGAACAACAGTCGTTCGCGCCTACAGCGAGCTGAAGGCCGAGGGATTGGCACAGGGCCACGTCGGTCGGGGCACCGTCGTTGCTGGCGGAGCGGCCTCGTCGGATGCCCAACCGATCGCCTGGCCGGCCTGCTTCAGCGGGATGGGCCGTCGGATCGCCCGCTACGCTCAGCCGGTCGAGCTGCTCTCCCGCCAGCTTGGCAGCAGGCCGATTGTAATCTCCCTTGCCCTGGGTGTGCCCGATCCGACCCTGCTTTCGTCGGAGCGGCTCACGCAGGCGTGGGAGGCGGTCGTGGGAGAGCTTGGAGCGGCTGCTGTCGGTCCGTGCCCGGTGCAAGGGATCCCGGCCGTGCGGGAGCTGATCTGCACCCGCGCGCGACAGCGCGGACTTCAGATTAGTCCCGACGGCGTGACGATGGTCAACGGCTCCCAGCACGGATTGGATCTGCTGCTGCGCCTGCTCGTTGAGCCGGGGGACACGGTGCTCGTTGAAGTGCCCACCTATTTTGTCGGGCTGCAATGCTTCCAGTCCCGCGGTGTGCGCATCATCGGCGTCCCGGTGGACGAGGAAGGGATGGACGTGGAGCGGGTGGAGCTTCTGCTTGCCCGCTATCGTCCTCGTCTGATCTACACCGTCCCCACCTACCAGAATCCAACCGGCGCGACGATGAGTCTCAAACGACGGGAACGGCTGCTGGCGCTGGCCCAGCAGTACCAGGTGCCGATCGTGGAGGACGACCCGTTCGGCGATCTGCACTTCGACGAGCCGCCCCCGCCGCCGATCAAGGCGCTCGATCGGCACGGCCACGTTCTGTACCTGAGCACGTTCTCCAAGAGCCTGGCGCCGGGATTACGGGTGGGCTGGCTGGTTGCACCGAGCCCCGTGGTGCAGCGGGCTGCGCTCCTAAACGGGATGGCCGAACTGCATCCGAACACGGTCGGCCAGCACCTGGTGGTTGAGTTCGCGCAACGGGGATGGTTGGAGGAGCTGATCGACCGGGCTCGCAACACCTACAAGGCCCGCTGCTTGGCGATGGACGCTGCGCTTCGGCAACGCCGGCTGCCTGGGATGCGCTGGGCGGTACCAGCGGGCGGGATGTTCCTGTGGCTACAGCTTCCCGAGCAGGTGGACGTCCAGAACCTGCTGGCAGAAACGATGAAGCAGGGCGTGGCTTTCCTACCGGGCTCCTTGATGTACCCGACCGGCGGCCCACGCAACGTCTGCCGGCTCAACTTCAGTGTGCCCGACGAACAGGCGATCGAACAGGGGATCGCCACGATCGTCACCGTCGCAAGACGGTTGCTCCGTCAGCCGACACTAACGCCCGAAGGGCAGGTGGTGAGCGGTCCCATCGTGTGACGACCAAAAGAGACAACCACGGTCCTTTCGGCGGTTCGGAAGAGATGAGGTAGAGAGGATTCAGGCACAAAGGTTTGCATCGTATCTCATGAAGGAGGAAACAGAAGATGGACAAGCAAGTGGGTACCGACAAAGTGAAACGTGGACTGGCGCAGATGCTCAAGGGTGGCGTGATCATGGACGTGGTCAGTGCCGAACACGCCCTTATCGCTGAGGAGGCCGGCGCCTGCGCGGTGATGGCGCTTGAACGTGTTCCCGCCGACATTCGCGTGCAGGGCGGCGTGGCGCGGATGTCCGCCCCGGAGAAGATACTGGAGATCATCGAAGCGGTCTCCATCCCGGTGATGGCCAAGTGCCGCATCGGTCACTTCGTCGAGGCGCAGATCCTCGAGGCTCTGGAAGTGGACTACATCGACGAGAGCGAGGTTCTCACCCCCGCCGATGAGGAACACCACATCGACAAGTGGGGGTTCAAGGTCCCGTTTGTCTGCGGCTGCCGCAACCTCGGCGAGGCGCTTCGGCGGATCGGCGAGGGCGCGGCGATGATCCGCACCAAAGGCGAGGCCGGCACCGGCGATGTCGTCGAGGCAGTACGCCACGCCCGCGCCGTGCTGGGGGAGATCCGTCGACTGACCGCAATGGCTGCTGAGGAGATGATGGCCTACGCCAAGGAGATCGGCGCGCCCTATGAGCTGGTGAAGGAAACGGCGGAACTGGGTGCTCTGCCGGTCGTCAACTTCGCCGCCGGGGGGGTCGCTACCCCCGCCGACGCGGCGTTGATGATGCAGTTGGGTGTGGACGGGGTCTTCGTGGGAAGTGGCATCTTCAAGAGCGGTGATCCCGCCAAGCGGGCCCACGCGATCGTCCAAGCGGTGACCCACTACGAAGACCCGAAGATCCTGGCCGAGGTGAGCCGCGGCCTGGGCGAGGCGATGGTCGGCATCAACGTCAGCGACGTTCCCGAATCGGAGCGATTGGCAATCCGCGGATGGTAGGGGCCGCGACTCGTTCGCTGGGATCCGTCGCGAGACTCCACCAAACGATCGGTCCCACAGGCTGCTCGTCGGATAACTGCATCCGCGTGGAATGCCTCGGTGTCCGTTCACACTGGTCGCTTCCGCCCCGGATGCGCAGGCAGGACGACTGAATCGCCCGAGGGAGCGGCCGGGCAAGGAGACTCCGTGAGTTACGTGTACAGCTGCTGCAACGACAGCAGACCGAACATCGTTCGTGCGCAGGGCTGCTACCTCTACGACGCGGACGGTCGGCAGTACGTTGACTTCGAAGCAGGGGATTGGGCCACAGCACTCGGGCACGGTCATCCTCGGATCAATCAGGTCATCCGCCGGCAGACCGAGCAGGTCCAGCATCTGGGACCTCACTACGTCGGCGACCTGTCGGAGAAGGCGGCCGCGACGCTTCTCGACGTGACCGGGATCGGGGACGGGAAGTGCACGTTCCTGTGTTCGGGAAGCGAGGCGGTCGAGTTCGGGGTACAGGCGCTTCGCCACGTCACAGAGCAGCCGCTCCTTCTCACGTTCGCGGAGTCGTATCTCGGCGCGTACGGATCCGCCGGGCGAAAGGACCCCAGCGAGTGGTGGCTCTTCGATTGGACGGCCTGCAATGCGTGCTCTCACGAAGGCGAGTGCGCGCCGGATTGCCCCCTCATCGAAGAGGTCCCGTTCGAACGGATCGGAGGCTTCGTGTTCGAGCCGGGCAATGCACACGGTCAAGTCAAACTCCCACCCAGGCAGCTTGTTCGTGCATTGACAGACAGCGTGCGGGAGCGCGGAGGCTTCCTGATGGTGAACGAGATCACGACCGGAATGGGACGAACGGGAGCGTGGTTTGGCTTCCAGCACTACGATGTGAGCCCCGACATCGTCGCTCTCGGCAAGGGTTTAGGAAACGGGTATCCAGTGAGCGCTGTCGTGCTTCATTCAGATATCATCGGACGGTTGGAGACCGGATGCTTCCGGCACGTCCAGTCTCATCAGAATGACCCCGTGGGCTGTGCCATCGCCAAGGAGGTCGTTGTGGTCATCCGAGAACAAGGACTTGTCCAGAGGAGCGCCGAAGTTGGGACCCACTTCTTGCGCGAATTGAAGCACCTTGCCAGGAGGCACGAAGCAGTCCGTGAGGTGCGCGGGCGAGGGCTGATGATCACCGTGGAACTCGATCCGAAGCTCACTCCAACCGACGTCATCGCGGTGTGCGACGGGCTACTGGAGCGTGGGATTATCGTCGGTGTCTCCCCTTCCGTGAACCTTCTGCGCTTCTACCCTCCTTTAACCATAGGAGTAAAGGACATCGCAAAGCTCGTGGAGAGCCTGGATCGCATCCTGGATAGCCTGGCCTGACATGGATCACCTCAACGTGTATGAGGACGCGGAGCGTGCAGACGCCTACGCCGCGCTGGAGTTCCCCGGCACGTTCTACTTGGCGTATCGGGACTTGCCGGAAATCATCGCTCGCTACGTCACAGGCAACAAAGCGATAGACATCGGCTGCGGCACGGGACGCTCCACAAGATTCTTGCAGAGGCTCGGCTTCGACGCTGTCGGAGTGGACATTGCCGGCAAGATGATCGAGAAGGCAAGGCAGATCGATCCCGATGGGGACTATCGTCTCATTGACGGGGGAGACCTGAGCGAATTCCAAGAGAATGCCTACGATCTTGCCCTGGCTGTGTTCACCTTCGACAACGTTCCGACAATGGAAGAGAAGGTCAGGTTGCTTGCAGAAATGAGGCGACTGCTGAAAGCCGACGGACGGATCATCAATCTCGTCTCGGCACCGCAGATATACACCCACGAATGGGCGTCGTTCTCCACCAGGTATTATCCGGAGAACAGGTGCGCGAGAAGCGGAGACAAGGTAAAGATAGTGATGACAGACGTAGGGGATAGACGACCGGTAGAGGATATCGTGTGGTCGGATGAAGCGTATCAAGAGACCTACCGGCAAGCCGGTCTGGACGTCTTGGCAACCCTCAAACCGCTAGCCAAGGAAGACGAGCCGTACGAATGGGTGAATGAAACAAGAATTGCTCCCTGGGTCATCTATGTGTTGCAGAAGGCAGAGAAACGCTGTCGGAGAAAAGGACAGTGAGGACGTCCTAGGCAGATCCGCCTTGGATGCGCTTGCCAGTACGTGAACCAGCATCGCTGCACATTCTGACAGGAGTGGAGTTGGCAAGCCGCGATGGTCTTCGTACCATGTCCCGGAGTTGTAGTGCAATCGACGTTGGCCCTTTTTGATTTGAGCATTCAGGAGGAATCATGGAACCAGCACCCGTCAAGCCAAACGTTGTCATAGAGGACCTGGAGAAGCTGGATATCAGAGTCGGCACGATCGAGTCGGTTGATGATGTCCCCGGTTCTAGGAAATTGGTTAGACTCGTCGTGGACTTCGGTGACCACACAAGGACAATCCTCGCTGGCATAAAGCAGGAACGCGAAAACCCCAGCGAAATCAGGGGGAGGCAGGCCCTGTTTGTCGTCAATCTGGCCCCACGAAAGATGGCCGGCGAAGCCTCGGAAGGGATGCTGTTCGACCTGGGCTATCTGGATGGAATCACTCCTGTCCTCGCGGTACCCGAAATGCCGGTGCCGAATGGAGTGCGCGCAGGGTAGGTAGCGTAGTCGCGGCATCGGCGGTGCGAGGACCTCTCTTCTGCCAAGCGCGGCTGCACAGTTCACATTCAGCGCTTGCCAACGTACCATGTTGTGAAGCTGCTCCAAGATCACTGTTGAGCGACATCCTATCTAGTATTCGAGGAGCGAGAAATGGATTTTGACCACCTTCTATCACAGATGGCCGAGGATGCGCAGCGCATACGTGTTCTTGTGGAAGGCATCTCCGATCATCAAGCGCGCTGGAAGCCCGATCCCAGCTCTTGGTCAATGCTGGAGGTCGTTTCGCACCTTCTCGATGAGGAGAAGGAGGATTTCCGGGTTCGAATCGACTTCACCCTACATCGTCCCGACGAACCCTGGCCCGGCATCGACCCCGAAGGTTGGGTGGCGAAGCGCAACTACAACGAGCGGGATCTCGGAGCAACCTTGGAGGGCTTTCTCACCGCTCGGGAGGAATCACTGGGTTGGCTGAGAGGTCTCTCGTCACCGAACTGGGACGAGGCCCGGGATGCCCGGTTTGGACGGATCACGGCCGGGGACTTTCTTGTCTCTTGGGTTGCACATGATCTGCTGCACATGCGTCAGCTTGTGAGGCTGCATTGGTTGTATGCGACAGCAAAGGTGAATCCATACAGGACAACCTACGCCGGAACCTGGCAGTGAACAACCAGGGCATGCTCTGGTATCGTGCGCCTCGGCTGGCAGTGGCTGGTGGCGCCCTCTTCAAGTCTGGTCATGGTTTGCTGCAATACTTGACTGATCTGAACTGCCCACCTCAGGCCGACGCATTGGGATAAGAGGTCGAATCCGTGGTAGAAAGGGACGAGGAGGAAGCATGACGCTTGATAAGCGCGAGTTGTACCGATTCCCGTGGTCGAAGAACGACAACCCCATCGCCTGGCTGGAAGTGACCGACATCTGCGATTTGCACTGCGAAGGCTGCTATCGACAGAGGCTGACCGGCCACAAGACGTTGGACGAGATCAAGGAGGAGATCCTCTTCTTCAAGCGGTGGCGCAATCCCGACAACGTATCGATCGCCGGAGGCGAGCCCCTGGTCCACCCACAGATTGTCGATGTCGTTGCCTTCATCGCCGAGAACGGCATGAAGCCGATCATTCTCACCAACGCCGCAAAGTTGACGCCGCAGCTGCTGCGTGAGCTAAAGAGTGCGGGTCTGACCGGCTTCACCCTACACATCGACAGCCACCAGAATCGCCCGGGGTGGGAGGACAAGAGCGAGGAAGAGCACAACTCACTGCGCGAACAGATCGCCGACATGATAGCTGCCGAGGGCAAGCTTCTCACCATCTTTAATTCGACCGTCTACCCTTCCACCTACCACGAGATTCCCGATGTGGTGCGTTGGGCACAGGCGAACATCGACAAGGTCCACGGTATCGTCTTCATCACCTACCGCATCCTCGAAACCGACGCCCAAACGGGATTCGACGCCCAGGGTCAAGAAGTAGACGCAAGGCGGCTCAGCTACACTACCGAGCGCTTCGACGAGGAGTTCGTCACCGGCCCCGAGGTCTACCAGATCATCAAGGACCACTTCCCCGCGTTCGAACTGGCGGGGTATCTGGGCGGCACCGTGCGGCACGACTCGTTCAAGTGGTTGGCGGGGGCCGTCATTGGAACCTCACATCGTGTCTACGGGTCGATCGGGAAAAAGACGATGGAGCTGGTCCAGGCCGGTCATCACCTGTTCTGCGGGACCTACATCGCGTATCTCGCGCAGATGAAGGCCGCGCGCTCTGCTTTCCTGATGGCGCCGTGGGATCAGAATGTGCGGCAGGCTGCCAAGAACCGATTGTCGGACATTCTCCGCCACCCGTTACGGCTGTTTTCGCCGGTTCGGTTTCAGTCGGTCGGCATCATCCAGGCACCCGACATTCAGCCGAGCGGGGTGGCCGACATGTGTGACAGCTGCCCGGACATGACGGTCTGGAACGGCACGCTGATCAACTCCTGCCGCATGGACGAGTACCGCCTCTACGGCGGTATGCTCACGGTGGCCGAGCGGCAAAAGGCCCACGCAAAGGTGGAATCCTCGATCGCGAGTGAGGAGAGGTGAACGCCGGGATGCAAGGAAGGATCGGCGCGGTCGGCTTTGTGCGCGGTCTCTTGCGCATTCTTCGTGGCAGGCCCCGGATTCCACCGTCGCTGGAGAACAATAAGGCGCTGAGCGTGGTCCTCGACCGCCGCAGCGTGCGACGCTTCGTCCAGAAGGACATTGCGGATGACGTCTTCGCGGCGATCCTCGAAGCCGGACGGTTGGCGCCGTCCACGGTCAACCTGC
>CAZMOL010000066.1:0-8348 GCA_964568045.1 uncultured Thermotogae bacterium
GCTCGACGACGGCCTCCTGCGAGTTCGTCTTGCCGAACCTCTTGAACCGGGCGGCAGAACCCAGGTTGCGCTCGAGTTCGAGACGAAATTCGCCCG
This sequence comes from uncultured Thermotogae bacterium, assembly GCA_964568045.1. GTDB lineage: Bacteria > Bipolaricaulota > Bipolaricaulia > UBA7950 > UBA9294 > CAZDDA01. The sequence continues at coordinate 97 of CAZMOL010000066.1, forward strand.
GGCTCTGTGGGGAGACAACAACGTGTACCGCGACGTGTACATCTGGCGCTTCGGTTGGAACCCAATGGCTTATCCCAACGGGCACGTGGAGCAAGAGAGATTTGAGTTGCCGGCGGCGTTCTATGATATCGAGCTCAGTGTTCCGCGCGACTTCGTCGTCGCTGCCGGCACGGAGCGACAAGGGATACTTGCAGAGAACGACGAATGGAAAACCCTATCGTTGACAAGCGATGTTCCCACCCGTTCTGTGCCGCTTGTGATCGGCAAAGATCTTGGTAGCTTCCGAATGGTGTGGCAGGATGTGACGATCGATTCCTACTATCTGCCGGGAGGAGAGAGCGCCGCTCGCTTGGCGGCCACCTACGCCGCTGATATTCTGACCTACCACAGCGAGCACTTCGGGCCCTATGCTTCCAAGCGCCTGGTGATTGTCGAAAACCCGACGGCGGGCCTCTACGGCATGGGGGCAAGCGGCATGATCCTCGTCGGTACGAGCAACTATCGTTTAAAAGACGTCCCCGCCCAAGGAACCCTGGAACGACTGCTTGACTATCTGATGGCACACGAGATAGCGCATCTGTGGTGGGGCATCGGTGTAGGAGCTGACTTCAACGCGGAGAACTGGCTGTCGGAGGGATTCGCTGAGTACCTGTCGTATACATACTTCGAGGAGAAGTATGGTGGCTTTGAGCCAAACCTGTTCAGTCATCTGAAAGGTGGGCTCATCGAGGAGGCAGTTCGCTCTCAGTTCGGTTACTGGAACCTGCGTCACCAACTGACGGAACTACCCTATCTGACGCTGCTCAAGAACGGCTTCGATGAGGCGATTGTCAAGCCAAGGTCGGACATCGACTATTTGAACGGCCTGTCGGTGCGGACCTACAACAAGGGCTACCTTGTTCTGCGAGCACTGGACGGGTTGCTGGGGCACGACACGATGCTGCGGATCCTGCAGCAGTTCTACGCCCGCTACAACCACCTCATTCCCACGGTGGAGGGCTTCCGCCAAGTGGCGGAGGAGGTGTCGGGCCGGGAACTCGAGCGCTTCTTCAATAGCTGGCTCTATGGCGCCGATACCCTTGACGTGGCAGTTAATGGTCTTGAATCAAGCAGGTCGGACGACGGGTATCAGACAGTGGTTCGCCTGAGCAATGAGGGCGAGGCGATCTATCCGGTTACCGTTCGAGCGATTACTGCCGAAGGTGAAGAGCTGGAGGCGACGTGGCACGATGAAGCGACGCAAGGAACGGTCTCTTTTGCCAGCTTCTCGCCGGTCGTGCGGGTTCACGTCGATCCTCTGGAGGTGAGCCCGGATGCGAACCGGTTCAACAACCACTTTCCCCGGCGCGTGGTGCTCAAGCACCCCTTCCTTGAAGACGGCTGGAAGATCGGGCAGCCGTTGGACGCTTATCTCTTCTCGATATCGCCGATGAGTATCTCCGGCAGCTTCCGCAACGATCACCAGTGGGCTCTTGCCGTCATACCGCAGGTTGATGAGATCGATGAATTGACCGACCTGGATCAGCTCCGCTGGACGGCCACCGGCTTTTTCGCGGCCAACCTCGGCCGCGAGTTGTCAGTCGACGGCTTGGCCACGCTAGCAGACTATAGCCCGAGCGAAGGTGCGGGCGTTCTCGACGCGCAGCTCGGTTTGAATGTGATGCGGTTTGAGCATCCCTCCATCGGCGTTACCGGACGCTACTGGTCTCCGGCTGGCCTGATGCGGATTGCTGTAGGAGCGCTGGGTGACTTGCCGCGGCCCACAGCGTACATGGGTCTTGACTATGCCCGCCTCGATGTCCTGCGATACTACCTGCAGAATACCTTCTCTCTTAGATTGGGGGTCCCGGGATTCGGGCACGAGCCGTTCGGGACGTTTGAGTGGAAAGGCTTCAAGCGCTTTCGGCTGGCACACATGCTGTATGTGGATATCGATCTTGGTGCAGGCAAAGAACTCTTCGGCACGTCGCCCGAGTCGTTCGGATTCTCATTGGAGCGTCTGCATGCGTTCGCAGAGGATTTCGCGGGCGATCGCGGCGTGTTCGGTCGGCTAACACTCCGGCTGCCGCCGTTGGTGAGAGGGCTTGGGTATTCGTTGTTGAGCTTGGCGCACGTCGATAGCCTCTATGCCAGTCTGTTCGTTCAAGGCGGCCAGACGTGGGCCTGGGGTGATTGTGTAGGAATCAACGATCCCAAGCTGGAAGCGGGTGTCGAATCGACCATCACCGTGACCAGTTTCCTGAGCTTTCCACTCGGACTGACGGTCGGTTATGCGTACCCACTTCTTGGCGCTGAGCCCGGTGCGGGTGGGGAGTTCTTCGTGAACTTTTACAGCGCGTTGTAGAAGCAGGGCCGCCCCGAAGTGGTCTTCTCGCCGTTGACTTAGCGTCTTGTGTCGCGCAAGATGCGTGAATCACTGTCAACGTTTGCACGGGAAGGTGATTGTTCTGGCAAAACGAGTTGACGTTGCTCCCTACACGATCGATCCGCAGAGGTACGGACGGTTCGATGAGCGACAGACGGTGTTCATGCGGCGGCACTGGGACAAGGCGGCAAGCTTCTACGCACACGAGTACCGGGAGAATGTAATCGACATCATTGCGGAGGGTCGTATTGGCTATTCCCGAGTCGATTTTGCAAGGATTCTTGCGTCCTGGACAGTGCACGACTGCTTCGGCAGCGCGTTCTCCTGGAAGAGGTTGGGCCAAGCCGATCCTGGCATGATGCAGCTTGGTAAACATCCGGTGCCCGATCCTTCTCTCATGGGTCAACAGGTGAAGGAAACTGCTCGCATGTTCGGTGTCGACCTTGTCGGTGTCTGCAAATTGGATCGAAAGTGGGTGTACTCCTTCGATCGAAGCGGTGACCCGATTGACATCCCGCCGGAATACCAGTATGCAGTTGTGATGGGAATCGCGATGGACAAGGAAGCGGTCGCGACATCGCCGGCGTTCCTCTCAGCCTCGGCCACAGGTATCGGCTACTCGCGGATGGCGTTTGCGATTGCCTGCATGGCGGAGTTCATCCGCAACCTGCGCTACAACGCAATCCCGATGGGAAACGACACCGCCCTGAGCATTCCGCTGGCGATCGACGCCGGGCTGGGCCAGCTTGGACGAAATGGTCTTCTGATCACACCGGAATTCGGTTCGTGCCTGCGGATCTGCAAGGTGTTCACCGATCTTCCCTTGGAGCCGGATCGGCCCATTGAGTTCGGTGTCACCGATTACTGCAAGAGCTGCAACAAGTGTGTTGAAGCCTGCAAAGCCGACGCGATCAACCCCGAGCGCGAACCGTCTCTCACCGTGGCCTGTCCGTCCAACAACCAAGGGATCACCCGCTGGGCGGTGAACGCCGATCGCTGCTACGAATTTTGGATCGAAAACGGGGCCGCGTGCTCCAACTGCATCTCTGCCTGTCCGTTCACGCACGGTGGTGAAACGGTGACCAAAGGGAATAGGCATCCTCGTTAATCAGGAGAGAGGGCTATTGGCAGACGACATTCACCGCAGGACCCATTCTCGGAGAAGGGATTCGCACAGGCTTGATTAGCTAGGTGATTTTGGTTCCAGGATTAGAATGTCCTACTGGACACGTATCATCTATGGCCTTGCCGCAGGCTGTAGAGGTGGTGGTAGTGCCCCTTCAACTTGATTGTGTGGCGATAGGAGAGGCCATCACTAGCACGGCATTCCGGGTGTGTCTTACACCAGCTTGTTCTGCTTCCTCGCGGATGCCTGCTCGAGGTCATCAATCAGAAGCTTCGGGTCCTCGAGTCCTATGGATAGCCTTACCAGATTGTCTTTGATGCCGGCTGCAGCCCTTTCCTGCGGCGAAAGCGAAGCGTGGGTGTTCGTCACGGGTTGGGTGGCAAGCGTGGTTACTCCACCGAGGCTTGTCGCCAGCTTGATGACCTTCAGGCGGTCCATGAATTGCTTGGTCCCCGCGTAGTCGGCTAAGAGCTCAAAGCTCAACATCCCTCCAAACCCCTTCATCTGGCGAGCGGCCACTGCGTGGTCGGGATGCGTCGACAGGCCGGGGTAGTGGACGGTATCCACGTGCTTGTGTGTGGAGAGGAATTGGGCCACGGTCATCGCGGTGTCGTTTTGTCTCTTCACCCGCACCTCGAGGGTCTGCATGCCGCGCCAGGCGAGAAAGGCGCTCATTGGGTCCAGAATACCTCCGAACATCCTGCGCTGTTTCCAGATCGTTTCGTGATGCTCTTCATTGCAGCAGGCAAACCCAGCGGTGATGTCGTGGTGGCCTCCCAGGTACTTGGTGGCGCTGTGAATGGCGATGTCGACACCCAGCTCGATCGGCCGTTGATTCACCGGCGAGGCGAACGTTGAATCGAGGACGACCACGGCTCCGTGTTCGTGTGCAAGCTGTGCCAACGGTTTGACATCGATCACCCGAAGCAGGGGATTCATCGGCGACTCAAGAAACAGGAGCCTCGCTCCCTTCTTAAGCTCGGCGCCACATTTGTCGACGTCGTCGCAATTTAGTCCGATGGTGTCGACCCCCATTCGGGGAAGGTAGTCGTGGATGAATCGGTAGGTTTCGCCGTAGGTCTGAATGGCGACGACGCGCCCGCCCTTTTCGACAAACGCGAGAATCGTGCTGGTGATTGCAGCCATTCCAGAGCCGAATCCGACTACGTTGGAGTAGCCCTCCATCGATGCTAGCATCTGCTCAGCTTCTCGAACCGTCGGGTTGTCCCAGCGCGAATAGAGATAGCCAGTGCGATGCTGCACAACGTCGATCAGTTCATCGCTGTTCTCAAACGTGTAGGTGGCCGACAACACAACAGGCGGCGTTACGGGCTTGCCTTTCATTTGTCAATACCTCCATGTCCTGTGGGGTTTCTTCATTGCGAACTCGCTTTTGGCAAAGGGTGCGTTCACACTGTGATAACAGTCTGCTCATTCTAGAGCAGAAAAGCGAGGCAACACAACGGCTTGTTCAACGGTTTCTTTGGGGCCGTGGCTGGGGTGGGAGGATAGGATGAGGCGACAAGAGTCATCGAGTGAGAAGGCCGATGGTGCAGGAAGTGTCTGTTGGTGGCCAGCCGTCCTCTCCCTGAATCACACGGAGGCTCGTTATAATGGCGCTGGGGTGAGGATGGTGCGAAAAGACGTGCTCAGATTGATCGGCAGTACGGCACTGCTGCTCGGCGTGTTGGCGTTGGGCTGTGGGGGCAGGCTTGAGTCAGGGGAGGAGACAGTCCAAGTGATGCTGCCGGCAGCGCGGATTGTGGGTGATGTCAGTCTGGAAGAGGCCATAGCCGCACGGCGCTCGGTGCGGGTTTACGAAGAGGCGTCGCTGACTCTGGAGGAAGTGGCGCAGCTCCTGTGGGCTGCCCAAGGGATCACCGCAGAATGGGGAGGGAGGGCCGCTCCTTCAGCCGGCGCAACGTATCCCCTTGAGGTCTACGTGATTGCAGGAGAGGTGGAAGGGCTGCAGTCAGGAGTCTATCGATACCTCCCCGACAGCCACAGTGCAACGCTCGTCAAGGAGGGAGACCTGAGGGCCGCGCTTTCCTCGGCGGCGCTGGGACAGGAATGGGTGCGGACTGCTCCCGCCTCCGTAGTTATCGCCGCTGCCTACGGCCGGACCACCGAGCAGTACGGTGAGCGTGGAGAGCGCTACGTGCACATGGAGGTCGGCCACGTGGGGCAGAATGTGTACCTTCAGGCAGCGGCTCTCGCCCTGGGAACAGTGATGGTGGGAGCATTCGATGACGCGAAAGTCAAGAATCTCCTTGAGACCGACGAGGAGCCCTTGGCGATCATGCCGGTGGGCCGACCTGCCGGCTGAAACACACCCTAGGATGTGCGTGCGTCCAGATTACGTGAACCCGCTGTTTGGATGGGTCATTCCTTCCCGCCAAGCAGCTCGTGTGCCTTCTTGAGCCATTCTGCAATGGGTAGGTCTTGAGGGCAGAGGTCCTCGCACTGTCTGCACTCAATGCACAAGTCGGCGCGCTGTTCCTTTTCAACCCATTGATAGGCAATGCGGGCTGCCTGGTCGTCGTTGTACATCGTGGCGTCGTTGTAGATTTCAAGGACGCGCGGGATGTTGACGCCGTTTGGGCAGGGCATGCAATACCTGCAATTGGTACAGGGAATGGGTATCAGCGTCCGGTAGGTGTCGCGAACCCGATCGATCAGCGCCAATTCATCCTTGGTCAAAGTTTCCACCCCGGATCGATCGGCGCTGGCGATGTTCTCGGCCACGTGCTGCATGGTGCTCATCCCGCTCAGCACTACTGAGACCTCCGGCTGATTCCACACCCACTGTAGGCCCCAGTCTGCCGGAGTTCTCTTCCGCGGCGCAGTTGCCCACAGCTTGGTCACCGACAGCGGAGGATTCTTGGTCAGTTGCCCGCCGCGCAGGGGTTCCATGATCACCACGGCCAGCCCGTTGTCGGCGGCGTACTTCAGCCCGCGCACGCCGGCCTGGTAGTCTACATCCATGTAGTTGTACTGAATCTGGCAGAGACTCCAGCCATCGTATGCATCGACGATTTCCTTGAAGACGTCAAACGAATCGTGGAACGAGAACCCCAGGTGGTTGATGTGGCCCTTTGTCATCTTACGCTTCACCCATTCCAACACACGCAAGCGCCGCAGGTTCGTCCAGTAGTCCTTGGTGAGGCCATGAAGGAGATAGAAGTCGATGTGATCTGTTTGGAGGCGCTCAAGCTGTTCGGTGAAATAGCGGTCGAAATCCCCCGATGACTCGATAAGCCAGGAAGGAAGTTTCGTTGCCAATTTGACTTTCTCGCGGTAGCCATTTTGCAGCACGCGGGTCAAGAAAGGCTCACTGTGCCCTCCGTGGTACGGGTAGGCCGTGTCGATGTAGTTGACACCGTGATCAATGGCATACCGGATCATCTCCGTTGCCTCCGATTCATTGATCTTTGCAGGATCGTTGTCGAGCACCGGCAAGCGCATGGCACCAAAACCCAGCGCTGATGGTTTCCAATCCAACTTCCCAAACGTGCGGTACCGCATCGGCCATCCTTTCGTTCCGAGGTCATTTGGGTGATCGCTTGCTGAGAACCCGTCGCGACGTCACACGCTCACCCTCTGGATACAGGAATCTTGCCCTCTTGCCCGGTTTATGTCAAAAGGCAGGTATTCCAGTTGCCACGCCATACTCGCGTTATTTGGGTGCCTCCAAGTGTTCCATCCCAACGCGTGTGTGTATTCCGCGCTCGAGATTTTGCTTCCACGCCTAGACAGAATAGAATTCGTGCATGGGTTCAGTAGCCGATCATTGTCCTTCCCATCGTCGAGTCTGGAGTGGTCTTGTTGTCGAGACCTCCGATGCAGAGATCGGCATTCTCGGCGTGCCGTTTGACAATGCCACTAGCTACCGCAAAGGAGCGGCGTTGGCGCCGGCCAAGATCCGCGAGATCACTCCCCATATCGCACCGGTCACCGAAGAGGGACAGCGCCTCGCGGGGCTGCGAATTCGCGATTATGGCGACGTGAGTATCGATCTTGACTGGAAGCGTTACTTCGCGGCTGTCCAGGCCCAGGCGATGCGGGTATTGCAGCATCCATTTGCCGTGTTTCTGGGAGGCGATCACTCGGTTACCATTCCTCTCAGTGCCGCCTTCAGTGAGGCGGTGAGCGGCAGATTTGGTGTTGTCCATATCGACGCACACGTTGACCTGGCGGACGAGTTCGAAGGTCACCGCTGGTCCCACGCGTGCACGGCCCGTCGTGTGTTGGAACGATCCAACGTCAAACCAGAACACCTGGCGTTTGTCGGGATTCGCTCCTTCATGGATGATGAACTGGCGTTTCTTAAAGCACACCCGGAGATTGGGATTCATACGGCTCGCGATGTCGCTTGTTGCGGTGCCGAGACGATTGCCGAGCAAGTCATCGTGCAGCTGCAAGACGTGGACGCTGTCTACGTGACGTTAGACATCGACGCACTGGACCCGGCGTACGCGCCGGGCACCGGAACCCCGGAAGCAGGCGGTCTGTCCACGCGCGAGCTGTTGAAACTTCTGCGCGGGATCTTTGCAGGGCTTCCTGTCCGTGCATTGGACGTCGTTGAGGTGGCGCCCTCACTTGACTGCGCGGACATCACGTCTTTTGCCGCGGCAAAAGCAATCTATGAAATCTTTGGGTGGGTGAAGGCAAGATTAGCCAGGCAGTGAATTGGGAACAGTCACAAAGGAGCGCGTTTCGGTGCTCCTTCTTTCTCCGGTGGTTATCGATGCTCGGCATGCG
>CAZMOL010000067.1:0-8278 GCA_964568045.1 uncultured Thermotogae bacterium
TCGTCGTGGTGCGGTATGAGGGCCCCAAGGGGGCACCCGGCATGAAGGAGGTCATGATGTCGACCGATGCGCTGTACCAAATAGGATTGGAAGGATCCGTTGGACTGATCACGGACGGCCGCTTCTCGGGATTCAACCGCGGCCCGATCATCGGCCACGTCTGCCCGGAGGCTGCGGAGGGGGGCGTGATCGCCCTCATCAAGGATGGAGATACGATCGAAATCGACATTCCAAACCGAACCCTGTCGGTCGATCTATCCGGTGCAGAATTGGAGCGCCGTCGCGCCGCCTGGCAGCCGCCGGAACCCAAAACCAAGACAGGATTTCTCGCCCTCTATGCTCAGATGACTCTGGCCGCCGACCAGGGCGCGGCAATGCAACGATGGTCCCTTTAGGAACGCTTCGCAGAGCGGCCGGAAAGGAGGCTAGGAGATGAAGGTTCTGCGATCTATCCAAGTGGTCGACACCCATACCGTCGGAGAGCCGACTCGCGTTGTCCTGAGCGGCCTTCCCCCCATTCCCGGAGAAACGATGGAGGAGCGTCGGTGTTGGCTAGCGGAGAATGCCGACGACCTGCGGCGATTCCTCCTCCAGGAGCCGCGTGGGCACAGCGACATGTTCGGAGCGATCGTTACCCCTCCAATCCAGCCTGGGACCGATTACGGCATCATCTTCTGCGACTGTGAAGGATATCTCGGGATGTGCGGTCACGGAACCATCGGTGCGGTAACGGCACTGGCCACTCTGGGTTGGACACAAAAGGAAGACGTCGTTCTCGATACCCCGTCCGGCCTGGTACGCGCACACATCCACTGGGTGGATGGCGATGCACGGGCGGTGAGCTTTCACAACGTCCCCTCGTTCTTCCTTCAGACTGTCTCCATGGGCGAGGTTCCTATTCATGTCGCCTATGGAGGGAACACGTTCGCGTTGGTCGACGTTCAATCCGTTGGTTCGCGGGTAGAACGTGAATCACTGTCCGAACTGGTCCCGTTGGGTATGAAGATTCGTCGATTCATCAACGAGCGCTATGCATTCCACCACCCCTCCACCGGCAACTCTCTCAAGGTGCAATTGGTGGAGTTCTACGAAACGACAAGTCCAGCCAGGAATGTGGTCGTCTTCGGCCGCGGACAAGTGGATCGATCTCCCTGTGGGACCGGCACTTCGGCCAAGATGGCCTTCCTCTACGCCAACGGTGAGTTGAAAATTGGTGAGGAGTATTGCTACCAGAGCATCCTCGGCTCGGAGTTCGTGGGACGAATCGTTGCTGAGACAACCGTGGGAGAACGACCAGGAATCATTCCCGAGGTCACAGGTTCCGCGTATGTCGTTGGCTTTTGCACCCTCATGGTGACAGAAGGGGATCCATTCCCTCACGGTTTTGCACTCAACCCGGTGTGTGAAGAGGAAGATTGACGAGGACAACGCACTTGCTGCACAATGACCTATGGATTCCACCAAAGGGAGCACAACGGAGACCGCCTCTCCAGACCCTCTGAGAACGCCGTCGCCCAGGCACCTTTCGTCGGCGCGAGCAAATCAACCGATGATCAGGTCCCTCACCAGTGAATGCCAAGACCAATAGGACCATGACACTTCAAGATTGGATTCGTCGAGAAGGGATTGTCATCAGCCAAGAGTTCCTGAAGGTGGACGGCTTTCTTAACCATCGGATAGATCCTGCGTTTATCGAAACAGCAGCAAAGCGGTTGGCGGCAAGCTTCCCCACTCAGGCCATCACGTGCGTATTGACTGCCGAGGCAGCCGGCAACGCCATCGCCTACGAGGTGGCCCGCCAACTGGGAGCACGCGCGTTGTACGCAAAGAAGGGGCGTGCATCCACAATGGACAACCCCCTGCTGCGAACGGTTTGCTCTCCCACCAAAGGGATCAAGGCAGAACTTGCCGTGTCAGAGGACTACTTGGGTCCACAAGAGCAGGTCCTCATCGTTGATGACTTCCTCTACCACGGGCACACAAGCGCGGCCCTTGCACAAATGGTTCGACAAAGCGAAGCGAGACTCGTTGGCTTCGGCTTCATTATCGCGAAGGAATCTGGAAAGGGCCGAGCTCTACTGGTCCAATACGGCGTGCCCATCGTTACCCTTGTTTCGGTGGTCCGCTTGGACCCGGAGACGGGTGAAATTGTGTTCGGACAGGAGAACCAACAACCAGTATGACCGTTGCCATTCTTGATTTCGGTTCCCAATATACGCAACTGATTGCCCGTCGGATTCGCGAGCTTCAGGCCTATTCGGTGATCCTACCTGGCACAGTCTCGATAGAGGAGATTCAGCAACACCAACCAAAGGCATTGATTCTATCGGGTGGGCCGGCCACAGTCTTCGATCCCCAATCCCTACACCCTGATCCTGAAATCCTCAAACTGAGTATCCCGATCCTGGGGATCTGCTACGGAATGCAGCTTCTTGTGCACCATTCCGGGGGCGAGGTAATAAAGGCCGATCGCCGTGAGTACGGCCGGGCGTACCTGACCCAATATTCGGGACGGCTCTTCACCGGCCTTTCGGGCAAGATGCAGGTCTGGATGAGCCACGCCGACAGTGTGACCAAGCTGCCAACCGGCTGGAGGGCCATTGCCGCTTCTGAACGCAACCCCGTTTCCGCAATCGAATCCGCAGACGGGCAGACATTCGGCGTACAATTCCACCCCGAGGTTGTCCACACCCCACAAGGGATGACCATCTTGGAGAACTTCTTGGACATTGCGCGTGTTCCCCGCGATTGGACGCCCGAGCATACGGCAGATCTCCTGGTTCAAGTGGTGCAAGAACAAGTTGGAGATACCCGCGTGTTGCTGGCGGCCTCCGGCGGCGTCGATTCCTCCACCCTTGCCCTGCTCCTCGCCAGGGCCGGCGTCGATCACACGGCAATCTTCGTCGATCACGGCCTGCTGCGCCTCGGAGAACGTGAAGAGGTCGAAAAGACACTGAGCGCTGCTGGGGTCAACTTGGTGACCGTTGACGCAACCGATCGATTCCTCCGTCGCCTCGAGGGCGTCGCCGATCCTGAGTTGAAGCGCAAGGTCATCGGCCGCGAATTCATTGCGGTGTTCGAGGACAAAGCAAGAGAAATGGGCCCGTTCGCATACCTTGCCCAGGGGACTCTCTACCCTGACGTGATCGAATCTGCCGGTAGCCAATCAGCAGCGGTCATCAAGAGCCATCACAACGTGGGGGGATTGCCGGCAACGCTCGGCTTCCAACTGCTCGAGCCTTTCCGGCATCTATTCAAGGACGAGGTACGCGAGATCGCCCGCCTCCTCGAGCTACCGGATGAAACCCGCTTGCGGCATCCGTTCCCCGGACCCGGTCTCGCCATCCGCATCTTGGGCGAGGTAACCGCCGAGCGATTGCACACCTTGCGCCAAGCAGACGCCCTGTTCATCAATGCTCTCAAGGAACGGGGGCTCTACGCCAAGGTCTGGCAAGCACTCGCGATCCTAACCGCTGCCCAAGCCGTAGGCGTCGCTGGGGACGAACGCCAATATGGGTATGTGCTTGCCCTCCGCGCGGTGACCAGCGTCGATGGAATGACCGCGGATTGGGCCAATCTTCCCGCAGAGTTTCTCGATGAGGTCGCCAGGAGGATCACTCAGCAGGTGCCCAAGATCGGTCGGGTGGTTTACGACATCACCAGCAAACCACCGGGGACTATCGAATGGGAGTAGGCCAATAGCTCCAACGCACCCAGAGTAGTCACTACCACAATTCACCCTTGACTTGCTGCCAAACCGTCTCGTATCCTGGTTGCGAAGGCAATAAAAGAGTATTTGCCACTAGGAGGTGGCTTATGAGCCGTGGGATCGTGATGAGCATTCTGATTGGGCTGTTCGTCGTGATGGTCACTACAACAATGGCGTGGGGTCAGGGTACCATGACCGTGGTGTTCAGCGAGATGGACCCCCACCTTGGGCAACAGTTCGAGCTGCGGGTAGTGAACAAAGCAACGGGAGAGGAGTTGGAGCGTATCACCGTGGCCGAGATCCCGGTACCCAGTTTCGAACTCAGCTTCACAGTCCTGGAGCAAGGAGCCAGCTACCGGATCGACTTCTACGCCGATCACAACGGAAACGGCCGCTACGACGCGCCGCCAACCGATCACGCGTGGCAATTGACGATCGATGACGCATCAGGCAACGTCACACTCGACTTCCGTCACAACACGGACTTCACCGATATCGCTTGGCCGCCGTCCATTGATGGGGTCATTACCACGGGAGAATACCGCCACACGCTTGCCGATTCCGCAACCGGGATTGAGCTATCCTGGCAAAACGACAGTACGTACCTGTATGTGGGGCTCACAAGCCCGGGAACGGGATGGGTCGCCATCGGCTTTAGCCCCGAACAGCAAATGAAGGGCGCCAATATCATCATCGGTGCTGTTGAAAACGGCGAAGTCGTCACCCAAGACCATTCTGGAACTGCACCCACGGGCCACCGCGAGGATTCCCGAAGCGAGATCGTGCAAGTCGCGGGGACCGAAAGTGCCGGCAAAACCACGATCGAATTCTCGATTCCACTTCAGAGTGACGACCCATCGGACAAGGCACTTCAGTCGGGACAAACGGTCTCAATAATCCTTGCCTACCACGCAAGCTCCGATAGCTTCACGACCCGGCACAGCAAGCGGACTACGACAGAGATCACGTTGGACTAGGAAAAGGCCGTCCTCGATGCGTGTCTTGCAGAACGTCGCCTATACCACAATCCTCGGGTATCCGTTGATCTTCTACTTGGGGATCCTGACCTACGTCATGCTTCTCGTTACACTCGTCATCCCGGTCCTAAACGCGAGAGTAAAACGGCTCCCGAGAATCTCGGTGCAGGTCCACCGACGATTCGGCTACATAACACTTGCTCTAGGAACCCTTCACGGGCTTCTCACCCTCTCGTCCTATCTCTGATCACGGCAAGACGGCAGCCATCCGCTACCAGGCTGCCGTCAATCCGTGTTGGGTGCCTGCGGCGAACTTAAGTGAAGAGGCTAATACTCCGGACGGAGTCCAAACTCGGCCGACTCCACCCACTCGACCGGCCGATCGAAGTACTCGACCAGCGAGCTGACCAACAGATAGTGCTCGGCCTCTTGATCGGCAAGGTGCTCGAACAGCTCTCTGCGCTTCTGGTCATCTTTCTCCCCTGCATGCTCCCGATAGAACCGCTCCGTGGTCTGCTCGATCTCCATTGCCCGCTGCAGGACGTCGCGCATCGAGGCGTCGGTAGAAATCGAACTTTGTCCCTCGTTTACCGCCCCTTCCACCAGCCCGTGCACCTCTTTGAGCAACGCCGGGGCCTCCAGGTTCCCGTAGTCGCCTGTTTTCATCGCATTCAATGCTGCCGCATGCTTGCGCTCTTCATCGGCAAGAAGCTCGAGGATCTTCTTCGCGCTTGGGTCGCTGACCTGATCCTTCGTTTGGTAGTAGAACTGCATGGCGCGCTGTTCCAATGAAATGGCGTCGTCGAGTACTGACATGGATGTCTCCTTCCTATGGCCAATACCAGCGTCCGCTGCCCGAAAGCCGATGCTCCACCGGCAGGGGAAATCTCCTTCTCGCTACAGCCTTCTCTCGGCGATCATGATGTCAATCCGGTCTGACAGATCCTCCGCCCGGTCGGAGAACTCGACCAACTCCTCCACCAAGCCCCTTAGTTGGATCTTCTCAGCCAACTCTATTTCCATCTTGAAGACTTCCTTAATCACGGATCGCTCCAGCTTGTCGACCTCTCCTTCCTTCGCCTCGATCGCTTTGGTGTGTTCCAACGCTTGGTCCATATCGTGAAAGAGCTGACGGAGGGCTTGCTTAACTTCCTCGAAGATCTCGCGTGATTTGACTCCGATCTCTCGAAGCATCGGCTTGATCGCCTCGGGTATCCTCACCCGCTGCACGAGAAGGTAATCGAGCACGGCCTCCCCTGAGTTGGCAAGTTTGTCCACCCCTTCAATGATCTCCAGGATGTCGCGCCGGGAATGCGCAAGGAGGGCACCCCTCAGGAGCTTAACCTCTACCTCTCGTCTCACGTCATCAGCGCGTCCCTCGGCTTTGTGTGTTTCCAGGGCCAACCGGCCTGCTTTCTCCACATCACCCTCATCGAGGAAGGCAAAGAAGCCTTCCTGGAAATAGCCGATCGCCTCGTCCACACACTCCACATGCCTTAGAACTAGCGTCTCGATCGCTCTTTGCTTCTTCCACAACCCCATGCCTTCCCCCTTCTGCCAAATTCACCCCTACGTTAGCACTCCCTTTCTCTACGGTCAACCACACCGAATCTCGGATCACGACAGACAGAAGAGCCAGAGGAGAAAGCACGTTCTCCTAATTGGGATGTTGCTGTTCTTCTTGCAGAGGGACTTGCAGATGAATGCACTCGCCGGAGGCGATGGCGTGAAGCGTCTCATCCACCGCGACGAGAAGACGCCCTGCGGGGTCAATTCCCACTGCTCTTCCGATAATCGTGCGGTTTGCGACCGCCCCGCCAAACTCTGCACGGACGACTTGACCAAGCGTCGTACAGAAAGCGCGATACCGAGTGAGAACCAATTCTGAAGGCGTTGAAGCAAAGCGGCGTAGGATCAGCTCCAATAGGTCATCTCGACTGACTTTCATTGATGTCTCTTGGGTGACGGATGTTGCCGTTTTCAGCGGACTCGTAGCAAGATTGATCCCAATCCCGACGATCGCCCGCTCTTCGACGTTCTCGATTAGGATTCCCGCAATCTTCTTCTCGTCCACCAACACATCGTTTGGCCACTTGAGCATCGCTTCGATCTCAAAGTTTCTCAGCGCTTCGGCAACCGCAATCCCAACACGAAAAGGAAGAAGCGATGTTGGATTGAGGATCAGTGAAGCGTACAGTCCCCCTTTAGGGGAAACCCATGTGTTCCCGAACCGTCCCCGCCCATGCTCCTGCTCGTCGGCGACGATAACAGTACGGACGGACTCAGAGGCGACAAGCCGTTTGGCGATGTCCTGAGTCGATGAAACGCGTCCGTAATAGCGGATCTGATAACCTACTGCATTCCTTATCAAGACCCACTCCCATGCAGTACAGGAAATGTCGCTTCGCCGTGTGGCATCGCAAGGATACGGAACTCGGCACCAAACCGCTCACTGGCGATCGTGATGATCTCGTCCAGATCGCCAGCAGGCTTCAGGAAGAACCGATGGACAAGATCCTCCTCAATCCCGGAAAAGAGATATACCTCGGTCCGCTGCAGGTCTTTCGCCAAATAGACCGCCTTGTGGCCACCCAGCTTGAATCCCTCACGCTGAAGCGTACCGAATACCTCGTCCGGTCCGTCGCAACAGCGGAGCATCCAATCGCTGAACACCGAGTGGCCCACCCCATCGGGGCAGGCCGCGATCCAGAGGATCATTCCTCCATCCTTCACTGCTCTTGCCGCATTGTACAATCCCTTGTAGGCTTGGTAGAGATTGATGTCGTAGGGATGTCCACCCGCCGAGACAACCACGATGTCACTCCGCTCAGCAAGCGGGACCTGAAAGAGAGAATCCCAGAATGTCCTGCCCACCGCGTGGGCCTCCTCCACATCGCCTACTACCACTTGAACAACCCTTCCCTGCGAGTCAAGAACAACATCAACGATGTAATCTACCTCAACAAGCTGTGCCGCTTCGGTCATCTCCTCGCTGATCGGGTTTCCTTCGTAGACACATCCCTCACAACGAGGATCGGTGAGTTGGGCATGATTGGCCTCTATCGTTGCTCGACCGGCTACACCCGGAAGAACGTTCTTCCGCCCGCCGCTGTAACCGGCATAGTAGTGCATGCCGATGTGACCGAGGGTTACCACACGATCGGCTTCCACAACACGGCGGTTGATGAGAATCGGGGTTCCGCGACGGCTCCTCCCTACCTCCACCACATTCCGATCGCAGTCGTGGATCACAACCTCGAATTCATGGCGAAGCTCGCCAAGCAGCTGATCGAGTTCCCCTTCGGTGGGGGCACGATGCGTCCCCGTGCCAACAAGAATCGTAGCGTCCTCTGGATGGACGTGCCCGCGGATCCGCTCCCAGAGTAGCGGAAAGACCCGTTGCGTGGGGGTAGGACGCGTATGGTCGGTCACAATGAACACGACCTTCTCCCCCGGTCGAATAACCTCAGCGGGATCCTCAACCCCAATCGGGGCTTGCCATGCCCGGTTGAACGCCTCTTCCAAGCCGACGCTCGGCGGAGGGGCTCCTTCCAAAACGCCGATCAGATTACGATCGGGAAGGTCAACCTTT
>CAZMOL010000068.1:0-7985 GCA_964568045.1 uncultured Thermotogae bacterium
TGGGCACGCCGTGTTATCAGATGACCTGTCCCCAGTGTGGGGCCAAGATGGCGCGTGAATAGAAAAGAAATAGATTCAATCTTCTAACAGGGTAGCTGAAAGGGTTTCATGAAGGTTTACCTGGATTGTATCCCTTGTTTTTTGCGGCAGGCGCTTGAGGCCGCAAGATGGGCAACCGACGACGAGCGCTGCCAACGCGCTGTGTTGGATACGGTGGCTCGACTCATCCCGGGCCTTCCCCTGAACGCGACACCGATCGATATGGGCAAAGAGATACACCGCGCCGTGCGTGAGGTTACCGAAACCGACGACCCCTATCGCGAGGTGAAAAAGCAGGTCAACGACCGAGCCCTTGAACTTTATTTGGAATGTCAAAAACGCGTAGAGGCTTCTGCCGATCCACTTTTCACCGCACTCAAGGTTGCTGCTGCGGGCAACGTGATCGATTTTGCGACCAATTCAATCTTTGACCTCAATCTCTCGATTGAGGAGTGCTTGAAAGACGGGGTGCGAATGGGTGACTATCCCGCATTGAAGAAAAGGCTGGAAGAAGTTGCCGAAGTGCTCTATCTTGGGGACAACGCAGGTGAGATTGTGTTTGACAAACTCGTTGTCGAGCAGCTGGTCAAACTTGGAAAGAGAGTCACCTACGTCGTACGGGGTGGACCGATCCTCAATGATGTCACAGTCGACGATGCCTCCTATGTGAGTATGGATAAGATCGCCGAGGTCGTATCAAGCGGCTCGGACGGACCGGGAACTGCACTGAAATGGTGTACACGAGAGTTTCTCGATCGATTCGGGCAGGCAAAGCTTCTGATCTCCAAAGGACAGGGTAACTTCGAGGGGCTGTCCGACGTGACCTCACCGATCTTCTTTCTGCTCAAGGTGAAGTGCCCCGTTGTGGCTCGGGAGCTCGGCGAGAAACTCGGAGAGATCGTCCTGCGTGCGCAGAAGGATTGGAAAAAGAGGGCGGGATGACCATCAAAGAGAATGTCAAACTGCTTTTGGACGAGCTTCCCGCTGGAGTTACGCTCGTTGCGGCCGCTAAGACGCGGACCCCCGAACAGGTCCTACAAGCGGTTAACGCCGGAATTACGATCATCGGCGAGAACTACGTCCAGGAGGCTCAGGCCGCGTTTGCGGTCATCGGAAACAGGGCAAGCTGGCATATGGTCGGACATCTGCAGCGCAACAAGGTCAAACAGGCGGTCGAAATCTTCGACGCGATCGAGACGGTCGATTCGCTTCGGCTGGCGTCCGAAATTGACAAACGGTGTGCCCGAATTGGACGCACGATGCCCGTGCTCATAGAGATCAACAGCGGCCGTGAGTCCCAAAAGGCAGGGGTTTTCCCCGAGGATGCAGAGGACCTGCTTCGGGGCCTGGCCTCCTTTAAGCACGTGAAAGTGGAGGGGTTGATGACGATGGGTCCGCGATTTGGAGACCCCGAGGATGCCCGTCCCTATTTCAAGGAGACCAAACGCTTGTTCGACGAGATGAAGGGCCTGCAATTGGCGAACGTCGAGATGCGGCATCTCTCGATGGGGATGTCAAACACCTACGAAATAGCGATCGAAGAAGGGGCAACCATCGTGCGCGTGGGCACAAAGCTATTCGGAGAGAGGGACTACGCATGAATCAGCAGGAACAGGTAAAAAAACAAATGGACAAGACCGCGCAAGGAATTAAACAGGCGATGGGCCAGATCAAGAATCGCGTGGTCGTATTCAGCGGCAAGGGCGGCGTGGGGAAGACAACGGTATCGGTGAATCTCGCCTACGCGCTGACAAAGCGTGGCAAGCGCGTCGGCCTGCTCGACGCGGACATCACCGGGCCGAACGTTCCTCAAATGGTGGGAATCGCGGAGTCGTTGGAGGCCGATGCTGAGCGGATACTTCCCCATGAGAAAGATGGTGTAAAGATCGTCTCGCTCGCCTCGATGGTGCCGCCGGAAGTCGCCATCATCTGGCGAGGACCGCTTCGCTCCAAAGCGATCGAGCAGTTTCTCGGTGAAGTGGAATGGGGGCAGCTTGATTATCTCATCGCCGACCTTCCACCCGGGACCGGCGACGAGGTGATGACCGTCACCCAGCGGATGGCCCCCCAGCTCGCCGTTGTCGTCACCACGCCTCAGGAAGTGGCCTTGATCGATGCCCGTCGAGCAGTGGGCATGGCCAAGAAGATGGAAATCAAGCAGATAGGCATCGTGGAGAACATGTCCGGCCTTGTCTGCCCGCACTGCGGCGGCCACATTGACCTGTTCGGAGTGGGGACCGGCAGGCGCGAAGCGTTGCAGCGCCACGTGCACTTCCTCGGGAGCATCCCCATCGACCCGCAAGTGCGAAGGGGGGCGGACGCGGGACAACCGATCGTGCTTGTAGACCCGAATGCCGAGGTCTCGAAGGCCTTCTTGACCATCGCCACCCGGATTGAAGAGGCACTGGTCGAGGAAACCACGGGGGTGAGGCGATGAAGATCGGCGCTATCGCGGACAGCCATGACAACATTCCCAAAATCGCCGGGGCGGTTGAGCTGTTTAATGAGGAAGGAGTTGAGCTTGTTCTTCACGCCGGCGATTACATCTCGCCGATCACCGCCCGCGCCTTCGAGAAGCTCGACGCACCGCTTGTGGGCGTCTTTGGCAACAATGATGGGGACAGGCTTTTCCTCACCGAGCGATTTCGCAATATCGGCAAGATTTACCCCGATCATCACGAGTTCGAGGTCGATGGGAAGAAGGGTGTGCTGATGCACGAACCGAAGTTCATCGAGGCATTGGTCAAAAGCGGCCTCTACGACCTTGTTATCTACGGCCACACCCATCAGATCGACATTCGCGAAGGACAACCGTTGGTGATCAACCCGGGTGAGTGTGGGGGATGGCTCACCGGGCGAGCCACGGTTGCGATTGTGGAAACCGAAGATATGAGCGTCCGTCTTATCGACCTGTAACCAAAAGAAAGGAGGGCGCGTGAGTCTTGTATACGGACCGGTCCCGTCGCGTCGGCTGGGCATGTCGTTGGGGATCGATCCGATTCCTCGACTGACCTGCACCTTCGACTGTCTCTATTGTCAGCTGGGAACAAAACGGCGCGTTGTCTCCGGTCCCGAGGACGTTTCCGAGTCCTTTCCGAGCCCGGAAGCGATCGTCGAGGCCGTTCGAACGGCGATCGAGTGCCACGACCGCATTGACTATCTGACCTTCTCGGGGTCCGGGGAACCGACGCTGAATCCGCGCCTTGCCGAGATGGTGGAGGCGTTGCGAGCAATTAGCAGGATCCCCATCGCCTTGATCACCAATGCGTCCCTACTCACCCGGCCGGAGGTCATGGCGGCGGCCGTGCAGTGCGATTTGGTATTGCCATCCCTCGACGCCGGCGATCAGGAGACATTCGTATGGATCAACCGACCCGCCCCAGGGTTCAAGATCGGTGCAATCGCCGAGGCGATCGCCACACTCGTCCGAAAGACCGCAACATGGCTTGAGGTGATGCTTGTGGCGTCGAAGACGGAAGAGACGAATACCCACCCGGAATTGATTGGGTACATCATCGAAGAGATCAAGCGTATTCGCCCCCACGAGGTGACCCTGAACACCTGCGTTCGACCGCCGGCAGAAGAAGCGCTAGAGCCGGTGCCCGAAGACACGATGGAGAGCATTCGCAAACGGATGGAACAGGAGCTTCCCGGAATCCCGATCGTGGTGGTGCCCAAGCGAACGGCAACGCGCTCGAAGCTATTGCGGGAGGAAGAATTGAGGCAAGAGATTCTAAGAACACTCAAGGTTCGGCCTTGCACGCCGGTCGATCTCTCCGATACGTTAGGAATTAACCCGGCAGAGGTTGGGAAATACCTGGCGCGGCTAGTCGAGGACGGGAGGATCGGCCGGCGCGTTCAGGCCGGCCAGCTATACTACGTGGAAGCCAAGGAGGACTAAAGTGGAGCGCATTTTGATCCTTTATGACAACCGAAGCTATCGTGAGACCTTGCGTCCCGGATGGGGCTTTTCCGCGCTGATTGAGCGCGGTGGGAAGGTGGCGCTGTTCGACGTAGGGGCCGACGTTCTCGTGTTCGAACACAACGCCAAGGCGTGCGGCTTCGACCCGAAGGCCACCGACGCGCTTGTTCTCTCCCACGAGCACTGCGACCACATCGGCGCGATTAGCGCCGCGCTGCACAGGAAGTTGGACGTGTACTATCCGGCCTCGTTCTCCTCGCAGTTCGAGAAGGAGATCTGGGAAGAAGGAAGAGATCCGCTCTGGACGCCTCACCCCGTCACTGACCCCGTGGAGATCGCGCCTGGTATTCACTCCACCGGCGAGCTCAAAGGCAAGAACGGAATCGTCGAGCAGGGCGTGATTGTAGAAACTGGGGAGGGGCCGATCCTTATCACCGGCTGTGCCCATCCGGGAATCGTGCAGATGGTCGAGGTAGCGACGGATATCAGTAGCCGATGCCCGCAGCTTGTTCTTGGTGGGTTTCATCTGCTGGGGAAGAAGGCCTCAGAGGTGCAGGCAATCGCGGCGCAGCTGAAACAGCTTGGCGTGAAACAGATCGCTCCTTGCCACTGCACCGGCGAGCGGGCGACGGCGGTCCTTCATGAGGCCTTCGCAGGCACGTCGATCGAGGTCGGTGTGGGAACTGAGATCGCTATCCGATGATCGATACCATTGGCGTTTCCATCCTGGCTCATCTTCCCCTCGGAGTCGATCACGTCAAAGCCCCGGGACGGCACTGCACCTTCGTTGGGTCGGCCCGGCAGGGGGAGTTGGTGTGGGCCGCCGGACAGGAGATCACCTGTCCGCTCGCCAGGTTCAATCTGGGGCTGGATCCCCCGAACCAAGAGACGATCGACAAGCTTGCTGGCACGATCGTCGAGTGGGAGTGTGCAAGAGATGTGGGAATTGCGCGAAGCTTCGTGGCGACACTCTCTCCCCTACCGTTTGGCCAGCGTGTTTTCGTGTACGGACCGCTCTCGAAGATGCCGTTTCCGCCCGATCTTGTTCTGCTCATCCTGACCCCACAGCGGGCGATGGAGCACCTCCTTGCCCTTACCGTGGCGAGCGGAGAACTGAGTGAAAGCCCTGTCGGAGGACTGGGCGCGCTGTGCGGCGAGTGCACGGCGGTTCCTCTACTGACCGAAAGGGCCGTGGTCTCCCCCGGCTGTCCCGGAAGCCGTCGCGAGGCGTTCCTTGCCGAGGAACAACTGCTCCTATCCATTCCTTACCAACGGTACAACACAACGATCGCTGCTACGAAGTAGCCTCACTCAAACGCTCTGTCGGTCTCTGTACCACCCATCCTTTACCGATTATTGGCGACGGTGGTTTTGGGTGCTATGCTGGAAAACGGAAAAACAGTTGGGGTGATGCCAGGTGCTTGACCATCGCGGTTCCGTGAGACGGATAGCAAGCAAGGGGATCGTGATTCTCGCCGTTGTGGTATGCGCTGCCTGCTGGCTTTCAGATGCGTTCAGGCTCGATCTTCCGCTGCGACCCGCAATAGCCTTCGCAGAACAGCAAACAGGCTCCGA
This sequence comes from uncultured Thermotogae bacterium, assembly GCA_964568045.1. Classification (GTDB taxonomy): domain Bacteria; phylum Bipolaricaulota; class Bipolaricaulia; order UBA7950; family UBA9294; genus CAZDDA01. The sequence continues at coordinate 5,537 of CAZMOL010000068.1, forward strand.
CACACCGGCTGGTGCGGCCGCAACGCCAGAGGCTCCGTTGGAGTGGGACAAGCCGCGGTTTACCGAGCGCGCGGAGGAGCGGGAGCGGATGGTGGCCGAGCAGATCGCCGGTCGTGGTGTGGACGATGCGGCAGTGCTCGACGCGATGCGCCGGGTGCCGCGGCATCGCTTTGTGCCTGCCCAGTACGAGAGAAATGCCTACGCCGATCGACCGCTGCCGATCGGCCACGGCCAGACGATCTCCCAGCCGTACATCGTGGCGCTGATGACGCAACTCCTCGAAGTAGACTCCGGAGACGCAATCCTCGAGATCGGTACCGGCAGCGGTTACCAAGCCGCTGTGCTCACCGAACTGACGCCCTTTGTGTACACGATAGAGATCATCGACGTGCTGGGGGATCAGGCAGCCGAGCGCCTGGCCGCGCTCGGCTATGCAACCGTTGGAGCGAGGATCGCTGACGGCTACTATGGCTGGGAGGAGCAGGCACCGTTCGATGGGATCATCGTCACCTGTGCTGCCGGACACATTCCCCCGCCGCTGCTCGCTCAGTTGTCGCCCGGCGGTAGGATGGTGATCCCGGTGGGGCCGGTGTACGACGTACAATACCTTGTCCTTGTCACCAAGGACCAGGGCGGTAAGCTCCGCTCGGAGGCCATGCTTCCGGTCAGATTCGTTCCCATGACCGGGCGTGCTCTGGAAGGATCGTGAGAGCTCGGCTTCCCACGCGGCACTCCCTTGTTCCAAGCTCGGCGGTCTTTCTTGTCTCCGCCGCAATCATCGGGCTGGAACTTGCCCTGATGCGCTGCCTGTCCGTGGCGACGTGGCATCACTTCGCCTACCTTGTTTTAAGCACCGCGCTGCTCGGTTTTGGAGCAAGCGGCACGCTGCTCTGCTTTGTCGGACGGTACCTCGAGCGTCGGTTTGGACTGTGGAGCATTGCTCTGACACTCTCCTTTGCGCTCTCGGTGCCGCTGTGCTTTCGGGGCGCCCAGGCCCTGCCCCTGGATCCCCAGTATCTTCTCTTCAGTAGCCGACAAGTCTTTGTTCTGATCGCCTATCACCTGCTTCTGTTCGTGCCGTTCTTGTTGGGAGCGACGGTGATCGGCTTAGCGCTTGTGCACTTCAGGGGACGAGTGCACGGGATCTACGGAGCGAACCTGCTCGGAAGTGGAACCGGCGGGGTGTTGATGCTCCTTGGCATGTTTGCGTTGCCCGAGACGAAGCTGCTCTTCGTCACCTCCGGGTTGATCGTGATCGCTGCCGCGGTCTGGACCATCAGCGATGAGTGCCCTTCTCCCGGGCGCAGCAGCCCCTGGCGATGGATCGCTGTGGTCTCTACTGCAATGATTCTTGTGCTGCTAGCCACGGTGTGGCCGCCTGCGCTGCGTATCGATCCGTACAAGTCGCTCGCTGTGGTACAGCGCTACGAAAGCCAGTCCGACGCCGAGCGCCTGCTCACGAAGTACAGCCCTCGCGGACGGCTCGATGTGTACGCCTCGCCGCTGTTTCACGACACCCTGTTTGCCGGATTCACCGCGTTGTCTCCGCCGCCTGCCCAGCTTCGCCTTCTCGTCGATGGAAACACCGCTGGCACGGTCTTCACCATTGACAGCGCGGACGATGCAGAGATCCTCGACCACACACCGATGTCGGTACCGTATCGGCTTGTTGATCGCCCCAGTGTGCTCCTGCTCGGCGAGACGGGGGGAACCAACGTGTGGCTTGCGCGCCGGTTTGACGCATCGAGTGTTACTGTCGTGCAAGGCAACCCACAGATTGTCGAGTTAATGACCGGGCCGCTTGCCGAGGTGTCCGGGCACGTGTTCTGTCTTCCGGGGGTCGAAGTGGTGCCGGTCGACCCGCGCCTTTTCCTGGAGAGTTGCAGGGAGCGTTACGATGTGATCCAGCTGGTTCACGCAGAGGGGATGGCCGTCGGCGTGAGCAGCCTGCTGTCCGTGCACGAGGATTTCCTGCTGACCCGCGAAGGCCTGGCACGATGTTTGATGCGTCTTAACCCCAATGGGCTGCTCGCCGTCACCCGCCAGATTCAGAACCCACCGCGCGATAACGTCAAGCTGCTCGCCACCGTGGCCGAGGCGTTGGAGTCGCTCGGTATCGAAAATCCCGGTCGGCACATCATTCAGGTGCGAAACTACCTCGCCGTCACCACACTCGCCTCGCCGGCCCCGCTCGACACCAAAACCTGTGAGCACTTGCTCTCAATCGCTGAAGAACTCCAGCTAGACGTGGAGTGGGCCCCATGCCCCGGCATTGATCCCGCCGACCAGCTTGCCAAGCTCTCCGGTCCGCCCGGGGCGGACTACTCCTACTACCACTACGCCGCCCGCGAGATCTTCTCGCCACGGCGAGAGGCCTTTCTTGATGACTGGGTGTACGACGTACGGCCGGCGAGCGACGACCGTCCGTACTTCTACAACTTCTTTCGCT
>CAZMOL010000069.1:0-7834 GCA_964568045.1 uncultured Thermotogae bacterium
CGGGATCGCCGCAGAGATCGTGCGGCGCTTCCTTGATGTCGAGCCCTGATCAACTCCAGAGCCTGCTTTTTACAACGCTTGTTTGCACCACACTGCTACTATGGTCCCATGGTTTCCGGGCTGTGCCTTGGCTTTGTGTAGCTTGGGCAAACACAGTGATCTGGATAACCGACATTCCGTGCTCGTTGTGATACTGTGGGTATTGCGTGTGGAGGTCGAGAATGTGAAACGGCGATCATTGTGGCGACGTGTTTGCTTGGTTGCGCTGATGTTTCTTGCCGGGTTTGTGGTGATGGCAATCTCTGCATCGAGCACATCCAGGATGCAATACAATTTAGGGGAAACTGTCCGGTTCGAAATTGCGGAGCGCGACATCTGCTGGTGGTTCTGTGGTAGCTGCAAACCTGTCTGTTCTGTGGAGGTCTTGGCATGGCATATCACCGATGCCTGCGGAGTGTGGGTCTATTCTGTCGCACATGACGTGCCGATTTCTGCATCCAGTTGGCTGGGGAGTTGGTCGCAAGTCGATTCCTCGGGCTTGCAGGTTTCGGCCGGGCATTACCAGATTGCGGTGGAAACCTCACTGGGAACGATCTCTCGATGTATTAGGATTACTGAAGGTTGTCGGGGCTGGTGTTGGAACCCTTGCCAGTGTTTGAGTAGCTGCACGTGTAACGAGAGTCCAACTCTTGCCGAATGCTGCTGCAAGGTGAGCTTGGAGTTCGTGGTTGAAAAGGCGTGTTGCTTCCCCTTCTTCCGGCGGTGCGACACTGGTTGTCCGTAGGAAACCGCTTACGTATCAGCGACCAATCGTACCCATGAGTACCACTGGCTGGAACGATTTCGGAGGATGACGGCGGCTACGAGCTCACGTATACTTCCCGACGCAACTTCTACAACACGCATTTTCACGAGGTGAGTGGGAATGGGAAAAACGGTGAGGGAGCTTGCTCGGCAGGCCATGTCGGCCTACGATGCACTCGAGAGCTTCGAAGCGACCCAGAAGATCCGTGCCGGACCCATCCACGCAGAGGCACGTATACGCTTCAAAAAGCCCGATAAGATTACCGTTGAGTACCGATCCTATCAGAACCCAGTCAGTGAGTTTGAGGAACGGTTCACAGGCGGGGCGGAGTTCGTCGCCGACGAGCTGGTTGGAATGCAGCTCATCTACGATGGGCAAGGCACGTGGCTCTACGAGGCCAAGAACGATGTTGCCCACTACAAGCTGGGCCGAACACTCTACTCCCCGCTGCCCTGGACGAACACCCTGGCCGAAATCGGTTTTTTGCGGGATCTCACGCGTGATTTCTTGCTGCGCGATGATGGTGAAGAGACGATAGCGGGACGATCTGCACGCCGTCTGGGCCTGAAGCCGAAAACCCAACATCGGTCATTCCTGCTCAAGGAAGAGATTTTCCCTATGAAGAAGGCAACGCTGACACTGGACGAGCAAACGGCCTTCCCGTTGAGGATTAGCTATAAGCCGATCAGCTCCTCCGCTCTATCACTGCTGGTCGGTCCGTCTACCCTCATTACAGTTGAGTATTCCGATGTAGTCCTGGATAAGGTTGCCGAGGACAGGTTTACCTTTACACCGCCTGACAATACTCGCGTGTTCCGGGAACAGCTGGTGTCAAAGGATGCGTTGGACGACCTGCTCCCGTTCTCCGTGCCATTGCCGGTCTTTGAGGAGCACGGAGGCTATACGCTACATGGCGATCGTGCGACGGTGACCCTCAACGATGAAAAGGATCGTGCCTATGTCCTATTGGCCCTCGTGCCATCCGAGGACGGCGATTCCGGTGAACGGACGCGGCAAGTGCTCACACTGCGCGTGGGGAACTACCTATCTCGGAACATGAGTCGCCGGCGGGCCATGCTTTCCGACCAAGGAGAAGAGGTTGCAATAGATGAAGTGTCCGCAAGATTTCTTGACCGTGGAGCTCTGGTCAAGGATCAGCTTCCTACCGAAGCTGTGCGACAGATAATCGAAGTTGGATGGGAGCAAGACGGGGTTTACTGGTTTCTCCTTGGAGAAGAATTGGAGAAGGACGTTCTGATTGAGCTAGCAACAACTCTCGTGCAGGCTCAAAGCAAATAGTTATCAACGCCCGCCGAGTGTGGGTAAGTGCAATTCCGATGAATAGTGGCTACAGAGCCCCGGAGCGAGGACTCTTCAATGGAGGGGACAAAGGGACGAAATCGGAACATGCCTGAGGGGGCAACCCTGAACAACCATTGCTTGCCGGAGTCCGACCGGGCGCTTCTCGCTGAATGTGACATCGAAACCTTTCGTGCCAGTGGGCCGGGTGGCCAGAACGTCAACAGACGGGAGACGGCGGTGAGGATTCGCCACCGCCCAACGGGGATCGTAGTGACCTGTCAGGATGAGAGAAGTCAACGTCGCAACAAAAAAATCGCACTGGTTCGCTTGAACAAGAAGCTGGAGAGACTCTCGGCATCTCCTCGCTCTCGTATTCCCACCACCGTGCCCCGAAGAGTCCGTCGACGAATCCTGGAGTACAAGCGTCGCCGCGCCCTGCAAAAGAGGTCCCGCCGAAAACCCAGTCCCGATGTGTGATGTTGCTGAGACAGGGTGAGGCGTTGGATGCTGTTTCGAGAAGGTGTAGCCTTACTCCTATTTCAATTGGAGGCTTTGATTCCTGAGCGTTGAGCGCCATTGGAGTGATGACAGTCTGTCTCTGCAGGCCGTATACACGTCCTCAAAGTCGCTTGTTCTCACCGCCATAACGCGACGTTCAGAAGAACGGATTGAGGCGATCTCTTCGTGTAGTCGACTCACCCTGATGCCTGCACGATGATTACTGGCCATCATGGCTGATCGTGTAGCTGGAACGGCCCAGGCGACCGGTCCTTCCGCAGACGTGTCGATGCGATGCATCATTAGGACTTGGTGGCCGCTTGCTGCAAGTTGGCTACTCATGGGGCTTGAAGGGCCGGCGATCAGTGCCGTCATCGCGCGGTTGGCTAATCCGGAGATCAATCTGGCGGCCTACGGCGGTGTGGTCTTTCCCCTTGCCCTGTTTATCGAGGCGCCAATCATCATGCTGCTGGCTGCCTCAACCGCTCTGTCCACCGATTAGAACTCATATAGGAAATTACGCACCTATATGCACACTCTGAGCATAGGTCTAAGCCTGCTTCACGTGGCGATTGCCTTTACACCTTTGTACGACTTCATCGTGGGAAGGGCTATTCAAGCCCCCACTGAGATCATCGAACCGGCCCGTATCGGACTTATGATCACGCTTCCATGGACGTGGTCGATTGCCTATCGACGGCTCAATCAGGGTGTGCTGATTCGTTTTGGTCACTCGCTTGCCGTAGGAGTAGGAACGTTGGTCCGGCTTTGCGCCGATGGCCTTGTGCTCGCAATCGGATATCTGCTGGGCTCGGTTCCAGGGATTGTTATAGCATCCACCGTAATCGTTGCCGGGGTTCTCAGTGAGGCCTTATACATAGGTATTCGGGTGCGGCCGGTGTTGCACGATCAGCTCAAGCCAGCGCCTGGGCAGCAGCAACCGCTTACGTTGCGCGGTTTCTTGCGCTTCTACGTTCCTCTCTCCTTGACGTCGCTGATCTTCTTGACTGCACGGCCCATTATTAGTGCGAGCATCAGTCGAATGCCGGGGGCACTGGAGTCGTTGGCTGCTTGGCCTGTCGTCACCGGACTGACTTTTCTACTGCGTAGCTTCGGTATTTCCTACAATGAAGTGGTTGTCGCGCTCTTGGACAGGCCCTATTCCTCACCCAATCTGCGACGTTTCACCGCCGTGCTGGGTGGCCTGACGACGGGGGCGCTGCTGATCATTGCTGTGACCCCTGTTGCGACATTTTGGTTCAAGGGCGTCAGCGGGTTGGCGCCACATCTTGTTGCCCTTGCCCGGATCAGTTTGTGGTTCGCTCTTCCTCTGCCGGCGCTGAGTGTCTTGCAGAGCTGGTACCAGGGAGTCATCCTGCACAGCCGCCGTACACGCGGCATCACCGAGGCGGTGGTGATTTACTTGATGATCACTAGCGTGGTCCTAGGGATTGGTATTGCTTGGGGAGCGATCACGGGGATTTACGTGGGCTTGGTCGCGCTTTCGGCTGGCGAGTTCTTGCGAAACGGTTGGCTTGTGTGGCGAAGTCGTCCCGCTCGGCGAGCTGTCTTGACTCGTGATACCGCATCGCTCCTACAATCCTGACGGGCCTCTCGAAGGATTGTAGCCCACTGGAAAGCTGGGAAGACGCTTTCTCCACCCAGCTTGTCTGTAGGGACAACAGCTCTTTCTTAGGCTTCCGTTCTACGGGCAGCAGTCAAGTTCGAAGTGCGCCCAAAGTGAAACAGAGCAACGCGCACTCCAGCGCCTTTCGACCTGGAGAATCTTGATGTACGGCTGGCCAACCGCGATTCCGCACGGATATGAAGGAAGGCGCAGGCAGCATGTGCAAAAGCTCCAGCAGCAGGGAGAAGGAACTATCTGGACGTAGCTTTCAAACTCGCCGGCTGAGGTTGTCTCGACCACGAGTTTGTAGAACCCTGCAGAGACAGCATTTCCCCACGTATCCCTTTGATTCCAGTCCATGATGTACCAGTGGCCCCTAGGAACCTCCACGAACGTCTCCTGATAGACGATTGCACCGACCATGGTTTCCACCCTCCAGCCGGTCACCAGAGGGGCCTCACAGTCTGGGCAGCAGAAGAAGTAGTCACCCGGAACAACGAGTTTGAAGCGCACCTGTTCGCTTGCCCAAAACTCTGTGTAGCAGGATGGCCTCTCGATTGGTGTTTGCTGCTCGCAGCCACACTGCGCGGCAACAAGAACCCCCATTGCCCCCACGATCACCACTGCAAGAAGTGTCGCTTTGCACATGTCCAATACCTCCTGTTTGCCGTTCATCCCACGCGTAGGGATTCGACTCGCCAAATCTCAATAAGCGCTCTCCGCCACTTCTGGCTTGAGCAGAGTCCATTCTCTGCGGTACACGAGGATCAATCTCTCTTCTTACACCCGGGAGGAAGATATGTTCCAGGCTCCTGTCAGCTGTCATGCTGGCGTGTTTTGAGAAGCATGCGTGCGCTTCTTGCTGCATCAAGGATAGGGCACCCATCGAGTCAAGCTCCGAAACCATCGGTGTTCATAATTAAGGTCCGCTGGCTATTCCGTGTGTTTTCCCCGCGAGAGGCTTAAAGCCGAGATCAAAGCGGGATCTCCTCGGTCTTCTCGGTGAATGAGACCCCCATTTGCGATAATTCCTCAAGGACCGGCTCATAGATTTCCGGGACAACAGGGACCTGAACACCGACTAGGTCAATCTTTCCCTGCAGGATCAGCTTGGTCGCGATCGCCGCAGGAAGGCCCACCAGGCGGGACATGGAAGAGTCTCCATGCCGGATGCCGTAGTCGATCAGTGTGCTGGTCGTCTTCTCTGCGCGGCCGGAATACCGGGCGACAAACGCATGCTGCATGATGAGCATGTCCCGTTCTCCGCGTGCATAGCGCATCTTCGCCAGCATCCGGGTAGCGAGGACATCTAGTGGACTGTGGGTACCTTCCGGGAGAGGGTCTTTGCCCAGAAAACCGAGCCACTCCAGATCGGAGATGACCTTCGAGTCTGCATCGATCTTGAAAAACGCTGCAAGATCGGTCTTGAGATCCAGGCCGTCCCCTCCAACCAGTTGGGTAGTGAAATCGCGGAAGGTGAGACCGACAAGATCGTCACGCACGTGTTCGTCGAGCAGTCCCAACTTGCCGACTGCCTTCAGTGTCTCGCACCACCCCGGATAGCGCAGCGTCCCGCGGAACATGCGCTTCACGCTGGGGATCCCGTAGGTCTCCATGTAGGGCAGGGAATCCCGATTGGGATAGCCTTCGAGCGTGCCGAACCCCTCGATTTCCACCGGCCAATGATGGGCGAACAGTTCCTCTCCTGGGATGTCGATGACCCCGCCATCTTTTAGATAGCGGGCCGGGTTCTTGCCGGCGAGAATAACTCCGCGCGGGCTCCAGGAGAACTTGTAGCCGAGCGGATTGTCGTTTGCCTCCGGTGCAGGTAGGCCGCCGCAGTAGGAGGAGAACTCAACGAGTTCGCCATCGTTTGCCTTGATCCGATCGATGACCTGCATCGCCGACATGTGGTCGAGTCCGGGGTCAACGCCGATCTCGTTTAGCAGGATGACTCCCGCGTCCTTCGCCGCTGCGTCGAGGGCCTTCATCTCGTCTTTCACATACGATGTGGTGACCATCAGCCGTCGATGTTTCACGCACCATTGCGCTACGAGGGGATGGTAAACGTAGGGCAGGAGGCTGATTGCCAGGTCTGCCTCGTGGATGAGCTTCTCCAAAGCGGCGGTGTCGTTGACGTTGAGTTGCTCTGCAGAACCGTTGTCTGCATCTCCCACCAGGGTCTGTGCCTTCTGCAGCGTCCGGCTTGCCACCTTCACCGCAAACCCTTCTTGCTCGAGCAAGTAGCGAACCAACGGCGCGGCAACAAGGCCGGCGCCGAGGACCAGGACTTTTTTCACGTTCGATTCTCCTTTCTCAGGGGCATAGGTTTTGTCTCCTTCTGTCTAGAGATGTCTCTCGATGTAGCGGTAGTCGGGGGTCAACTCACCACGATAGGCAATCACGGCGCGTCTGATCGGAGCAGGTAGCCCGCATGACTCAAAATCACCGGAAAAGTCGGCCCGAGCGATCGCGGGAACGTAGTCTTTCAGTATCCCGCTGAAATATGCGGACGCCTCCCGTGGCAGTTCACTTGGGAGAATCTCCACCGCCATGACCACCGGCCCGTTTCCCTCTATGCCGTCGATCGCACGGTCGGTGATCGGATCGTAAACGTACACTGGGCTATCCGGTTCGGTTGCCTTGACGGTACACTCGATTGCTCCTTCGACATCACAGCTGATGTCCCCGATGACTCGCAGGCGGAGCCGGTCCTCCTGAACCATCTCCTTGGCGAGCTGCTTGGTCAGCAGACGCGGATAGGCGGGTTCCCAGTAGATGCAGTTCACAAGGATATCCAAGTATGGGATGTGGCGTTCGAAGACGCCCTGGTATCGTTCGGGGTGGTCGTAGTACTCTTGCAGGTCGAACGGCCGGTCCGAAGCGATTGGCTCGACCATGTGCTCTTCCTTGAATACGACCTTGTAAATCGCATGTTTTGACGGGATCTCTCCCTCTGCAAGGGAGGGAAGATCCTCGGCAGCAATCTCGCGCACCGGCAAGAGGTCGAGGATCTCCTGGGCGCCGCGGGAGACATTCCCGTAGCCGGCGAGGCCGACAACGAGCGGAACGATCGACTCAGGGAGTCCATCGTCGGAGATCCGCTTTCCGACACGACGGATCGCATCTTTTGCTGCTGTAAGGTTGGCGTAGTTCAAGGCGCGATCGATCGCGCAAAATGGTGTTTGAATCCCCTCCCAGGAAAGACGTCGACCCAGCGCCCACAGCGTTTCTATCATACCGGCGAGGCCGGCGTAGTTCCCGAAGAAGATCAGGCGGCGACCGCGCTCATCGGTTACCTTCTCGTAGTCGATTAGGGTGCACCCCAGTTCAAGCATTCGTCTCAGCATCGGCATGTTGTAGGACTGCCCCTTGATCGTGTGGGAGAAGAAGACGTAGATCTTGCCTTCCTCAAATGCTGCGGTGGGGATTTCTTTAATCCCAACGATGACGGGGCAACTTGACAGATCTTTCGACACTGTAATGTCGGCGTCCCGGTACTCCTTATCGCGAAACGCCCGCTTTTGGGAAGATTGGACGACTATCTCGATGGCGTGGTTCTGGGCGAGTTCACGTGCGTCCTGCGGAATCAACGGGACGCG
>CAZMOL010000070.1:0-7810 GCA_964568045.1 uncultured Thermotogae bacterium
GGGGAGGGGGGGCCGGCGCCGATCTTGGTCGCCTGCCAGCCGTTGGTCGGTCGGATGACCAGGCGATGCTTGCCCCAATAGGTCATGTCCGGGCTCTCGGAGTAGTAGATTTCTCCAAACGGCGTGTGCTCGCGTCGTGGCCCGAAGGCTCGGAGATCGCGTCAAGCACTGGATAACGCTGAACGAGCCTTTTGTCAGTGCGTTCGTTGGCCATCGCGAAGGGCGCCACGCACCCGGCCATCGGAGAGAGGAAGAGGCGCTGGCCGCTGGCCGCTGCCCATCACCTGCTTCTTGCACACGGGCAAAGCGTGCCCGCCCTGCGGCAACACGTGGCAGATGGGCACGTTGGAATCGCACTGAACCTTTTCCCCGTGCATTTCGCGTCTTCGAGCGATCACGACCGGCTGGCTGCCGAGAGACTTGATGGGATCCTGAATCGAACATTCCTCGACCCGCTCATCGGTCGAGGGTATCCGACCATAGTTCCCTATGATCGCAGTGTGTTGGAAGCGTTCGTTCGTGAGGGCGATCTCAATCAAATTGCCGTTCCGCTCGACTTCCTCGGCGTGAACTACTACTTTCGCCGCGTTGTGCGAAGCAATGCGATTCCCGAAGCTGAAAACGCACCGCAAACGATCGGACTCAGGAATGAGACAACCCAGATGGGATGGGAAGTATACCCCGAGGGCCTGTTCGAGGTGTTCGGTCGTCTCGGGGCGGAGTATCCATTCTCAGCCTACTACATCACGGAGAACGGTGCTGCGTATCCGGATTCCGTCAACGGCGAAGGTCGCGTGCAGGCCCACGAGCGCGTCTCGTACCTCCGCCGCCACCTCGCACAGGTCGCGCGAATCGTCGACGCCGGGATTCCCCTCCGCGGCTACTTCGTCTGGTCGCTCCTCGACAACTTCGAGTGGTCCTACGGCCTGCAGAAGCGCTTTGGCCTGATCTACGTAGACTTTGAGACTGGAAAGCGCTTCCCAAAGGCAAGCTTCGATTGGTACAAGGATACGATCGCACAGCACACCGTCCATTAAAAGCTATTCTGACAGCTTGACGAGAGCTCCTCTTCACCGAACACCTCCCCCCACTGTCCACGGACATTTCTTCTTCGGGAAGCACGTATGCTGCAGTAACCTGTTATTTTTGCCACTCATCGACTCACGAAGTATGATTCCGAGAACGCTTGGCAGGTGAGACAAAATGACCGAAACAAACGGAACGTTAATGCGGGTGTCCGATCTCAGGAAGCACTACGGCGAGGTGCGCGCCGTTGATGGAATCTCATTCACGGTTCCACGAGCGAGCGTGTTCACCATCCTCGGTCCGAACGGCGCCGGCAAGACAACCACCCTGGAGCTCCTCGAGGGGATCCGCGAACCAGACGCCGGCGAGATCGAGGTGTTCGGGGCGCGCCTGCGGCGTGTCGATCGCGCCACCAAAGAGCGAATGGGCGTGCTCCTCCAAGACGGCAACTTCGAGCCGTACTTGAGAGTCAAAGAAGTGGTGCAGCTATTTGCGGCTTTTTTCCCAAAGGCATTGCCTATCGATGAAGTCCTTTCCAGAGTTGCACTTAAGGACAAGGCCAACGCCATGACCAAGACCCTCTCCGGCGGCCAGAAGCAGCGCCTGGCAGTCGGCGTCGCTTTGGTCAATGATCCCGAATTGATCTTCCTCGACGAGCCAACAACCGGCCTTGATCCCCAGGCCCGTCGCAACATGTGGTCAATCGTGACCGATCTCAAAGGGCAGGGTAAAACGATCATCCTCACCACCCACTACATGGAGGAGGCGGAAGCCCTTTCGGATTACGTGTGCATCATGGATTATGGGGTAATCATTGCGGAAGGGTCGCCGCGAGAGCTCGCCGCTGGCCTGGGCCAGGAGACGATTATCGAGTTTTCCGCCCCCACACTGGAGGAAGAGCACGTCACGCAGCTTGCAGGCTACGGGGTGGCAGCACGGACCGACGGTGAGATCGTCACCCTGGAAACCGAAGACCTCGTTCGCACGATGGAGGAGCTTCTTTCCTGGTCCCGGAAGCGCCAGGTGCCGCTCAAGAACATGGCTGTTCGGCAGCCGAACCTGGAGGATGTCTTTCTGTCGCTCACCGGGAGGAGGCTGCGGGAGTGACCGGAATCCTCCTTGTCGCTAGGTCGCATCTGTTCACCGCGTTCCGTGAACGAATCACGCTGTTCTGGGTTCTCGTCTTTCCCATCTTCATCTTCACTATCCTCACGTTGATCTTCGGTCGCATCGGCCAAGAAGGCGAGATCAACTTCTCGATCGGCCTGGCTAACCTCGATACCGAATCGACGGCGGCGTGGGAGTTCGGCGAGATGATAGAAGACCTGTTCGAGGAGCTGGGCACGCCCCAGATCGAGGGAAAGGAGCCGCTGTTCACGCTGTTCCAACCGGAAGGCGGAGAGGATCTCGAGGCGTTCGTTACCCGTGAACAGGAGGCGCTTCGACGCGGACAACGTGCTGCGGTGATCGTGATCCCGGCGGGTTTCAGCCGACGGATTGAACAAGGGTTTGCACCGGCAGGTTTTTCCGCTGATTCCCCCGCCTCCACAGGCGAAACTCCACAGAGCGCTCTGTCCATCTACTACAGCGAAGGGAATCCGTCCTCCGAGATCGCAACGGGGATCATTGAACAGATTCTTGCCGGCGTCGATCGCGAGATCCTCAAGCGAACCGGGCGCTTCGACGAGGAGGCGGCCGTGCCGGCTGAAACAGTGTGGGTCGGAGAAGCCTCGGAGATTCGCTACGTGGATTTCCTCCTTCCCGGCGTCATCCTGATGGGATTCTTCACCAGCTGCCTATTTGGAATTCCTGGCGCCATCCTGTTCTCCCGCGATCAGAAGATTTTGCGACGCTACTGGGTCACTCCCCTGTCCGTGCCCCGTTACTTGGCCGGCCTCTCCATCGGGCACATCGTCGTGGGACTCATTCAGTGTGTCTTGTTGATCCTGCTCGGCAAGTACGGATTCGGCGCGTCGGTCTCCTTCGTGGCGCTCCAGCCGGTGGCCTTCCTGCTGCTGGCACAGATCACCTTTATGGCGTTCGGCTTTTTGATCGCCTCTGTAGCAAGAACTGCCAACTCCGGAATGGCGATCGCGAACGTCCTCAACATGCCGATGATGTTTCTAAGCGGCCTGTTCTTTCCGGTGGCCGGACTCCCCCTCTTCCTCAAGGCGATCGTCTACGCCAACCCGGTCAGCTACTTGGCGGAAGGGTTGCGAACGAGCCTGCGGGTCGAAGCCGGAATCTTCTCCACTCCGCTTGTCGTTGGAGTCCCACTTGCCTGGATTGCGTTGTCGATCGGGGTGGCTTCACGAAAACTCCGCTGGGACGTGGAACGATGAACGCCTTTCGAGCGCTACTTGGTACTGAATTGAGGGTCTTTGTGCGGGATAAAACCACCCTGTTTTTCACCTTTCTCTTTCCCCTGATCTTCATCCTCATCTTCGGATTTCTCATGGGCGGCATGGGCGAGGAAGAACAGGCAAGCCTGGGAGTGATCGTTACTCCTGATGCGGACGCCACGGCGCTGGAGATGGTGTTGACCGAAACAGGTCTAGAAGAGATCACGCGCTATGACACAACCGAAGCGCTCGAAGAGGCGGTATCCAAGCGCAAGGTGGATTTTGGCTTGATCTGGAATGGCGAGCGTCTGCAATTCGTCTACGATCCGAGCAGAGTGCAGGAGAACTACGCGTTCGAACAGATCGCGCAGGGTGTGTCGGCCGACTTCAATCTTCGTTATCAAGGCCTCTCTCCGATTCTGGATGTGGAGATGATTCACGTCGGCACCGAGGCAGCAACGGATTGGTTCAACGTGATGGTCCCCGGAATCATTGCCTTCTCCATCCTGTCCGCGGGGTTGCTTGCTGTCTCTGGGCACATCACCGCGATGAAGGAGCGCAAGATCCTCGATCGGATGATCGTGACCCCGATGCCACCCTTGGCGCTGCTTTCCGCCGTGATCACCGTCCGTCTGGCCGTCGTGTATGTTTCGACGTTGATCACTCTGTTTGTCAGCATCGGGGTGTTCGGGCTCACGTTCACTATCGATTGGTTCCGTTACACGGTCTTCGTTGCCTGCTCAACGCTTGGGATGATGGGATTCGGCACGCTGATCGCCATGGTGGTCCGGCGGCCATCGAGCGCAGCCAACATCGCCAGTGCTCTGTCGATGGTGATGATGTTCCTCTCCGGAATATACTTCCCGATCGAATTCATGCCAGGCTTCTTGCGCGCGATCAGCAAGGCGCTGCCGCTTACCTACATGGCCGAGGCGATGCGTTTTGCTACAGGCGTTGCCGATATGTCGATTTTGCGTTTCTGGGCGATCACTCTTGCGCTCGTTGGGATTGCCATCGTCTTGCTTCCCTTCCTCGCTCGCTATGTGGTGAGCGCCGATCGACGCTAGGGTAGACACTGCCCTCATGTCGCAGTAAACAGACGAATCCCGCTCAACGTCAGCGCAAGCACAACGACCCCAGCAATCAGTACCCCCACGGTGATCAACGGAAAGGCCCGCTTGGACGGGATCCCGAACAGAAACGCGGCAATCGCGCCAGTCCACGCCCCTGTCGCAGGCAAAGGAATCGCCACAAGCAGGATCAGGCCGATCGCGCCGTAGCGCTCGATGAGCCAACCCTTTCGCCGCGTTCGCGCAAGGACCCAATCAAGCGGGCGTTCCAACAAAGACCACCGGCGAGCAATACGCTCCCCCCAACCCAAACCAAGCAGGATTGGGAGCACCGGGAGAAGGTTTCCGGCAATCGCGAGAAAGAACGCCGCCGCGGGGGAGAACCCGTGGCTGATCGCAAGTGGCAGTCCGCCACGCAGCTCGGCAATCGGTGCCGCCGACACAGCAAGAACGGTAACGGCGTGTATCGCGGACATGGATATTCAGTGTAGCCTGTTGCAGGCCGCTATGGTAGTCTGCTCTCCCTTTTCCTATAATCCAGGGCAAAGGAGGTGGGGACCGATGAGACTCTACAACACCCTCACAAACAGAGAAGAAGCGTTCAAACCGCAAGACGGCAACACCGTGAGGATGTACGTCTGTGGCCCCACCGTATACGATCACCTGCATATTGGAAACCTACGGCCGATCATCGTCTTCGACGCGTTGCGCAAGTACATGGAAGTCTTCAAGGGCTGGGAGGTCCTCTACGTCCAGAACATCACCGACGTTGATGATAAACTGATCAACCGGGCAAACGAGACGGGCGAGTCGGTGGAGACGATTGCGCAGCGCTACACGAAGGCCTACTTTGACCTACTTGAGACCCTCGACGCCGAGGAGCCGACGGAGAGCCCGCGTGCCACGCAGCACATCGCTGGGATGATCGAGTTGATTCAGACTCTGGTCGACAAGGGCTACGCGTACCAGCGTGACGGGGACGTGTACTATCGGGTCTCGGCGTTCAAGGAGTACGGAAAGCTCTCCGGCCGGCACACGGAAGAACTCCAGGCCGGCGCGCGCATCGCCGCCTCGGACAGCAAGGAGGATCCGCTCGACTTCACGCTGTGGAAAGCCGCCAAGCCCGACGAACCGAAGTGGGATTCACCATGGGGTGAAGGCAGGCCCGGTTGGCACACCGAGTGCGTGGTCCTCTCGCGTCAGTACCTCGGTGAGTCACTCGACATCCACGCCGGCGGCAACGACCTTATCTTCCCGCACCACGAAAACGAGATTGCCCAAGCCGAGGCAGCAGCCGGAAAACCGTTTTTCCGGTTTTGGCTGCACAACGGGATGCTGACCTTCGAGGGCGAGAAGATGGCTAAATCCCTGGGCAACTTCGCTTACGCCAAGGACGTGTTGGAGCATTTCGACGGCGAGACGGTGCGCTACTTCTACCTTGCCCGCCACTATCGAAAGCCGCTCGACTACTCCGAGAAGGGATTGGAGGAAGCGAACAAGGCGCTCGCCCGCATACAGACTCTGATCAATGACGTAGAAGCTGAGCTTGCAGACGGCGAAGATGCAGTCCCTGGACCGGACGGCAAAGCGTTCTTGGAAAAGCTGCCCGCGTACCGGGAGCGTTACATCGAAGCGATGGATGACGATCTGAACACCGTCGATGCGATCGCGTCCATTCAAGAACTCGTCGCCGAAGCCAATCGCTTCCGTGCCACTGCAGAAGGCCCGGATCGCCTGGCGCTCAAGGAAGCTGTTGCACTCATCCGCAAACTGGGGTACCCCTTGGGCCTGTGCCAGAGAGGAGAGCACGCCTTGGCGGGTGTGCCGGACGCACTGATCAAGATTCTGATCGAACTGCGTGCCGAGCTCCGGGAAAAGAAGGAGTTCGAGCTGGCCGATTCAATCCGCGATCGACTTAGCGAATTGGGAATCACCCTAAAGGACACCGCCCAAGGGACGATCTGGATGTAAAGCACTACCAAGGAAGCGGGAATGCCCGAAAAACGAGGCAAGGTTGCTGGGACTCACAATACACACCGCCTGATGTTCTATGGTCTGTCCACATGCGTGTGGTGCAAGCGCACGCGAAAGTTCCTCGAGGAACACGACGTGGCGCTCGAGTTCGTCTACGTGGACCTGCTGGAGGGCAAGGAAAAAGACGCCGTGAAAGCCGAAATGTGTCAATACAACCCCAAGGAATCCTTTCCAACACTGGTGATCGACGGCTCGCGCTGCGTCGTCGGCTACAAGCCAAATGAGATCAAGAAGGCACTGGAGTTATGAGCAACGGGATCCCAACAGAAGAGATCGACGCCCTCCACGAGCGGCTCGATCGTGAGGCCGAATCAAGCGGCTATCACCTAAACCCTGATCGAGAATTCACTCGAGAGCTAGTGGAGGGACTGCTCGTCAACGAGCGTCGCTACGGATACTGGGCCTGTCCGTGTAGACTGGCGACCGGAGACAAGCAAGAGGACCTCGACATCGTCTGTCCGTGTGATTACCGCGACCCCGATCTGCTGGATTGGGGTACCTGCTACTGCTGCCTGTACGTCTCCGAAGAAATCGCACGGGGTGAGCGCGAACCGCAACCGATCCCTGAGCGTCGCCCGCCCGAAGGCCAACGCCCTCAGTATCAGACATCAGGCTCTCAGCCTGAAGATATATCCTCTGCAAAGAAACCGGCTCTGCCAGCTCAGGCAATGCCTGTTTGGCGCTGCCGCGTCTGCGGCTATCTGTGCGCCCGTGAACAGTCACCCGCCGTCTGCCCCATCTGTAAAGCCAAACAGGAGCGATTCGAGCGATTCATGTGAGAGGGTTCGGTTGTCGGAAGATCCTTAGATCCTGATCCAGCGATCCAACACGAGGCGCTAGCACCCAGTGACTAACGCTTTACCCAACTTCTCAATTCCCTCGGCGATCTCCGCGGGCGTCACGTAGCTGAAGGCGAGGCGCAGGAACTGGCCGGTCGGCTGCTCAGCAAAGAACGGATCGCCTGAGAGAATCATCACGCCAATCTCTTTGGCTCGCTGGGTGACGTCATTCGACTTGAGATGCTTGGGGAGAGAAAGCCAGATAAAGAAGCCGCCATTCGGTTGGGTCCAGTGGACGTCGTCGGGCATGTGCGTCTCCAAGGCCTTTAGCATGCTGTCTCGGCGTGCTCTGTAAACCCGGCGAAGTTGCACGATATGCGGTTCCAACAGCCCTTGCTGACAGTATGTCGCAACAGCATTTGCCGTCAGCGGGTTGGCGCCTCCCCCCATGCAGCGAAGACCACTTGCGATCATCCGATCGATCAGCTCTTCTGGTCCCATCGTCCACCCCAACCGCAAGGCAGGCGAAAGGAGCTTGGAGAAGCTTCCCACGCGCAGG
>CAZMOL010000071.1:0-4473 GCA_964568045.1 uncultured Thermotogae bacterium
CCGAGCGAACTCCAGCGATCCGCCTGCGGGGAAGCCCGCCGCCCGTTGCGCCATCGGCGCCAGCGTCATCACCAGGCCGATCAGCGGCGTGTCGCTGCCGATGGAGTTCCTCATCCCCGCTGCCAGAAGCGGATCTCGGAAGCGTTCGGCAAACTTGCCCATCGGCGTCGAACTGAGAGACTTCAACGCCTTCAGGTGTCGGCGCATGCGAAAGAGGAGCCTTAGGCCGTCGAGCGGCGACATCAGCTCTCGCGGTTTCCCGATCGGCATTCCGAACGAGGCGAACTTTCGGATCCATCCGCAGAGCTGCTCGATCGGCTCGGCGTCGGCCGGCGACAGCTCTTTCATGTGCGCTTCGAGCCGATCCGGATCGGCGTACAGGGAGAAGATCCGGCCGTCGGTTCCGACCATCCGCCAGAAGACGTCGTGGTCATACATCCTGCGTCCCTGGACCGCGCCCAGCTCCTCCCAAAGCGTGTAGAGGGAGTCTCCCGGCGCCGAACCGGTGAGCCAGTGGATGCACCCATCAATAGTGTAGCCCTGGCGGGTCCACGCTGTGCAGAGCCCGCCGGGCAGATTGTGTGACTCGAAGATCCTTGTCTGGTAGCCGTTCATCCGGCCGTAGCATCCCGCCGAAAGGCCGGAGACTCCGGCCCCGATGATCGCAATCGTTTTCTCGCTCATTGCCCACTCCTTTGCTGCGTTATGGCATCGACACTTCGCGCGGCGTTGTATCCAAAGACCATTCTAGCCAATTTGCTCCCCAAAGCGGAGGCGGGACGAGAAGCATGCTGCGAACTCCTCAGCCGCATCGCGAGGCGAGCACGATTCACCCGGCGAACGCCGAAAGGGACGACGGCGGCCAGTCAGTTCACGCCGTTCCGTCGGTGACTACCGACCGGCACCTGCCCAGTGCGCTAGCCCAACACGACCTCGACCCGGTTGTGCTCCCCTAGCTTGTCCGCCGGAACGAGGTTGTCGGGGAGCGCTTCGCCGTTGAGGGTGGCCGTCTTGACGCCGCGGCAGACGTGGTCAGGATTCCTGACCTCGATCTCGAGCGTCTTTCCGCGGAAGCGGCGGGTTGCGGTGAATCCGGGCCAGGGTCACCGGTTGAAATATTAGCGCTGCACTTGGACCGATATCAGGGGGGTCACATCAGGCCGAAAGGGTCGAATTGCTGTTGGCGGGCGAGGACTACCGCTTGGGGCAGAACAAACTCAAGATGTCTTCGTGGCTTGTGAGCCGAATAATGGCTCAAAGAATCTCCGGCTTGGCTTTGCAGCAAGGAAGACGATGAAGGGGGCAGGCCGTGGTCACATTGCGCCACGGCCTGCCGTTAGGTCGGGCTAACCGAGTTGTTGTGGTGCGTCCGGTACGTCGTAGAGGATGTCGTCCAATGGGTGGCGGTATAGCCCGGTCTTGAGCCGCTTCTGATCGAGGTAGTGTCCCATCAGGCCGATCGATCGGCCGAGAACGAACAAGGCATTGAACAGGCCAGCGGCGATCATCTCGTCGATCTCCGCGTCGGAGAACTGGAGCTCCTTCAACAAATCAGCCAGCAACACGCCGATGCAACCGTCAACGTTTAGGATCAGGTTGTTCTTCTTCTGTGTTGTCACCGCTTCGACGGAAAGCGCATAGTTCAGAACCGGGGTGTCCTTGAAGTGTGTCTTGGCGAAGTTCTTCATCAGTTCAACGCGTGCATCCGGATTCTCGATTGAGTGAAGTCGGTGTCCGATTCCCTGAACGCGCACGTTCTTTGACTTCATGTGGGCGACGAATTCCCGCGGCTTAAGGTCGTTACGCAGCCCGTAGAGGAAATGCTCCGCCGCGCCGTTGACTGCACCGCCGAAGCGCGGACCAATGGTTAAGAGTCCACTGACCAGCGAGCTGATCAGGTCTTTGCCGGCACGGGCGGCGACGATGGTGTTGTGGGCGCCGGAGACGGCGGGTCCGTGGTCGGCGATGATCTGGATGACCATCTCCATGAACTCCCGCGCGTGGGGCGGGATCTCCTTCTTGAACCACAGAAGCCCGATCACGCCGCCGATCCCGTATTTCTTTTCGATGACCTCGTCGATCGGCACGCCGCAGTAGTCGTGCACGTCGCCCCGTTCGTCGCAGATCGTCGAGATGAAGTTGGTCGGTTTTCTGACCCTTCCTTCCGCTTTTGCCTGAGCGTAGTCCATCGGGATGTTTGGCGGGGTGAACTCCTCGGCGGGGGTGATCGTTCCGTCGGCGACGAGCCTCTCGTAGGTCTGTTTGATCTTTTCGTGGTAGTCGTCGAACGAGGTGGGAACGATGACACCGGCCTCACGGAGCGCCTCGTTCTTGGCGTCCGCGGTTTCCACCGAGCTGTCGGCCTTGGCGCCAGCGTGGCCAAACTGTACCTGGCCGGGTAGCAACTTGGCGCAGGTTCCGGTTACCCACATCACGAGCGGCTTTTTGATCCGTCCGTCTTTCACCGCTTCGGCGATCTCGTACTCCGCGGTGCCACCCAACTCCCCAAGACAGACGAGCAGCTTGATGCCCGGGTTTGCCTCATAGCGCAACAAGTGGTCGAGGAGGGTGGAACCGGGGTAGGCGTCACCGCCGATGGCGATTCCCTCGTTTAGCCCATCAGTGCTTCTAGCGAGGATGTTGTAGCCCTCGTTGGACAGGCCGCCGGAGACCGACACGAACCCGACGGATCCGGGACGATATAGCTTGGCCTCCTTGATGTTGTCCATCGTTCCGGCAGCGTTTCCGATCTTGAACGCGCCGGCTTTGACCCCACCAACCGTCGCCGGACCGATGATCCACTTACCCTTCGCCTTGGCGGTTGCAGCCGCGATGCGGGACTGCCTCTCGGGGATCCCCTCGGCGATAACGGCGATAGTGCGGATCGTCTCGGTGGCGAGCGCTTCCATCGTGACGTCGTAGGCGGAGCGCTGCGAGGCGAAGTTGACCATCACGTCGGCTTGCGGAAACTGCTTCGTCGCCTCGGCAGTGCTGGTCAGTCGCGGAATGCGGATCTCCTTGGTTCCCCAGAAGAACGTCTCGAACCCACCCCGCTCCGGGGTGATCATCGCCACCACGCTGGGGGCGTCCTTGCGGCACAGGTAGTCGAAGTCGAGCATCCGCTGCACCGCGCGGGTCTGTGCACCGTATACGAACGCCTTGGTATCAGGGCTGAACAGTTCGTAGTTGTTCATCGAGTCGCCTCCTCCAGGGCCATCAAGACGATGCGCGTCATGTGGGTCTCCGGTCCGTATACTTCAAGTGGTACGCCGATTCGTTCGCCCAACTGCCGCATGTTCTCCAGGCCTTCCTTGTAGTTGGGGCCGCCGCGGCGTACGTAGATCTTCACCTTGTTCTCCTGCAGCTTGTCCTTGTACTGCTCCAGGGCCTGAATGATCCCCGTGAACGTCTTTGCCACGTCGGTGAAGTTGGCGATTCCCCCACCGATCAACAGATACTTCGGTCGGCCTTGTGGGTCCTTCTCACGCGTCATCAGGTCGAGCAGCGTCTTGGTGTACTCGTAGGTCAGCTCGGTGGTTGGGTTCCCGCTGTATTCGCCGTAATTGGCAAGTTCCTCGGCGTAGCCGAGGTCGCCAACCGTGTCGGCGTAGATGACGCTTGCGCCGCCGCCTGCGACCAACGTCCACACGCGGCCCCTCGGATTGAGCAGGGTCAGTTTCAACGACGCGCCGGTCTTCTCATCGAGGGAGGCCACGTAGGCTTCTTCCTTGGTGGCCGTGCTTCCGAACGCCTTGGGAAACTCAATCGCCCCCCACTTCTCCGCACACTGAAACGCTGCCGTGTCGTCAAGCTTGGCGACCGTGTCCAACGGTATCAGCGTTTCCCCCGAGAAGGTGATCGGATTGAACTCCAGATACGTGAAGTGGTAATCGACGTAGATTGCGTACAGAACCTTGATGAACTGCGCAACGGCTTCCTTGTTGGGAATATCCGGAAGGTGGGGGGTGACATCGACGTTGGAGGGGTCCGCAGTGATCGGCACCTCGACCGTGATCACGGAATCCCAAACCTCTTCGATGTCCACGCCGCCATTGGTCGAGAAGTGGATGACGTCCGCGTCCCGTTTGGAGGTGAAGGCGAGGTAGTACTCCTCCTCGTGCGGTACGAACGGCTCGATGAGGAAGTGTGTGAGGGTTCCCGTGGTCACCCCGGTCGTCTGTTCGATCGTCATCTGCTTGTTCATCCGTTCAGCGATCCACGCTTTGGCTTCGTCGTAGGGCACGTTGACCAGTAGGAGGTTGTTCTTCCCACGTTTTCCGAACAGTTGGTCTGGCTTGACGACGAGGCGTTCGCTTTTGAGCCAGGGTTCCTTCTCTGGCAATGCTGCCAGGTCGGTTTCCGGTGTTACCAGCGCCAAACGATCGTCGAGGCGGAGCTTCCCGTCTGAGTAATCCGGTACCGCCTTCGCGACGAGGCGTTTCGCGGCGTACTCGCGTATTCCTTTCTGTGCCA
>CAZMOL010000071.1:4573-7778 GCA_964568045.1 uncultured Thermotogae bacterium
TAGACGTCCTCGGTGTTCTCGCGGAAGAAGACGATGTCGACGTCTTGCGGCCGCTTAATTGGAGCCGGGGTTCCGATGTGCTGGACCGGCCGGACACAGGCATACAGGTCGAGCACCTTGCGCAGCGTGACGTTGAGGCTGCGGATCCCGCCTCCGACCGGAGTGGTCAACGGACCCTTGATTGCGACCAAATGCTTCTTGATCGTCTCAATCGTCTCTTGCGGCAGGTAGAGCTTCTGCCGTTCGTCGGGAGGGATGGCCTTGAGTTGCTCCTCTGTGAGTTCGGGGTGAAACTTCTCGATCGCTTCATCACCGGCGTAGACCTTCAGCCATTCGATCTTCCGGTCGCCGGAGTAGGCCTTCTCCACTGCCGCGTTGACCACCTCGATCATCACAGGTGTAATGTCCACCCCTATACCGTCTCCACGGATGTAAGGGATGACTGGGTGATCCGGGACGTTCAGCTTCCCGTCGGTGATGGTGATCAAAGCACCACTTTCTGGGGCGAAGGAACCTTCGTTGCCCATCACTGACATCCTCCTCCTTATGCTTATGGTTTGTGTTTCAAGCTGCAGCGTCTGCAGCAACTCTGTTTGTAATCTCTTGCGCTGCCTCAACGATCAGCGCAATCATCGTCTCTCGG
Source organism: uncultured Thermotogae bacterium (assembly GCA_964568045.1). Lineage (GTDB taxonomy): Bacteria > Bipolaricaulota > Bipolaricaulia > UBA7950 > UBA9294 > CAZDDA01. Next base: position 5,217 of record CAZMOL010000071.1, read on the forward strand.
ATTGTCTTGTCTATCCGTTGTCGCGGTGCGGACACACTCAGTGCAGCGACGATTCGTCCTGCCCGACCGAAGATCGGCGCGGCGACACTGTAGGAACCGACAATGGTCTCCCCGTCGCTTTCTGCGAAGCCTTGTTCCTTTATCCGGTCCAGTTCCGTTCGCAGTTGCTGTGGGTCCGTTATCGTTGTTTCGCAGAATCGCGGTAGGCCGACGTCGTCGACGATCGCCTTCTGCTCGTCCTGACCGAGGTGTGCCATGAGGACCTTGCCGGTAGCGCCGGCGTGTAGCGGGAAGGTAGCGCCACGTTCGTGGGTGACGCGAAGCGCATGCCGGCCCTCCACCTTCTCGAGGCACACCCCCTCACGGTGTCGCAAGCCAGCGAGCACGATCGTCTCTCCGGTCTGTCGCGACAGTCGCTCCATGTATGGGCGCGCGATCTCCTCAAGACTGGCTGCGAGTGCGCTTCGGGCCAACTCGATGACCTTGCGTCCGAGCCGGTAATTGCCGGGTTTGGTATCTTCTTCGAGAAGGTCGTGGTGTTTCAGGGCAGAGAGGTAGCGGTAGACGGTGCTTTTTGGGAGGTCGAGCCGCTCGGCGATGTCGTAGACGTTGAGTGTCGGGGTCGCTTGAGCGAACAGGCTTAGGATGTTCACGCACTTCTCGAGGGTCGTCAGTGTGCTCATATCCGATCGATTCTCTCGCATTGTGAGACTCGCGATCTCACTATGTGGGGGGAATCGTACTTCATCGTGGACACGCTGTCAAGACCGATACAAAAGAATGACGCGCCGTCCCTTTTCTGACGGCGCGTACAATCCCAGCGCTTGTTGATTGTAGTCCTGGTTAGCGCTTTTTCATCGCTGTATGGGCCAGCAGTCCACCCGCCTTCACCATCTCGATCTCGCGTGGGGACAGGTCATGCTGCACCTCGATTTTTGTCTTCTTCGTCTTGTTCTTGAGGGTGAGGGTACTCGTGGTGAGGTCTGAAACGTCGATCTCCAGCTTGTCTCCCTGATCGATGGTGTCAGCATTGCAGGTGAAGGGAATGATCCCCACGTTGATCAGGTTGGCGCGGTGGATTCGGGCGTAGCTGTTGGCGAAGACTGCTTTGATCCCCAATTGCCACGGTGCCAGCGCTGCGTGCTCCCGCGAGGATCCCTGGCCGTAGTTCTCTCCCCCGACGATGAAACCGCCACCCTTCTCCAGTGCCCGATCGGCGAACGTCTTGTCCTCATAATGGAACGTGTAGTTAGCGATCTCGGGCAGGTTGCTGCGCAGGTGCTGGGTGAGTGGCCCGGCAGGTAGGACAGCGTCGGTGGAGATGCCATCGCCGAGCTTGATTAGGACCTCGCCCGTGAGTTTTGGCGCAAGGGGCTTCTGTGGGTCGAGTGCCACGATGTTCGGCGCGCGACGGACATCTACGCCCTCGCCCTCCGGCTCGAGGATGAGGTAATCATCGACGGTGAGGTGGTCTACCTTGACCTTAACCTGGGGTAGCTCACGCGGGTCGGCGATCTTTCCCGCCAGAGCCGATGCCGCGGCGACCTCGGGTCCGCACAAGGCGATCTTGCCGAATTTGCTGCCGCCACGACCTTTCCAATTGCGATTTACCGTACGCAGCGAGAGATGTCCGTTGCCGGGGACGAAGCCGATACCGATGCAGGCGTTGCAGCCCGGCTCGATCAAACGCGCTCCCGCCTTCGTGAGGGCAAGGAAGCTACCATCCTCCAGCAACATCTCCCAAGCCTGTCGCGACCCGGGTGAAACGACCACATCGAAGTCGGTACAGACGTGCTTTCCCTTGAGTATCTCCGCGGCCACCTTCATATCGTGGTAGCTTCCGTTGGTGCAGGAGCCGATGTATATCTGGTCGATCTTCGTACCCACTACTTCGTCGATGTCGTAGACGTTGTCCGGCATCCCGGGCATGGCTACCAATGGCTTCAACTTGGAAAGGTCGATCTCGAGGGTTCTGTCGTAGCTGGCATCCTTGTCGGGTACTAGCTCTACCCAGTCACTCCCTCGCCCCTGCATCGTCATGAACGCCTCGGTCACCTTGTCCGAAGGGAAGATGGAGGACGTCGCACCGGTTTCGGTGCACAGATTTGTGATCGTGGCACGCTGCGGAACGGAGAGGTTTTTCACCCCGGGGCCTGCAAATTCGATGAAGAAGCCGACTCCTCCCCTAACCGATATTCGCCGCAATATCTCCAGTGCGACGTCCTTCGCCGAAGTGCCCCACGGCAACTTGCCGCTAAGAACAACTTGCAGCATCTTGGGCACGGTGAGATAGAACAAACCGCCACCCATGGCCACGGCGACGTCAACGCCGCCCGCGCCGATGCCGAGCATGCCCAGGCCTCCGGCTGTCGGGGTGTGCGAATCTGAACCGAGCAGGGTCTTGCCGGGGATGCCGAAGCGCTCGTAGTGGACTTGGTGACAAACGCCGTTTCCGTTCTTGGAGAACTTCGCTCCGTAGTGGGAAGCGATCGTCTGGAGAAAGATGTGGTCATCGGTTGACTCGCCCTTGAACCCCAGCGATGTGTGGTCGCTATAAGAGAC
>CAZMOL010000072.1:0-7531 GCA_964568045.1 uncultured Thermotogae bacterium
TCACGAAAGCTCCACATTCCGTTCATAGCCCCTCTATAACTCAGTGCTATCGTACCTGTAGGCTGCTCGGCTGCACTCGGTGGTCGGCCGAGTAAGCTCAATCAGGTGTGCGTGGGGAGAGGGGTACTCGTATGTTCAATCTTCGGCAGGGTTCCCGGCGTCGCTTTCGGAGCTCTCCTTGGACAGGGTCGCGTTTTCGCAGGAGAAGCGCAATCCTGGCAATCGTACTCACCGTCAGTCTGTGCGCCGTATCCGTCTTGGGGAGTACCGTCTCCAGGACGTACCAATGGCTCTTTCAGGACAGATACTTCACACTGACACACGGGTTCTCATTGGAGCGCTATCGCTACTTTCAGGCCCTGCCACGGATCGTTGTGTACTCCCAGTATTCCGCCTACATCACCGACTCACACGATGACGATGAGCTGGCGTTCTTGGTCGCTGAACTCGAGAAGGCAGCGCGGTCGGCAAACCTCAACGTCTGGGAGAAGCTCAACTTGATCATCGCGTTTGTCCAATCGATTCCTTATGTACCGGAACCAGAAGAGTATGCCCGCTACCCGCTGGAGACCCTGATCGAACAAAAGGGCGACTGTGAGGATTCGTCGATTCTCACAGCGGCAATCCTCCACCAAATGGGTTATCACATGGTGTTGCTGGTGTTTCTGGAGGAGCAACACATTGCCGCCGGGATCTCGGTGCTGCCGCCGATACCAGGAAATTACCGATCGTATCGCTACGCCGGGCGAGACTACTACTACGTAGAGACCACGTGTGAAGGCTGGCAGATTGGAATCATCCCGCAGCGATACACTTCGACGCCGGAGATCGTTGCGCTTGACCAGAGAATACTCGGGCTATCCAATCCCCAAGTTTGGTCCTTCGGCGAGGAATCGGCCGCTCAGAGTCCGTACCTCTCGCAATAGCAGCGCACTTGATTCGAAGGGAGTTGACACCTCGAGGTATTTCAGTATAATGATACCGAAATACCAAAATGGCGGAGGACGAGCTACCACCAAAGGAGGATGTTGAGGAAATGCCGAATGTTCTGAGGATGTCTGAGGCAACAACCCTGGGCATTCACGCGATGGTCTACCTTGCGGATCACCGTTCTGATGACAAGCCCAAGACGCACTCCGTTCACGAGATCGCTTCACACCTCAACGCCTCCGAGGCGCACCTGGCAAAGGTTTTGCAGCGGCTTGCCCACGTCGGTCATCTCCAGTCGATGAGGGGCCCGAAGGGAGGATTCACACTCGCAAAGAAACCCAACCAAATAACGTTCCTCGATGTATACGAAGCTCTCGAAGGCCCTTTCGAGATCAACCGATGCCTGTTTTCGGCGCCGATTTGCGGCCGCGCCGACTGCATCATGGGGGGCTTGATTGAGAAGGTCGAAACCGAGGTTCGAACATACCTGGAACAGACAACACTGGCAACCGTGGCAAAAGGAGAAGATTGTGCGAAGTAGGCTCGTAGTGAAAATCGATGAACACAAGTGTGATGGTTGCGGGCAGTGCGTACCGGCCTGTGCGGAAGGAGCACTTCAGATCATCGACGGCAAGGCGCGGCTTGTCAGTGATATCTACTGCGACGGGCTCGGTGCCTGCTCGGGCGAGTGTCCGGAAGGCGCGCTCACAGTCGAACAGCGGGAAGCCGAAGCGTTCGACGAGGCGGTGGTCAAGCAACACCGCGCACAACAAGGGAAGAAGGCGCCGCTGCCGTGCGGTTGTCCCGGTTCAGCCCTGAGGTCTTTCGCGGCCCAAGGCACTTCAGCCAAGGAACCTGACGCCGATCAACCATACGGCCTTTCCCACTGGCCGGTACAGCTGATGCTGGTGCCGCCGGACGCTCCGTTTCTGCGCAACGCAGACATTCTGGTCTGTGCAGACTGTGTCCCATTTGCCGTACCCGACTTTCACGCCAGGTACCTTGCCGGCTGCGTTGTCCTGGTTGGGTGTCCCAAGCTCGATGATTTGGGTCACTACGAGGAAAAGCTCAAGGCGATCTTTAAGCAGGCAAATCCGCGCAGTATCACCGTCCTTCGAATGGAGGTCCCGTGCTGTGGGGCCATGGCGCGCGTTGTCACCGAGGCGAGAAACGAGGCCGTTCCGGAATGCCCGCTGGAAATCCAAGTGATCGGGATCCAAGACGGCCGTGGCACCCAGCAGGCGGTGCCCTCAGAGGCAAAGATAGGAGCGACGCCATGAGTTTTCGCTGCCCGGGATTGAGCAGAGGAGGCATCACCGCCAATATGTACCCTTGCCCCGCTTGCGGAACCCCGGTGGAGATGTTCTCCGACGAGCATTCGGTGCGTTGTCCAACATGCAAGACGAGAATAGAAAAGGATCCAATGGCAAGCTGTAGGGCATGGTGCAGTGCGTGCACGCAGCCAAGCCACGCCGGGGATGCGAAAGACACGCGAAAGGAGGCGTGAGGATGTTTTGTTATCAGTGCGAACAGACCTTCGAAGGGAAAGGCTGCACGAAGTACGGCGTCTGCGGAAAGGACCCAACAACCGCCGCGCTTCAGGACTTGCTGATTTATGCGACCAAGGGAATAGCCGCGTACGCCCATCGGGCCCGCCAGCTCGGGGCACGCGACCGGGAGATCGACGTCTTCGTTGTCGAGGCGCTGTTTAGCGCGGTCACAAACGTCAATTTCGATCCGCAGAGGCTGAAAGAACTGCTGATGCGGGCTGCGAAGGTACGCGAAAAGGCCAAGGCGCTGTACGAGGATGCCACGCAAGCTGGGGGAAAGACCCCCGAACGACTTTCGGGACCCGCCGAGTGGACCCCGGCGGACAGCCTAGACGGCTTGGTGGAGCAAGGCACCTCCGTCTCAATCGCAGATAGGAGACAGCAGCTCGGTGACGACATCGCCGGGCTGCAGGAGCTTTTGACCTACGGTCTGAAGGGCGCCGCCGCGTACGCCGACCACGCACAGATCCTGGGGGTGGAAGATGAGACCGTGTGGGGCTTCTTCCACGAGGCGCTCGAGTTTCTCGCCTCCGAGCCGACTGACCTCAATGCCCTCGTTGCGATGTGCATGAAGTGCGGCGAGGTCAACTTGAAGGTAATGGAACTCCTTGATGCCGCCAACACGGGCGCCTACGGCTCTCCCGTTCCCACCTCGGTGAGAGTCGAGCCTGTCAAGGGGAAGGCGATCGTGGTCTCCGGCCACGACTTAAAAGACCTGGAGGAGCTGCTCAAGCAGACGGAAGGAAAAGGCATCAACGTCTACACACACGGCGAGATGCTCCCCGCACACGGCTATCCCGAACTGAAGAAATACTCACACCTTGTCGGCAACTACGGCGGCGCCTGGCAGGACCAGCAAAAGGAATTCGCCGCCTTTCCCGGTGCGATCCTGATGACGACCAACTGCATCCAGAAGCCACAAGATTCCTACAGGGACAGGATCTTCACCTCGGGACTTGTTGCCTGGCCAGGTGTGACGCACATTACAGACCGCAACTTCTCGCCGGTAATTGGGGCCGCGCTTGCCGCGGACGGCTTCACCGCCGACGGTCCGGACAAGACGATCACGGTCGGATTCGGCCACGATGCCGTACTCGGCGTGGCAGATAAGGTGATCGAGGCCTTCAAGTCGGGCGCCATCCGGCACTTCTTCCTGATCGGTGGGTGCGACGGAGCAAAGAGCGGCCGCAATTACTACACGGAGCTGGCAACAGCGGTTCCGCAGGATTGCGTCATCCTGACGCTTGCCTGCGGCAAGTACCGATTCAACAAGCTCGATTTCGGCGATATCGACGGCATCCCGCGCCTACTTGATATCGGCCAGTGCAACGATGCCTACTCGGCGATTCAGATTGCTCTGGCGTTGGCGGAAGCGTTCGACACCGACGTCAACTCGCTGCCGCTGTCGTTGATCCTTTCCTGGTACGAGCAGAAGGCGGTGGTGATCCTGCTGACGCTGCTACATCTGGGCATCAACAACATCCGCCTCGGTCCCAGCCTGCCCGCTTTTGTTGCCCCGAACGTTCTTGACCTGCTGGTTGAGAAATTCAACATCGCGCCAATCTCGACGCCAGAAGAGGACCTCAAGGTCATCTTGGGGTAGGAGAACCTTCTTCAGAGTTAGCTCAGGTGGCTATTTCCAGCTTTCATGTTAGGCTCCTTGCTGTTTCAAGCGAGTAACGTAAAGCTGAGCTTGCCTGAAATTCTGTTATGAGGAAACCAGGAAGCCGTGAGAAGCCACAAAGCCCAATCAATCCCTGGTTTCTTGGCTTCCTAATAGTAAAATGATTTCTGTAGTAAAGGTGGGTGAACCCAAAGTCGGGCTTGCCTGTATGGGAGCATCTCTTGATAGGCCACATGTCACCCTGTTTATCTGGGTTCTGGTGGCCAGCGTATGAGGCAACGCTGTATCATTGGGTAGAGGAGGTGCGTGGTGAAAGCGGTTCAATTGATCGAGATTGGCCAGCCGCTGCAATTGCGAGAGATCCCTCTGCCCACAGTCGGTGAACAAGACGTTCTGGTGCGGATCAAGGCGGCGGGGGTATGTCATTCCGATGTCCATTATCGGGCCGGCACCTCCTCCGTGGGGCCGCTTCCCCAAACTTTGGGCCACGAGATCGCCGGCGTCGTTGAGAAGGTAGGCGCACGTGTGACCGACGTGAAAGCCGGCGATAGGGTGTGCCTGCACTATCTGATCACCTGCGGCGTGTGCGACTATTGCCGAACCGGAAGGGAGCAATTCTGCAAAGACGCGACGATGTTGGGCAAGGACTGCAACGGTGGCTACGCGGAGTATGTTGCCGTGCCGGCTCGAAACGCGGTTCCACTGCCCGAACACATTCCCTATGAACAAGGTGCGGTCCTCATGTGTTCCTCCGCCACGGTATTCCACGCGCTCCGCAAGGCCGGATTGAAGCCCGGCGAGACCGTAGCGGTCTTCGGTGCAGGGGGCCTGGGCATGTCAGCGATTCAACTGGCCAAGGCGTTCGGAGCGCTGGAGGTCTACGCCGTGGACATCAACAAGCAGAAGCTGTCGTTGGCCGCGCAGTACGGTGCAATTCCCATTGACGCACAACGAAGCGATCCTGTGGCCGGGCTGCACCGGTCGACCGGCGGGAAAGGGGTGGACGTCGCCCTGGAGCTGGTCGGGCTACCCCAGGTCATGCGACAAGCTGTACAGTCGCTTGCTCCATTCGGTCGGGCCGTGTTGGTGGGCATCGCGGTTCGACCCTTTTCAATTGATTCCTACCGAGAGATATTAGGCAAAGAAGCCGAGATCATAGGCTCTTCCGACCATTTGCTGCAAGAGCTTCCGGTGCTGATTGAGTTTGTGAGACAAGGCGCGCTCGATCTCTCACGGGTGGTTACACAGACTGTGCCGCTGGAGCCAAGCGTCATCAACGACGCGCTTAATACGTTGGAGGAGTTTGGTGAGGGCGTTCGCACGGTGATTACACCATCAGGATAGTGGAGCTTCGATACGGGAGGTGAGATAGGAGATGCCGCGATCAAAACACCTGGGCTGGGTGGTGCTTCTGGTAGCTGCTCTGTTTCTTTCTGGATGCCTGAGCCGCCTTTTCATACTGGACGAGGCCGATGACGGCGGCCTCAAGACGATCAAGGTCGGTGACATCGTGGTCGTGCAGCTGAGAGGAAATCCATCCGGAGGATACTTGTGGCAGTTGGTCGACACTGTGAAGGAAACCGTGCTCGAATCCGTGGGTGAGGGCGAATTCGTTCCCGACAATCCTAACGTGTGTGGCGGCAGCGGCGTGTGGAAATTCAGATTCAGAGCCGTCGCCTCGGGAACCACTCGCCTTGATTTCTTGTACCGTCGACCCTGGGAGGAGCAGACTTCCGATAGCTTCTCCGTGATCATCTACGTCAAATAGGCGCTGAAACACCGCTGGATGGGACGAGGAAGCAAGCGGGTCACGACAAATCGCTCACCTGACAGGGATGGGTTTCTTGTCCAACCGCGCGGCAATCACGGCCACGCATGCTCTTGACCGGGGAGACTCAAGAAGGGCTTGCTACGAGGTGTGAAGCGCCGCGTTGGGTGAGCGCAGCCGACGGACGAGTTCCTTGAGCATTCCGAGCGCCACGCCCGGGCAGGATTCGATGATAGTGTTCATCCCCCACTGGGTGATGACAAGACAGGACGTGTCCGTTACCGCTACCACATCGGTCGTTCCCGACTCTCCATCGATGCACGCCAGTTCACCGAAGAAGTCGCCGGCTTCCAGTTCGCCCAGCTTCTCGGTCTCTTTCACGACCTCGGCCTTCCCCTCAAGGATAAGATAGAATCCGATGCCCTCCTTGCCTTGTTCCACGATCTTCGCGCCCGCTTCAACCGTCTTCTGAATAGTCGACTTGAGCATCGCCTCAAGGGTTTCCCCGCTTATCTGAGCGAAGATCGGCGTACGCCTGAGAAGGGAGATGACCTGTTGGGTGTCCGTCGTCCTCCGAACATTCTTCTTGTCGATGAGATCCATTTCACCCATTTCGCCGCCCTGACGGCCAACGGCCGCGCCGAGGAGGCCCGCCCGCATCTGGAGATCGCCCATCAGGCGGTCATCGAGAGATCGGAGGCAATCTAGGATGAGGCGTTCCGTGAGAGTTCTCTTGCCGCGTATGAGGAAATCCTGGCTGCGTAGGAAGAGCACCGGGCGTCACCTCGCCGTTCATGTACCGCCACGGAAGCCGCTCGGGCACGTCCTGATACGATGCTGATAAGGCAAGCCCCCGTTCTCTGTGGAGGATGAGTAAGCCCAGCGTAGACGAACAGGATCGACGCCGGAATTGGAGCCCCGCAAAACAGTCTCTGTGGACCACCTACGACGGGCCTGTCGTCCGACCAGAAGAAAGACGCTTTCGCAGAACGACAAGCTCCGTTCCGTGTTGCCTCACTCTCTCATCGATCATCGCGTCGTTGTAGATCGCCTCCGCCTCGATCTCGGAATAACCAAGCCGTCTGTAGAAATCAATCGCCCACGCTGCTTTGGGATCGGTCCACAGGACGATCTCACGAATTCCCTGAGCCTTGGCACACCTTTCGATGTGGGCTAGCAGTGCTGCTCCAATGCCCCGTCGCTGAAAGCCGGGCAGCACGTACACTCTGTCTACGACACCGATCCCGAAGCATCTTGCCTCGAACGCCGCCACGCCAACGATCTTTTCTCTCAGCTCATAGACAGTGAAGGCCTTGCGCTGCGATTCCTCTGCCAGGTCTTCAGCGCTCAGATAGGGTTCTCGGAAAGCATCAGCCGGCACGATCGCTTCATAGAAGGCCTTGTTGGTGATGTTGAGGATTTCAAGGACGAGGTCGAGATCCTTCTTGTCGGCCGCCCTGATCCCACTCTCGGTATCCGCCATTCTTACCTTCTTCACCAACACGTCGATTCACGCCCCACAAACCGGTTTCTGCTCTTCGGATAGACAATCGTAGCGAAACGAAACGTGCACGACCAGAGCCTAAAAAACCTTTCGGCCATGTGTGTGAAGACCAGGACGACGTGTCCCACCTGCAAATCGGCTGGATACGTCTTCTA
>CAZMOL010000073.1:0-7481 GCA_964568045.1 uncultured Thermotogae bacterium
GGATGACGCAGTTTGCGTTGGTCAGAATCCCGTTCTTGTCGTAGGTGTAGTCGTGAAACAGGATTCCGCGGGGCGCCTCGACTGCGCCGACCCCTCTTCCGGGGCGAATCTCGAACTGAAGCGGTTCTTCTTTTACTCCTTGCTCAAGCAGCTTGTCGATTAACAGGATGCTATCCTGCGTGGCATGGACGGCCTCCACTACTTGAGCCACAGTGATCATATAGGGGTTGTGGCACGGCGCCCGCAGGCGAAGCGTTCCCGCAGCGTCCTTGGCTCGCGGGTGAAGCTGCGTGTGGTTGAGGTTGAATCGAGCAAGTGCCCCGACCATATACGCGTCCCGATTGTTTTTGGTGTATTTTGCCGTTGAATGGGGCACACAGAACTCGTTGGTGACTTCGAGATAATTGCTGACGGGCGCCGTTCCACTGTCGCTTGAAGCGATCTTTCCGCTGATGAAGGCGTATTCAGTTTCGTCCTGTAGCGCGATGTACTCGGTCTCCCGCTCAAAATCCGGGAAGGACAGCGACGCGAACAGCTCCACCGTTTCGTCGTAGTCGGCGAGCGATTCGACCAGCGCGTCCTTGACCGCGGCGAGTTCCTCAGGATCGGGAAGCTTGGCGAATCCCCCCACCATAAGGGAGATCGGGTGTGTCTTTCGTCCGGCGAGGATCTCCGCTAAGCGGTAGGCCAAGCGCTTCAGGCGCATCGCCCGAAGGACCACGTCCTTGTGTGTCTTGACCAGAGGAAAGACGCTTCCCACACCGAGGAAGTCCGGCACGGCGAGACAGTATGCATGCAGCACGTGGCTCTCCAGTATCTCGGTGTTGAACAGAAGCCTTCGCAACAGCCGTGTCTGCTCGGAGGCCTCGATCCCAAGCGCCGCTTCGGTTGCCAGGATCGAGGCGGTGGAGTGGGCGATCGAGCAGATCCCGCAGATCCGCGATGCGATGTGCGGCACATCGTCGTAGTGCCGGCCGCGGAGCATCGCCTCGAAGAAACGCGGCGACTCCGGGACCTCCCACCGCAACTCCTCAATCTTGCCATTGTTGGTGTTCAGGACGATGTTTCCGTGGCCTTCGACGCGGGTGACGTGATGGACGTTGATGTGAACAGAGCTCACTTGACTCCCTCCGTGCTGCACGTGTTGTAGATCTTGAATTTCTCGAGCACTTCTTCCACCGAAAGACCGTATTTTTCGAGGACGTCCTTTTGTGCGTTGATGTTCGGGTCATCAACCAGCCCGCGACAGCCCCAGCAGTGCCGGCCGGCGGTGACGCAGATCGCGTTGCAGCCAGCGCGAATCACCGGGCCAAGACAGGTCTTTCCCAACTCGAACACGCAGATGTTTCCCGCCATCTTGCACTCGACGCAGACCGGGTGGTTGGGAAGCTCGGGTGTCTTTCCGAGCAGAAGCTCCTTGATGATCCGCAGAAGCTCGGCGGTGTTGATCGGACAGCCGGGCACGTAATAGTCGACCGGGACGACCGCGTCGATCGGCCGGGTGGCGATGGTGTCGTAGTTCTCGGCGTCCTCGCCGTAGACGATGCTCTGAGCTTCCTCCATTGAGAGGTGGTTCTTCAGGCAGTTGATCCCGCCGATGTGGGCGCAGGCGCCCAGAGCAATCACGATCTTGGCGCGCTGGCGGATCGCTTTTAATCGAGGGATCTCCGATTCGCGGGTGATACTCCCTTCCACGAACGCAATGTCGACACTGTCTGCCTTTTCGGTCATGACTTCCCGGAACTCGACGATGTCCACGGCTTCCAGAAGATCCACCAGCGCCTCGCCGTCGATGTTGAGCGTGTCGAGCTGACAGCCCTCGCAGCAGGTGAAATCGAAGAACGCGACCTTGGGCTTGCTCACACCGCCTCCCTCAAATTCCGCAGCTGCGCCAGCGTGAACACCGGGCCCTCTTGACACACGTAGACCCCGTTGATCTGGCAGTGGCCGCACTTACCGACCCCACACTTCATCCGCCGTTCGAGCGACAGGATTATCTGCTCGTCGGCCAGGCCTTTCTTCTTTAACTCGCCGATGACGAAGCGGTACATAATCGGCGGACCAACGACCACCGCCATCGTCTTGGCCGGACTGAGCTCGATCCCCGGAATGAGGGTGGTGATCACGCCGACGTTCCCCTCCCACGACTCATCGCCGCGGTCGACGGTCTCGTGGAACTCGACGTCGGGGTTATCGCGCCACTTCGAAAGCTCGGCCGTGAACACCCGCTCCTTCGGCGAGCGAGCGCCAAACAGGAGAGCGACCCGACCGAAACGGTCACGGCGATCGATCACGTACTGCACCAGCGAACGTAGTGGGAACAGGCCGATCCCACCCGCGATGAGGAGCAGGTCCTTCCACTCCAACGATTCGATCGGAAACCCGTTTCCGAACGGGCCCCGGATTCCGACGAGCGTGCCCTCTTTCAAGGCATGCACGGCGCGGGTGACGTTTCCCACGTTTCTTATCGCCAGCTCGAAGCTGCCGTCACGGGTCGGCGACGACGAGATCGAGATCGGCGCCTCGCCGATTCCGGCCATCGACACCTCGACGAACTGGCCCGGCCGATGGCCGAGGCTTTCTCCATTGTCAAACTGGAACTCGAACACCTTCTCGTTTTCGGCCAGCTCCTCCACTCGCACCAGTTTCGCCGGCTGCGGCGCGTACAGATCCGGTTGCGGCGTCACCTTGCCGATCAACCGGCGCGCCGACTCCGCCTTGGCCCGCTGCGCGATGGCGTTGAACGCCTCCACCGGGCTGGCGATCTCCGGCAGGCAGGCGCTGATGCAGCGGCCACACCCCACACAGCCGACCATGCCGTAGCGTTCCAGCACGTACTTGCCCTTGCGGAAGATGCGGTGTCTGAACCGTGCCGCCTTGCCGTGGCGGAAGTTCTCTCCACCGGCCACCTTGGCAAAATCGGTGAGCATGCATCCGTCCCACTGCCGCACGCGCACCGCGCCTTTGAGATCGAGCGACACCTCGTCCTTGACGTCGAAGCAGAAGCAGGTCGGACAGACCATGATGCACGAGCCGCAGCTGAGGCAACTCTCGCTCTTCTCCTCCCAGTAGGGATCGTCGTAGTGATCTTCCAGGAGCTTCGGCAGCCGCTCCCTGGCAACGTCCAGGCTAAGCTGATAGTCCTCCACCGCCGCGTCCCGCAGCGTCTTCTGTGTCGCGATCTCGTAGTCGGTCGGCTCTCTTGCTTCCGTGTACTCGGCTAAGAGCTCTGCGCCGCGTTGCGAGCCGGTCGTCACCATCACCGTGCTTCCGATGTCGGTCAGGAGCAGGTCAAACCCGGTCTCGGTCTGGTGTGTCCCCATGCTCGGGGCGAACGCGTTCGGGGAAGGGTGCAGGCAGTCAACGCCGACGATGAAGGTATTCTGCCGCCGCGTGATGTAATGCGGGTCCGGATGCGCGGTCACGAACACCTCATCGAGCAGCTCGATCGCCTTGATGTCGTAGGGATGCACCCCGAACAGCACCCGCGGCGACTCATCGAGGACCGGCTCCGCCCCCGGAGCATCGCCCAGCTTCAGCGTGAGCAGCGTCTCCCGCGGCGGCCGAAGGAAGTTCGCCGGCGGATGGACCGTGACGTCGTAGTTCAGGTGAAGCTCCTCGAACCGCTTGATCCTATCGAAGACGTACTTGCCCTGCTTTTCTTTGACGCCGATGACCTCCGCGCTGGCGGCAAGCCCATCGTACAGCGATCGCAGGTCCTCCTTGCCGATCGCGAAGGTCTCTCTCACCGCGATCGCTTCGGCGACCGGCGCCTCGGCGATCGGTCTTTCCACCGTGGTGACCGTCGCCTCCGGCGGGATGGCGGCGAGGGTGTCATCGATCAGCCGTTCGAGATGATCCGGCGCAAAGGGTTTCAGCACGTAGTCGACCGCGCCCAGACGCCTTGCCTCCTGCGCGGTCTCCGAGGACGGGTACGCCGTGATCACAATCGACTTGATCCACGGCCTCTCCGCCTTGATCGCCTCTAGGACCGCCAGGCCCGTCTTCCCGGGCAGCCTAAGATCGACCACCAGGACGCTGAAGTCCTGCGTCTTGACCATCTCCAGGGCCTGCTCGCCGGTTTCCGCTGTGGCGACCCTGTAGCCGGCCTCGGTGAGCCAATCGCGGATCGACTCCCGTACGATCGGCTCGTCGTCCACAACCAGAACCGTATGCTCTGGCATCGCTTAGGTCTCCTTTTTCCCGCTTGGCGTCTCGGAAAGCGCCTTCTTGACGAGTTTCTCCAGCTTATCCGGCGCGATCGGCTTGGTCATGTACTGCAGCGCGCCCAGTTTCATCGCCTCGTCGCGCATCTGCGGCGACGCGTACGCCGTGATGACGATTGCCTTGACGTCAGGTTTCATTTGTTTCATCTCTTCCAGCACACGTATCCCGGTCTTTCCCGGAAGCCGCACATCCAGAATAACCAGGCCGATATCTTGATTCTCAAGGATCTGCAACCCCTCTTCGCCGGTCTCCGCCGTTTGCACCTCGTAACCGGCATCGAGGAGCCAATCCCGTAGCGACTCCCGCACGATCGGCTCATCATCGACGATCAGAATCGGTGTTTTAGTCATGACCTATCCTAGTCGTTTCCCACTATTTCTTGCAAACCTATTCAATCGGAAGACGAAGGTTTTCGATACAGAACCTTGGAGAAATTGAAAACACGCCCTGGGGATACCGTGAAGTCCCTTTCAGTGTGGTCAAAATCCCTCACGTTGCCCCCAGTGGCTGTAGAAGTGTCGCCGAATCGTAAACAGCCCACCCAGCAAATTCAAGCCGATTTCACCCGGATGGAAACACCCCCGCGCCAGCGTTCGCATCGGTTGAATGAGAGACAACCCCCTTCTCCAGGCGCATCCCGCGCATCCATCGCTTCGAAGATGAAAACCCTCGATTGTCAAATGCAAAGCGAAGGAGTGGCAAATGAGAATAGGGGGTGATTCGCAAGGGGAATCAGGACTAGCGCTACATGGTTCCGGAGGGCCTTATTCAGAAAGCTCGCGAGGTTTTCAAGGGGCTCAAGCTTCTGTGCAGTCTTATTGGAAACCGATTTCATCGTGATTTTCGCCTCGACACTGGACAGGGCGGCACCGGACTGTATGCCTTTCCAGTGGGCGCTCTATGGCGAACGTAGCGATGGCCCCTCCTTTCGGAAGAAGGGCCCCGCAACTGAGAAATGGTAGCCCCACTAGTTTGAGTATGCGGCGTTGCGAGGTAAGATGGGGAATATATCCTGGCTTCAAAGAGTTGCAGTGGAAGTACCTTAGTATGACAAGGGAAAAGAAGAAACGCCATTTGCGTGATACGAAGGGAGTTTGGTCCTTCATCTGTCCAATTCGAAACCTTATTCTGACAAAGGACGTTGGTGAAGAAGTCTGCGTTGAGGATGTAGTCTTTGTTTCATCTGCAAAGCTCCCTCGAGTGAGAAAACGGCTTGGACTACCTGTACAGATTTCAGCCTTTGGTTCTCATTTCAAGAAGGCGCTTGCCCAATACGAGACCTACGCTGTCATCAAGACGCCTGTTGGTAGTCCAAAACGACTCAAGCCAACCCTCTTGCAGAAAGTTGAGGAAGCTTGTTGCCTCCTAAGATGTGGGGGTTGGCCGTTCATGAAGCGGTCTTCAGCCTGGTATCTTAATTCTTTTGGTCCACCCAATACCTCGCCGCGAACTGAGCAACACCTGCTGTTCGTCAATAGAGCAGAGAAGTCGTGGGTAGGTGAAAGAGGCTGGTTGCTTGGGCTTGTTCCTTTTGCGCTGGACTCGTTTTGGAAAGGGTTTCAACAGGAGGGCGGTTTCTTGGAGGATCTTCTAGCATTCCTTGCTCCGAAGTCTGCTGTACAACAACAGTGGAAAGCGCAAGTTCGACAGGCTGCAATTCTCTTAGGTCAGAGCTTGCAGACGTTGGACAAGGGCATCGCATTCCTTTTGGACATGATTGCATTGGACATCCTTCTTCTCGAGCGAACCGAGAACGCTGAGCCAAGTATGTATGAGCGATTAGAAGCATTGATGGGGTGGATGAACACAAGATTGCCAAAGCCATGGTTCACTAAGACGGCAGTAAGACGTCTCCGCACACTTCGGAATGACATTGTTCACGACGGAAAGACCACTGATATCAAGGTCCGCGACTTGCTTTTGGCAGATGAACTTGCCATGAACCTCGTCATGAACATCTGCTTGCTACGGAAACGGTGGGGCAATAGGTCAGGGCTAATAGAACTCACCGAAAAGCTGAAGGCGTGTGAGGCACTGCAATTACCGCCCAGCTTCTCCAGAAAGCTAAGGCCTCCTACTCGGGTCATTCGTCCGCAGTATAAGCAGAAGGATCTCTCAGATTTGAGGGGACTGATCGGTGGCTGACGCCGCAGGAACTCCAGAGGGACCGCTTCTCTTTGTTCAGAACGCCGATTGACACTATCTCAGCAGACGCGCCTGGACGGCGCAGGTAACAGGGGCGGCAATTCTGAACTGAGCAATTTTTACTGCTGACCCCAAGATCCACACCCCTGTCTGCGTGCGACGCACAGGCAGACCCGTCAAAAAGACAGTCTACCTAATGGGGGTGCTCTTCGCACCTGTATAATCTGATGGTAGCCCGCAGGCTGACCCTTCCGAGTACTTCTCTTAGGTAAGGCAGCGATCCTGTTCCGTGTACGTTTTTCGTGACGCAATTCGCTTTGTTGACGCTGGATGTACGTCTCCGTATACTGTTTTAGAGGATTCTTGTAGGAGGTTTAAAATTGAGTAGGTTTCTGTTTTGAAATTGCCAAAGGCGAGCATATGTCATCAAGCACGTCAGTCGTGTGTTAGCAACGCTTTTCCAGTATTGTAGCAAATAGGATCTGGGCTCAGTTAGTAAGGTAATGTAACTGTTGGGCCCGAAAGGTGCAGTCTGGAGTGAGAAGCAAAGTGAAGAACAGGACACCGCTGGCTGAATTGGTACACTGGTTCGCCTTCACTATCGGGTTTTCCTGCATTCCGTTTATTGCCAATGCCCTCTTCCTGCTCTTCACCCCAGATGCTAAGGTCACGATCGCGGCAGTTTTTCAGAGCAAACCCTTGCTTTTCCTGGGGTTTGTAATTTGTGGTACTATCTTGGAAAGATTGAATTCTTATCTATCTTGTGGTCCCTTTGATGACATGCTTTGCAAGCTCGGATGTGCAGTGTATGCCTTTGCAACGATAGTACTGGCCATAACATTTGGAAGGCATGGAGCACAGCAAGCACCATTGCCTTTAGAGGTACCGGCGGGACTCGGGGGCGTGCTTTCACCGGCCAAGATACTTCGGGTATTTTCCTCTTGGTTTATTGCAACACTTCTCCCTGCGAGCGCGATTATTTATTGGCTCACGTATTACGTGGAAAAGCACGCAAGGTCGAAAGAGTCTGGCGATGAAAACGCTTGACCTTGTTCTAGGTCTGATCATGATGTTTCTTTGCGCCACAGGTATAGTCACGCTTTTGTATC
>CAZMOL010000074.1:0-7436 GCA_964568045.1 uncultured Thermotogae bacterium
GCCCCTTGTGATAGCGTCGAAAAGTTGGATTGCGTGAGGGGGAGGATGATGCGTAGGCAGATCCTTATCGCCACTAGTACTGTCGCAGTAGTAGTGGCGATAATCATCGGCTGGTACTTGTTGACCCAACGCCAGAGCGAACGTTTAGTCGCACAAGGAGAACTGACAAACGTTCTGCTGCTCGGCTGTGACACCGTTGAGGGAGTAGGCCTCGTTAATTCGATGACGGTGCTCAGCATAGGACCAAAAAACGATGTCTGCTTGCTCGCGCTTCCGTGCGACCTGCGGGTGAAACTCGGCGATGGCACTCTCTCCACGTTGGGCGAGACTCACACCCTCGCGGGGGCAACTGCAGCCCGCCAAGGCGTCTCCGCATTCCTTGGGATCGAAGTTCCGTTTTTCATATCTATCAACTCCGAAGGTTTGCAGCTATTGTTCGATGAACTCGGCGGCGTCGCAGTGACCGTTGAGAAGGCGATGCGCTACGACGATGAGAGCGCTGTCCCGCCATTGCACATTGATATCCAACCGGGAACCCAGGTGCTTGATGGAAGAACTGCTCTTGATTTCATCCGCTACCCGGACGAAAAAGGCGGACTCAGACGCATCGCCCGCGGGCAACAGCTGATGTCTGCTGTGCTCAAGAAGACGCTCCAACAGAACCCCACATTGGCACAAAAGACGGTCAGGACCGTTCATCCCTACCTGCAGACCAATCTGTCTCTGACTGACCTGTATGATCTTGCAGAGCTCCTGCACAGAAGCGATGTGAGTAGTCTGCGGACGGCAACGGTTCCTGGAATTTCTGTTGTGACCGATGAAGCCGCGTACTTGGAACCTGAAGTGGTGGAGACGGAGCGCCTTGTTGCCCGGCTGATCAAACGGATCGATCTGCTGACACCAGAGGGGATCCGCGTGTCGGTGTTCAATGGGAATGGCGTCCGGCTGATCGGCAGGAGTACCGCCGAGTATCTGCAACAGCGCGATTTTAAGATCACTGAGATCGCTAATGCCGAGTCTTTCGCGTATGATATGACGTACATAGTATTCCTAAAGGAGGAAGCAAAGGCGTACATGCTGCTGGAGGCGCTTCCGAGTAACGCAGTCGTGGTCTCTCCCGAGCAATTCGAACCGCACTACACCGCGCTGGAGCCGATGGTTCCTGTCGAGACCGACCTCCTCCTGATAGTCGGTGCAGGCTTTGAGGTTGGGGATGGATGAGGAAACTCTCCTCCACTCTGCAATCAGCCTTATCGCAGAGAAGAAGGGAGACAGAATCGTCGCGATTGATTTGCGCGACGTTTCCATTCCCACAAGCTACTTCCTCATCACCGAGGCAGATAACCCCGTTCAAATCAAGGCGATCGTCTCCAATCTGATGGAGAAATTCCCGTACAAGGCGCTTCATCGGGAGGGACTCTCCGAGCGCCGGTGGGTCGTCCTCGACTACGGGGACATAGTCATTCATGTTTTCCTGCACGAGGCGCGCGAGTTTTACGATATTGAATCCCTTTGGGCGGATCACATTATCGAAGTCGAAATCCCTTCCGGTAAACAGCCGAACCACAACTAACGCACACTGGTCCGGAACAGCCGAGGTCGTAACAGTGGACTACGCTTGACTTCCCCAAGAGAGGCCTGCGATAGGCCTAAACTCATGGTCGCTTCCTTGATGCGGCCCCCGACACCTTGATACAGTGCGACCATGAATGTGCTGGGGGCTCTGCTTCTGATCTTCCTCTACGAAGTGGGCGCAGCGGTGATTCTACCTACGCCGAGCGAGATTCCCGTGTTTGGATACACCTGGATTCCGATCGGCTGGATCTTCGCTTTTGCAGTGGCCGGCAAGACGGTCGGCTCCTATCTCATCTTCTTCCTCGGCGCCCGAGCGAAGGACACGCAACGCTTTCAACGCTTGGTGGATCGCTATCGCTGGATTCAGGTTGTGATGGACTGGAGCGAGCGGTTCGTCCGGCGCTACGGGGTCTTTGCGGTATTCGTGCTGCTCAGCATTCCCGGATTTCCCGACACGCTCTCTTTGTACCTCTTTGCGCTCGTGGGAGATCGCCCCGTGCTGTTTGCCATCGCCTCCGGACTGGGAACCGCTGTCCGTATGGGACTTGTACTCCTCGGCTTCCACGGAATCGCGACCGCAGTCTCCTAGGCTCTCACACAACGCCGAGAAAGAGCATGACCTGAGGATTGCACTCCCTACGTAAGTCTGCAAATGCCCTCACTTCTAGGGCACCGGCAGCACCGTACCTGCGACGTGGCGAAACGATCGCAGTCGCGCGGAAGTGACCTCGTGCGAAGAGAGCGCGGCAGCTAGCCGCCTACAGCGACAAGCCGCTCGTAGGTCTGGAGAGCCTGCTCCTCTCGCGACGGAACAAGTACGGTGTAGGCCGCCATTCCGAGGTTGGTCAGGGTGGAGTAGAGCCAATCGTAGGGCGTCACGAATTGCAGGCTCGATGGAAAGGCCAAGCTCGCTAGGCCCGCGGCGGCGTACCCAATGGCAGTCATGAACCGGCGTTGTCTTGCCTCACCCGCCAGTCTTGTCAACGTGAATACGGCCTTTTGCTCCCGCTCGCCGGGGGCAGCGCTCGCAACGTCATTGAACGCGCGCTCCGCGTCGGAGGGAATCGCCAGGACGAGCGCGCCGGGGATCACACCCACACCAGCAACGAGGCCACCGATCCACAGATTGTCCGGCGGCGGCACGACCGCAACGACGATCCCACCGATCACCAGCCCGCCCGCGATCAGTCCGACCCCTGAGATCAGCCGTTCACCACGTTTCTCCTGCGCCAGATCCTCGAGAATTCCGTAGGCAACTGCATCGCTTGTTTCCTGAGCAAAGGCACACAACGTGGGAACAAACACCAACGCCGCCAGGACAACGGCTACCGATGCTGTTTTCAACATCTGCTCACACCTCCCTTGTCGCAAGGATAGTCCTTTCCGATCGCGGGAGGCAACTCGATGAGTGGTGCGTGCTGTCGTTGTCCCTATTCTCACTGTTTGGCTCGGGGGTATGAATATGCTATCATAGGAAGTTCGGGATTGGGTTGGTTGTGCGGCGCAAAGCGCAATCTCTATGATAGAGGCCATCCCGTTTTATCGGCACTTGAGGAACAAGGAGGTGATAGTCAAATAGACGTTTCAACCGAACTCGACGTTTGAGGTGTTTTAAGGAAAAACTGCAAGGAGGTTGTCGTGAGAAGAGGGCTATTAGTTGTTGTCTTGTTGGCGCTGTTTGTTCCCATCTGCGTGATGGGGCAGAACACAATGGAAACCGTGCTGTCCCGTGGCAAGCTCATATGCGGCGTAAACGCGGTTCTGCCGGGTTTTGGCGTCCTGGATGCAGCCACTGGTGAGTTCAGTGGGTTCGATGTCGATTACGGCAGGGCGATCGCCGCTGCGATGGGTGTGGACATTGAGTTTGTTCCCTTGACCGCAGGGGAGCGCCTCACAGCACTGCAAACCCGCCAGATCGATGTACTGCTCCGCAATACCACTTGGACGCTCACCCGCGATTCTAAAGAGCTGGCGCTGAACTTCTGTCCCACCACGTTCTACGATGGCCAGGGGTTCCTCGTCCGCAAGGCCGATAACATTCACTCAATAAAGGATCTGGACGGAGCGACAGTCTGTGTAACCTCGGGGACGACCACCGAGGGAAACCTGGCCGATGCGTTTCGCGAAAATGGGTTGGCTTTGACCACCCAGGTCTTCGCGGACACAGAATCGTCGTTCGGCGCATACGATGCCGAAGCCTGTGACTGCTACACCAGCGACAAATCACAGCTGGCGTCGCTGCGAACCATCGCCAAGAATCCGGATGATCACGTCATTCTTCCGGACACGATCTCCAAGGAGCCCTTGGGGCCGCTGACCCGCCACGGCGAGGACGAAATGTTCGACGTCGTCAAGTGGGTCGTATTCGCCACGTTCTTCGCTGAAGAGCACGGCATCACTCAGGCCAACGTGCGGACGTTTGAAAGCGACAACCCTTCGATCCGCCGTTTCCTCGGGAAGGAAGGCGGAATGGGGGCAAAGCTGGGATTGGCCGAAGACTGGGCCGTGAACCTCATCGCAGCGGTCGGAAACTACGGCGAGATCTACGAACGCTATATGGGCCCAGATGGGCTGGATATCCCGAGAGCCGGATCGCTCAACGACCTGTATACCAACGGTGGGTTGATCTACTGCCCGGCATGGCGGTAGGTGTTTTCAACCCTGTAGGATAGAAGAGAGCCAGTTGGTGAGTACAGCCACCTCTGGGTAGGCTGTACTCACCTCTTCGTATACAGTAAGGAGTAAGTGTTGAGCAAGAAGGTCGCTTCCTCACATGCAGTCGCTTTCTGGCGCGATATTCGGGTTCTGCGTGTGGTAAGTCAGGTTCTCTTCGTCATGGTCATCGCCGCTGGAATATGGTGGCTGCTCAACAATCTGCAGACGAACCTCAAGACGGCTGGCTTGAACATCAGTTTCCGCTTCCTCAACAACACGGCGGGCTTTCCCATCTCAGAGGGCCTGCGTTACAGTCCGACCGATGTCAACGGGTATGCGTTCTTGGTCGGGATCGTCAATACGATCCGGATTGCAGTGATCGGTATCATACTCGCGACGATCATCGGAACGCTCGTCGGTATCGCCCGTCTGTCGAGCAACTGGCTCGTTCGGAAGCTCGCTGCGTTCTACGTCGAGACGCTCCGCAACATCCCCCTGCTCGTGGTGCTGTTCTTCTGTTATTTTGCGGTGATGCTGACCGCGCTACCATTGGTCAAGGACAGCATCAGACTGCCCGGCTTTGTCTTTCTGAGCCGGCGGGGTCTGTACATTCCCTCGCTGGTGCCGACGGGATCGTTCGGCACGTGGGGATTGTACATCATCGGAGGGCTGGCTTTGGCGATCGTCGTCTATTTGTTCCGGCGCGCCCACCTCAAACGCGCGGATCGCCCGGGCTTTCCCATCGTATGGGCGGTGCCAGTTCTCCTCGTGGTTGTCATCGCTGGATGGTTTCTCTGCTCCGGCAATCCGTTGTCCGTCAATGTCCCTGTGTTGAAGCGGTTCAACTTTGAGGGGGGGATCTGGCTGTCGACACCGTTTATGTCCCTTCTCATCGGCCTGTCGACATACACCGCAACATACATCGCTGAGATTGTACGTGCGGGGATCACCGCCGTCAGCAAGGGGCAAACCGAAGCGGCCAAGGCGCTCGGCTTGAGACGCACGCATGTCCTCCGCTTGGTGATCCTGCCCCAGGCGCTGCGCGTCATCATTCCGCCGCTGACGAGCCAGTATCTCAATCTGACCAAGAACTCCAGTCTGGCGATCCTCATCGGCTACTACGATCTGATGAACGTGGCGACGACCATCTTCAACCAAACCGGGCGCGCCGTCGAGATGATCCTGCTGGTCATGGGCAGCTACCTGTCAATGAGTCTCTTAACTTCCGTGTTTATGAACTACTACAACCGGCGCATCAAATTGGTGGAGCGTTGATCGTGGCCGACGATCGTCAAACCGTTCGCGCAGCCGAAAATCAGCTCCCGCCTCCCAGCGAACGGATCCCCGTTCTTCGTTGGCTGAAGCAAAACCTCTTTAGCAGCTGGTTCAATGCGATACTCACCATCGTGGCGGGAGCGCTGATCGTCGTACTCGTCTTCGCCCTGGGAAGGTGGGCATTGGGGGCGCGATGGGAGGTCATTCCCGCCAACCTGAAGATACTTCTTGTCGGTACCTACCCGGCAGAACAAATGTGGCGAGTGTGGACAAGCCTCTATATCATCGCCTTCCTGCTGGGATTAAGCAGCGGACGTCGCAGCGGTCTGATTCGCCGGATCTCCGCGGCGGCGGCTGTCGTATCGGTTGTGCTGGCGATTCTCCCGTTTCCGTGGGTCACCAGAGGATGGACCTTCGGCGTGGCCGTTGCCGTCGCCGTCGGTTTTGGCGTGGGATATCTCGGCAAGGGAAATCGTTGGTTCAGGCGCCTGGAGATCACTTGTTGGGTCCTGTCATTCCCGATCGGGCTTGTCCTTCTCAACGGGGTGGGGGGATTCCTTCCGGTCATCGAAGGAAGGAACAAATGGGGCTTCGTACTCAACCTGCTCGGCGCAATAGTGGGGATCGGCCTGGCATTCCCGGTGGGTGTACTGTTGGCCCTCGGACGGCGCAGCAGACTGCCGGCCGTTCGATGGGTGTGTACGGCGTACATAGAGATCATCCGCGGGGTGCCGCTGATCAGCCTGCTGTTCATGGCCAGCATCATGCTGCAGTTGATTCTACCTGCCAGTATACGTCCCGACCTGGTCATCCGCGCGATGATGACGATCACCGCTTTTTCGGCGGCGTACATGGCGGAAAACGTCCGTGGGGGACTACAGGCCATCCCCAAGGGACAGTACGAGGCCGCCTACGCGGTAGGCCTGAGCGGAGCGCTGACCACCATACTGATTATCCTGCCGCAGGCGCTGCGCGCAGTGATCCCGGCGATCGTCGGGCAATTCATCTCCCTGTTCAAGGACACGACGCTGTTCGGATTCATCGCGATTCTCGAGCTTCTCAACATCTCGCGCAGCATTCTCGGCAACCTCGAATGGCGCGGAACCATATTCGAGCTGTACGTGTTTATCGGTATGATATTCTGGGTTCTGTGCTACTCCATGTCGTATATCAGTCGCAGGGTCGAAAAATCACTCGGCGTAGGAGAACGTTAGGAGGAAAGGGGATTTGCCTGTGACAAGTAACGAAGGAATCATCATCTGCCGCGATGTACATAAATGGTTCGGGGACTTTCACGCGCTTAGAGGAATCAGCCTCACCATGCACAAAGGCGAGGTGGTCGTGATCTGCGGACCCTCCGGCTCGGGAAAATCCACGTTCATCCGCACGATCAACCGCCTGGAGGAGCACCAACGGGGACAGATCATCGTCGATGGGATTGAGTTGACGCACGACCTACGTAACATCGAAGCCATCCGGCGTGAAGTCGGCATGGTGTTCCAACAATTCAACCTGTTTCCGCACCTCACCGTGATGCAGAACATCACCCTTGCGCCGGTGTGGGTGTTGAAGATGAGAAAGAGCGGGGCGCAAGAAACCGCGATGCAGCTGCTCGAACGTGTCGGCATCCCCGAGCAGGCTGACAAATACCCGGGGCAGCTGTCCGGTGGTCAGCAACAGCGCGTGGTCATCGCGCGGGCGTTGGCGATGGCGCCCAAGATCATGCTCTTCGACGAGCCGACCTCGGCGCTGGACCCGGAGATGATCAAGGAGGTGCTCGACGTGATGAAGGAGCTGGCCCTCAGCGGCATGACGATGATCGTGGTCACCCACGAAATGGGCTTCGCCCGCGAAGTGGCAGACCGGATCATCTTCTTCGATTTCGGCCAGCTGATCGAGGAGAACACACCCGAGGAATTCTTCCACAACCC
>CAZMOL010000075.1:0-7282 GCA_964568045.1 uncultured Thermotogae bacterium
CGCACGTGAAACGGCACCTGCGTGCTCGTGCGAAGGACCAAGCGATTGTCCTCGTCGAGATAGCTCAGGCACACGTGCGGCTCGATCGGCGTGTGCTGCGCGTACTGCGTCTCGCAGGTCGTCTCCACAACAACGTCCGACTCGGCGAATCCCTTCTCTACGTCGCCGACATCGATGTCCACATCGGCAGCAATGTTGCGGGACGCCTCGTAGATTCCCGCGGCATCGGTTTCGTCGTGGATTACCGGTGCACCAACGGCGAGCGCCTCGTCCATCGATAACACCGCGGGGAGCTGTTCGTAGGTGACGTCGATGAACTTGAGCGCCTCCTCGGCGAGATCTTCCGTCTCCGCGGCAACAGCGGCGACGCGATCGCCGATGAAGCGCATCTTTGTATCGAACATGCGCGAGTCGTAGGGCGAGGGTTCGGGATACCCCTGACCAGCGGTGGTATAGCGGGTCGCGGGTGTGTTGCCGTGCGTGAGGACGCAGGCAACGCCGGCAAGCGCCTCTGCCTTGGAGGTATCGATCGCCGTGATGCGCGCGTGCGCATGCGGGCTGCGCAGGATCTTCACGTGAAGGGTGTCCGGAAGATCGATATCGGCGACGAACTTCGGCCTGCCGGTGACAAGCGGGACGCCGTCGACCTTCCGTTCGCTCTTGCCGACGACTGTAAACTCGCGAGGTCTTGTGTCAGCCATCGTTGCCCTCTCGCATCCGCTCGGCTGCGACCCTGATCGCCTCGATCTCCTTGACGTAGCCGGTGCAGCGGCACAGATTCCCCGAGATCGCCTGGCGGATCTCCTCCTCGCTCGGCTCGGGGGTGTGCGACAGAAGATCGGCCGCGGCAATCAGCATCCCCGGCGTGCAGTAGCCGCACTGCACCGCACCTTGCTCGAGGAACGCCTCCTGCAGCGCGTGGAGTTTCTGCTCCTTTGCCAGGCCTTCCACCGTGACAACCTCGCGGCCGTCGGCCTTGGCGGCCAGACACAGACACGAGTTGATTGCACGGCCATCCAGCAACACCGCACAGGCGCCGCAATCTCCCGATCCACAGCCCTTCTTCACGCTCTTGTATCCGGCGCGGCGCAGGACCTCGAGCAACGTCTCACCGGCAGCGATCTCCAACTCGCGCCGCGCTCCGTTTACGGTAAGGGTTATCTTCATCAATCCCCCCCGCCAAGCCGGTCTTTGATCTCCTGCAGACAGCGCCTGACGCCGACATAGACCAGTTGTTTTCTGTACTCGGCACTGGCGCGGCGATCCTCGCGCACCTCGGCCGCATCCCGCGCCGCCACCGCCGCTTGTTCGATCGTTTCGCCGGTCAACGGCTGCCCGGTGAGAACCTCCTCGGCACCCGGAAGCGATGCAGCCAACCGGGGGGTTCCGCCGACCACAACGCTCGGCCCCACGCAGCGGTCGGCGTGGAGCTGAACCTGACAGGCGCAATTGAGCACGGCAATGTCAAACCCGGTGCGATTGAACTTGCAGAACGCCGCGGCCGCGTTCTGCAACGGCGCAGAAAGCACCAGTTCGGTGAGGATCGCACCACTAAAACGGGAGCGTGTCGGGTAGAGCTTGGCGAGAGGCAGGGTATCGGTGGTTCCATCGTAGATCGCGACGTGTGCGCCCAGCGCAAGTAACAGCGTGATGACGTCCGACCACGGATCGGCGCTGACGAGCGCCCCACCGATTGTCGCCAGGTTGCGCAAAAGCGGCGAGGCGACTTGGCGCAGCATCTTCGCGACCACCCCATTGAGGTAGTCCGCGATCAGCGGATGCTCGAGAACTTCCGTGAGCGTGGTCGTCGCCCCAACTGCCAGGCCGCCTCCTACCTTTTTCACGTAGCTCAAGGGCAGTGAAGAAAGGTCAATCAGAGACGTGATTTGGGAAGGGGCGTATCGAACGATCGAAACGCCTCCACCGAGCAAACCGGCACTTGGTCCGCGCTCGTGCAGAAGCGACAGCGCCTCGTCAAGACTCGTTGGCTTCAAGACCTCCTTGATGTGACCAAGACCCATCCGTTCTCCTTCTTCGTCATTATGCTAGTTCGAAAATAGGGGAGCAAGTGCCAATGAACAAGCGTGCCTATCAGTATGCACTGTCTGAGATTACTACTTCTAGTGCTTTCCCTGGGTCCCAACGAAAACTTCTCAGATGACTCGTTATTCCCGCTTGTAAGGCTGCCCAAGTGCCTTGGGGAAGCGCACTCGTCCAATGACTCCGGCGACGACAAGGAGGGTCACAATGTATGGGATCATGGCGATGAATTGCCAGGGAATGGCCTTGCTTCCTGGGAGATTTCGAATCCACGTCGCTGCGCTCTCGAACAAACCGAAGATAAACCCACCGAGGAGCGCCAGCAGAGGGTTTAACCCGCTAAACACAACGGTCGCGAGAGCGATGAATCCCCTTCCGGCAGAGATCTCCTTTGTAACGGAACCAATCCACGAGACGCTGATGTACGCCCCGGCGAGACCGGCGAGAACCCCACCAAACGTGGTAGCGAGTAGACGCACTAAATTGACTGGTATGCCAGCAACGTCTGCAGCTTCGGGGTTTTCCCCAGCGGATTTCAGAATCAGTCCGGCACGTGTCCGCTTGAGAAACCAGTAGGCCACAAATGGAACTACCAAGGCAACGAAGATGATCGGGCTCAATCCTCCCACTGGCGTACGAACGACGACCAGACGACCCCCAGGTGGGACCGCGTGGAAGCCTGGCGCACCGAGACCGATTAGGCCAAAAGCGACGAATCCAAGCGCGAACAGGTTGATCCCGATTCCAGTGATCATCTGATTCCCCTTCCAGTAGGTATTGATCACCGAGAAGACGAAACCCATGACTGCACCGGTTCCCATGCCAAGCAGCAATCCGACGATCGCACCGCCGGCCTTCGCTCCCAGTACACCTGTGAACGCGCTCACAAGCAGGATTCCCTCCAACCCGATGTTAAATAGGCCGGCCGTCTCACCGATGATCTCGCCGGTGGCAGTGAGAGTAATAGGAACCATGGCATGGAGTGAGATGAACAGGATGCTCCAGATGTACCCCCAATTCATGCTGATCGCCTCCTACGACGCATCCTCAGGTTGACGTTCACGCCTTCTGGTTTGTCGACGAAGAAACTCCCCCGTGCGCTGCAATTGTTTCTTGGCCGCCGTGAATAGCCGCAACAATTCGGGGATTGCCATCGCAAGCACGATGATCCCCATGACAACCCGGATCATTTCGAGCGGCACCCCTGCGGTGATCTGCATCATTCGCCCACCGGCGTTCAGGCCGCCGAAGAAAAGCGCAGCGATGAGGATGCCAATAGGGTGGTTGCGTCCGACCATCGCCACCGCCATCCCGTCGAACCCGGTATTCATGATCTGTGGTAACCCGCTGATGATCGCATAGGTCGGTGGCAGCCCCATGGTGATGCACGCGCCGGCAAGGCCAGCTCCCATCCCCCCTAGAATGAAACTTAAGAACATGGTGTGCCCGTTGTTGATGCCACCGTAGCGAGCGGCGGTTGGGTTCAACCCCGCTGCGCGCATCTCATACCCAATCACAGTATGCCAGAGCAGGAAGTACATTACGACAGCGAAAAAAACAGCGGCAAACAAGGAGTAGGTGAGATCCGTCCCACCAACGAGAACTGGAAAACGGGCACTCACAGGAATGCCAATCGTCTTCTCGGCCCGGAAAGGATCCGCCAAGATGTTGGCAACCAAATAGAATGCAAGAAAGCGCGCGATCCAGTTGAACATGATTGTCGAAATAACCTCATGCACTCCACGCGTCAGCTTCAAGAATGCAGGAACGAGACTCCATGCAGCGCCGGCAAGCATTGCGAAGACAAGCCCCACGATCAGATGTAGTCCAGTAGGAAGAACAAAATAACCGACAGTGATGGAGGCGATCGCTCCCATGTAGAGCTGGCCCTCTGCCCCAATGTTGAACATTCCTGAACGCGCGCAGATCGAGAAGGTCAAAGCCGTTAGAACCAGCGGGACCCCCCGGGCCATCGAGCTGGCAAGACCGTATGAATCTCCGTAAGCACCCTTAAACAGAGCAACGTAGGCCTTCCACGGATCGTATCCCCAGATCCACATGAGCAATGCACCAACCAGCAACCCCAACAGACCAGCCAACACCGACTCCAACGCCGGATGAAGACCGGTCAGCGTTCGATGAGCGCCTCGCAGGAGGCGGGATTGTGTGGTTCGTTGAATCTCGCTCATACCGCTTCCTTGGTCGTAACCCCACCCATGAGCAGGCCAATCTGCTCTCGGTCCAATTCTGACGGCGCTGCGACGGTCATGAATCGTCCCTCGTACATGATGGCCACTCGATCAGAGAGCGCAAGCACCTCATCAAGATCGGCTGAGACGAGCAGGATCGCACGACCCTTGTCTCGCATCTCTAAGAGAACTTTTCGAATGTAGTGAGCGGCTCCGATGTCGAGGCCACGCGTTGGCTGGGACGCCACGATGATGTCCGGGTCCTTGGCCAGCTCGCGGCCAACGATTAGTTTTTGCTGATTGCCTCCAGACAGGCTCTTTGCCGGAGCAGTGGGGCCGGTGGCCTGAATGTTGAAACGATCCATCAGCTCGCGGACGTGCTGGTAAACCTTTGGCCAACGCAAGAACGACAGCGGGCCACGAAAAGCTTCCCAGCGTTGCACGCCAAGGATCGCATTCTCGGCCAGAGTAAAAGGAAGAACAAGTCCAAGAACCCAGCGATCCTCCGGAATGTGGGCCACCCCTAGCCGATAGATCTCCCGAGGATCTTTGCCAAGCACGTTTGTCCCGTTGATCGCAGCGATCCCTTTAATGGGAACGCGCAAACCTGTGAGCGCTTCCACAAGTTCCGTTTGGCCGTTTCCCTCCACCCCAGCCACCCCGAAAATCTCTCCTCCATACACGTCGAATGAAAGGCCCTCCACAGCGATCTCACCCGTTTCTCCCTTTACAGCAAGATGCTCCACGTGCAAGACGCCCTCACCCTCACGTTCCGGTTTCTCTCGAACCGGCTCCCGTTGGGGCAGCTCCTCCTCCCTTAGTTCCAGTGCCCTTTCTCCCTCCGCCTGCAGTGTCTCGCCGACCATGAGACGTGCCAACTGCTCGGAGGGCGTCTCAGCAGTCCGCACGTCTCCCACAAGCTCTCCGTTGCGAAGCACAACTATTCGGTCAGTGACCGAACCTACCTCCTTGAGCTTGTGGGTAATGAGGATGATCGACTTTCCTTCGTCTTTCAGGCGCCGTAGAAGCTCAAACAATTCGTCTACCTCCAGCGGCGTCAGGACAGACGTCGGTTCATCGAGTATTAACAAATCTACCTCACGGGAGAGGACCTTGAGGATCTCCACCCGTTGCTGTTCGCCGACGGCGAGCTTCTCGACCGGCACGTCCAGCGGAACGTGGAGCCCACTTTCTTCCATCAATGCTTCGAGACGCTCCTTGGTCTTGGCGATCTGTAGACGACTGAAAGGCCGTCGGTGACTGAGGGTGACGTTCTCCGCCGCACTGAAGGTACCAACGAGCGCAAAGTGTTGATGCACCATCCCGATCCCAAAATCGAGCGCCTCGCGTGGGCTTCCGAACCGTACTGTCCCACGAGGTGAGAGAACACGTCCCTCAGTCGGCGGGAGGAGCCCAGAGAGGATCTTGGTCAGTGTGGTTTTGCCTGCTCCGTTCTCTCCCAGCATTCCCAGGATCTCGTACGGCTGGATCTCGAGGTCGACCTTCCTCAGGGCGACCGTTCCATCGGAGTAGGCTTTGGTGATCTTCTCCGCTCGAAGATAGTAGCCATCTTGGTTACCCACCCTCGGCGTTTGTACTGGTGTTGACATCTGAGCCACCATACTCCACTGATCTTCAACAGAAAAAAGGGAGAGGAGACAGTCCCCTCCCCCTAGTCTTCACTATTCGTGGTTCACCAGCTACGGCAGCGGATAGGCGTCACGCACTGCCTGCATCTCTGCAACCGTGTCGGCGGTAGGAACAACGATGCTACCATCCAAGATTCCCGCCTCCAACTCGTCTATGGCATCCCAGATGCAGCAGGGGATATTAGCCCGATTGGCCGCCCAGTTTTCAACAATCGTGTAGAAGTCGCACGGTTCCACTGCTTTGCCTTCGATACCGAACTCGATGAAGTCAGTCAAGTCACCCAGTTTACTGATACCAACGCCGCCCTCGGCCAAACCAAGGCTGGTCACGCCGCCCTTGAACGTGCCCTCGACGACGGATTTCACCGCGGTGTACGCAGCTACGTCAACCCGCTTCATACCGCTTGCGAGGCCGTGCAGCCCGCTACCTAGGTAATCCTGATTTGCATCCACGCCGATGTAGTACGGAGGGCCAATCGTCGTTCCCTCGTTGGCGTGCCACTCGGTAATTGCTTCCAGGTCACCAATACCCAAGGGACCAGCGACGTTGTACACAGCAGCCGCGCCTTGACCGAGCTGGGCTTCTGTGGCAGCCTTCCCCAGGGCAATGTCGGAGAAGGATCCCGTGTAGGTATAGAGTAGACCAACGTCAGCACCTGCCGTAAGTCCGCATTCGTTATACTTCTTCACGCCCCAATCGATGCCGAATCGATAGCCGGCCTCGAAGTGGTAGAGCACCGGTATCTCGATGCCCAACACGCAGCCGACATAGCGGTGGCCAAAGTGCGTAGCGGCCATCCCCGCAAGTGCGCCAACGAGTGCCGACATCTCATTCTCCCTGAATACGAATTGCATTACGTTGGGGTTTGCCAGCCATCCAACATCGATGACCGCGAATTTTTGATCAGGAAATTCATCTGCCACGGCACCCAACGCGTCCGCGAAGAGGAACCCAACGCAGAGAATCAAGTCGTATCCACCAGAGCGCGCCAGATTGCGCAGGTTCGGCAGGTAGTCCGCCGCCGTTGCACATTGAACCTCAGTCATCTCCAGGTTGAAATCCAGTGCAGCCTCATCTGTTCCTTTGAATCCCATATCGTTGAACGAGAGGTCGCCTCGTCCACCAACGTCCAACACGACAGCCACTTTTCCCTTCAGAGCAGCCCCGAATCCAGCAAAACCTACCAGAGCGACTCCCAACAGGAGAACGCTCACTAGTACAAGAAACCTCTTCATACATCCCTCCTTTTACTTACTACACGTCTGCCGAGAGGCGACTAGACGGCACTTTCCATCTTATACTATCTAGGCGGCCTCATACAAGTCTTGTAGGCTCTCGCACACAAGCATATGCGGCTGTCCTGTCATAGGCATACCTTCGATGAGACAACTTCTTGACCTTGG
>CAZMOL010000076.1:0-3531 GCA_964568045.1 uncultured Thermotogae bacterium
AAAGGGGGAAGAGGAATGTTTGTCAAGCAGTTTTGCACCGGCGGCGATCGAAACTTCGGCTACTTGGCCGCCGATGAAGGAACGAACAAGGCCCTCGTGATCGACCCGTCGTTCTCTCCGCAGGCGATTGTCGATTTTGCACGCGAAAACAGCTACGAGATCGAATACATCTTCGTTACCCACAACCACTACGATCACGCGAACGGAAATGCGGAAATCGAACGCCTCACGGGCAAGCACCCTCTGCTTTACCGCAGTACCGACCCGACAACTGGAACTCAAGTCGTGGACGGCACGCGTTTCCCCTTGGGAGAGCTTGAGGTGGAGATCCTTCACACGCCGGGGCACACCGAGGATTCGATGTGCATCCACGTGGGTGACGCGGTGTTCACGGGAGATACGCTGTTCGTCGGTAAAGTCGGAGGCACCGACCTTGGTACGGGCGCACGGACCGAATACGATTCCCTTCATGATAAGCTGCTGAAGCTTCCAGAGGCGACTCGCGTTTTCCCAGGCCATGACTACGGGACCGCGCCGCAGTCGACGATAGGACAAGAACGCGAAACCAACCCGTTTCTCCTTCGGCCGGACTTCGAAGCGTTCGTCGGTTTGAAGCGTAACTGGGCCGCCTACAAGAAAGAACACGGAATAGCGTGATTCCTTGGTATGTTCACAGCTTCGGCCGGGAGTATCTTGAGCTGTATCCCCATCGAGATGACGCCGAGGCGCGGGCCGACGTAGAGGTGATCATCGAGCTAATCGATCCTCCCAAGGACGAGCCGCTCCTCGATCTCGGATGCGGAGCCGGCCGGCACCTCGTTGCGCTGCACAGCGTGGGCTTCTGCCACATCGTCGGGCTCGACCTCTCCTCCGAGCTTTTGGAGATCGCTTCCGAGCGGCTCAGAAGCGCGGGGGCAGAAGGGATCAAACTCGTGAATGCCGACATGGCGCACATCCCTTATGAGGAGCACTTTGCGACGGTCCTGTCGTTGTTCACCTCGTTTGGCTATTTCGAGCGCGACGAGGAGAACGAGGCGGTGTTTGCCGCAGTGAGGAGGGCCGCGGTTCCGGGAGGACGGTTCTTGATCGACTATATGAACCGTGATTGGGTCATCGCCCATCTCGTCGGTCAGGAAGAAAAAGACGTGGCTGGCCGACGCGTGCGGATCGAGCGACGGCTCACTCCTGACGGACGGCGTGTGGAGAAGACTACTCGCGTCCTCGAGCCGGGCAACCACGGGAAGACGTATCACGAATCGGTGCGGCTGTACTCTCCCATCGAGGTGGAGCAGATGCTTGAGGCAGAAGGGTTTGTGAACATCCGGTGCTACGGGTCGCTTCGTGGTGCGCCTCACCGCTCGGAGAGCCCGCGGCTCATCCTCGTAGGGGAAAGGGGAGGCGCTCGTGCAGGAGAGGCTTGACGCGCAGCTCGTCTATCCCGACAACGCGCTGTATCTTGACTACATCGCGGGTCAGGGGAAGGCTGCGTCCTTCTTCTCTCATCCCCCACTGGGGTTTGAGGAGGCGCTGGCCGCTCGTCGGCAAGTGGAGTACCCGCGCGAGGAGGTCTGCGGCCTGCTGCAGGAATACAACGCGGGGCTCCACGCGGAATCTGCCGCGTTTGAGGGGATCAAGGCCCTTCGCTCGCCGACGGCGTTCTGTGTGATCAGCGGCCAGCAAGCTGGTTTCTTGGGCGGCCCGGTCTACACGCTGTACAAGATCATCACCACCATTTGGCTGGCCAGGTATCTGGAGAGGCACCTAAAAGCGAGGATCGTTCCCCTGTTCTGGCTTGCGAGCGAGGATCACGACTTCGGCGAGATTAACCACGCTTTCCTGCTCAAGCGCGACGGCGAGGTCGGGAAGATTGCCTTCGAGTGGACGGGACAGGGGCGTCCGATAGCCGATCTGCCAGTCAGCGATGAGGTCTTGCGCGCGTACCGCGCATATTTTGACCAGTTGCCCCCCGGTCCTCATTACGAGTTGGCTCGCGAGTTGTTCGCTGCGAAACCGGTGGAGAACTACTGTACGTGGCACGCCCGCATTTGGGCGCGGCTGTTCTCCGGGCGCGGACTGGTCGTGGTCGACCCGTCGATCCTCCGTGCTCCGGCGCGCGCGTTCTTTCACGCCGCACTGACAAAGAGGGAGGAGATTCAAGCCGATCTGGAGGCCTCAGCGGCCAGTCTGCGCGAGGCCGGTTACGAGCCGGCCCTTTCTCCACAGAGGGCAGGGCGCCTGTACACGCTCGACTCGAATGGACACAGGATCCGGGTGGAGGATCCGTCCGTACATCTAGCCTCTGTGCGGGGGGTGCCGCAGCGCTACTCGGCCGACGCGGCCCTACGGCCACTGCTTGCCGATACGCTGTTCCCCGTGGTGGCGAGTGTCCTTGGCCCGGGCGAGATCGCCTATCACGCCATGATAAAACCGATCTACTCGCTCTTTTCTCTGCCGCAGCCCGTTCTTTTCCCTCGGAAGAGCTACACGATTATCGGCCGTGACGAAGCGCGTCTGATCACTCGTTGTGGAGCAAGTGCTGCTGAAATTCTCACCGGGCAGTTCGATGTCCAGGAGTGTCTTCGCCGGCTGGCATCGAGCGAGCAAAAAGGGCGGTTTGAAAAAGCTCGGCAGGCGGTTTCCCAAGCCCTGGAACCGCTGCAGCTCCCTTTGGCTGGACTCGACCCCGGGCTCGAAAGGACCTGGCAACAGACACGCGATTCATCGCTTCGCGGGCTCGATGATTTGGAGAAACGCGCCGTCCGGGCCGAGCTGGCGAAACAAGGCCTTTCCGCCGGCCTGCTGCAGCGGCTGCAAAACGCGCTGCGTCCGCGGGGAAGACTGCAGGAGAGGGTCTTCCCGCTGCCTCATTTCATCAATCGGCACGGCCCGGCTTTTGTGGATACACTCTTCTCGGCGGGACGTTTGGACGATTTTTTCCACTACGCGATCATCTTGGAGGATGACGATGGCTGACGCAGACGTGCTTGTTTTTGGTGCTCACCCCGACGACATCGAGATCGGTTGTGGCGGAACGGTGATTAAGTTGACCGACGCCGGTCGTTCGGTCGTGCTTGTGGACATGGTCCGCGGTGAGCTGGGGACCCGGGGAACAGTGGAGACCCGGGCAGAGGAGGCCGCTGCAGCGGCTACGATCCTCGGTGTCGCCGCGCGGGAGAACCTCGAACTTGAGGACGGCAACGTACGCTCGACCCCGGATGCCAGGCGCAAGGTCGCCGAGGCGATCCGGCGCTGGAGGCCGCGGATGGTCGTCGTTCCCTATTGCGAAGATCGACACCCAGATCATGCCTGCGCCAGTGAGCTAGCCTACGCAGGGATCTTCCTGGCGGGGCTTGTTCGCTACGAAACCGGACAGGAGGTCTATCGTCCGGACAAGCTCATCTACTACATGGGTTGGGGCGAGTTTGAACCAACTTTTGTTATGGATATCACAGACCAATTCGAGCGAAAGATGGAGGCGATCTACGCCTATTCGACCCAGTTCAAACCGGATGCCTCGCCCGATCCACAGAC
>CAZMOL010000076.1:3631-7280 GCA_964568045.1 uncultured Thermotogae bacterium
GGCAAGCACTTGGCGCAGAGGGGGCATGAGGTAGCCTTCATCAGCTATGCGGCTCCGCTCCGACTGGCCGATCTTCCTCCCCGAGTCAGCTTTCACGAGGTCGAGATCGAGGAGTATCCCCTTCTCAAGCAGTTCCCCTACACGTTGGCCCTTGCCTCCAAGATGGCCGAGGTGACTCGACTCCGGGATCTACAGATCCTGCATGTGCACTATGCGATTCCGTTTGGGGCGGCGGCCCTGTTGGCGAAACAGATCACGGTCGGATCGGGGCTGAAGGTCGTCACCACCCTGCACGGCACCGACATTACCCTGGTGGGCAACAACGCCTCGTTTAAGCCGGTGACGTGTTTGACGATTCAGCGCTCCGACGCGGTGACCGCGGTCTCCCGCTATCTGGAGGAGGAGACCCGGCGCCAGTTTGACATCGAGCGCCCAATCGACGTGGTCTACAACTTTATCGACCCCGACCGCCACGAGCGCGAGATTCCTTCGTGTATTCCTCCATGCACGTGTCTGGAGCAGGTCACACTGATGCACATCTCGAACTTCCGGCCAGTAAAGAGAGTTCGGGATGTAGTCAGGATCTTCGCGCAAGTCGCTGAAAAGATGGATGCGCGACTGATCCTGGTCGGAGACGGGCCCGAGACACCAGTGGCGGAGCAGGTAGCAAAGCAACTCGGTGTTCTTGACCGAGTGACATTCGTCGGCGTGGTCGATCGCGTTGCGCCGCTCCTTCCCGCCGCCGATCTTTTCCTGTTACCGAGCGCCTCGGAGAGCTTTGGGCTCGTGGCGTTGGAGGCGATGGCAAGTGGGGTTCCGGTCATCGCAAGTGACGTCGGCGGGCTTCCCGAAGTGGTCGAACACGGAGTCACCGGCTACCTGGCTCCGGTCGGCGATGTGGATCGGATGGCACAATACGCGATCGATCTTCTCTCGGACTGCGCACAACAAAAAGCCTTTGCCCGGGCCGCGCAGGAGCGGGCCGCGCAGTTCTTTGACTATCGGAAGATCGTTCCCCAGTACGAGGCAATCTACGAGCGGACCCTTGCGGGTTAGCTGTCCGTAGGCCCTCACATCAGCCGAGGGATTTTCACGCCTCTTTGCTTTGCGATGCGAATTGCTTTGTCGTAGCCGGCGTCTACGTGGCGGGCGACGCCGGTTCCCGGATCGCAAGTGAGGACGCGTTCGAGGCGCCGATCCGCCTCCTTGGTCCCGTCGGCGACGATGACCATGCCGGCGTGGATGCTCTTTCCGATTCCCACCCCGCCGCCGTGATGCACCGAAACCCAGGTCGCGCCGCAGACCGCGTTTAAGAGCGCATTGAGAATCGGCCAGTCGGCGATTGCATCGGAGCCGTCCTTCATCCCTTCGGTCTCCCGGTACGGCGAGGCGACCGATCCCGAGTCCAGATGATCGCGGCCGATGACGATGGGAGCCGAGATCTCCCCAGAGCGAACCAATTCGTTGAACGCAAGACCGGCCTTGGCCCGCTCGCCGTAGCCGAGCCAGCAGATGCGCGAAGGAAGGCCCTGGAAGGTGACCTTTTCTTGCGCCTGTCGGATCCAACGCTGCAGTGATTCGTCGTTTGGAAATAGGTTGAGGATCGCCTCGTCGGTGCGGTAGAGATCTTTCGGATCGCCGGAGAGGGCGACCCAGCGAAACGGGCCCTTCCCCTCGCAGAACATGGGGCGGATGTAGGCGGGGACGAATCCGGGAAAGCGGAAGGCGTCTTTAAGACCACCGGTCTGCGCCTGGCCGCGGAGGTTGTTCCCGTAGTCGAAAACGATTGACCCCCGATCGAGGAAGCCGTTCATCGCCTCAACATGTTGGACCATCGATTCAAACGAAAGCGTCGTGTAGCGGTCGGGATCTTCCTCTCGCAACTCCAGGGCCTGTTGGTAGCTCATCCCGGCAGGGACGTACCCATCCAGCTCATCGTGGGCGGCGGTCTGGTCGGTGACCACATCGGGGACGATCCCACGTCGCAGAATCTCCGGGTGCACTTCGGCGGCGTTTCCCAGCAGGCCGATCGACAGGGCCTCCCCGTTCTCCTTGGCGGAAAGGGCTAGCTGAAGCGCCTCGTCGAGGGATTCTGCCTTGGTGTCGAGCTGCTTCAGCGCCAACCGTCGCTCGATCTTGTCGGGATTGATCTCGACGACGATTCCTACGCCTTCGTTCATCGTGACCGCGAGCGGCTGCGCGCCGCCCATCTCGCCCAGGCCGGCGGTGAGAACCAAGCGCCCTTTTAGCGTTCCTTCGAAGTTCTGGCGGCTGCACTCGGCGAGCGTCTCGTAGGTCCCCTGCAGGATCCCCTGCGTGCCGATGTAGATCCAGGAGCCGGCGGTCATTTGGCCGTACATTGTGAGCCCCAGCCGTTCCAGTTCGCGGAACTTCTCCCACGTTGCCCAGTCGGGGACGAGCAAGGAGTTGGCGATCAGCACGCGTGGGGCGTCCGGGTGTGTCTTGAACACTCCCACCGCCCGGCCGGATTGCACAAGCAGGGTCTCATCATGCTCCAGCCTCTCCAGCGAGTGAAGGATACGATCGAAATCCTCCCACGAGCGGGCCGCCTTCCCGGTCCCCCCGTAGACGATGAGGTTTGCTGGATCGCCGGCCACCTCCGGGTCGAGATTGTGCTGGATCATCCGCCACGCGGCTTCCTGCAACCAGCCCTTGCAATGAAGTTCCGTCCCACGCGGTGCTCTGACCTCTCGCACCTTCGTATCCTTGGTAATGCCCATCACACTCGCCTCCCGACAGTGTTCGCCTAGTTCAATTTGCCGATCGACCGTTCCACTGTTTCAATCAACGACCCTCCCCAAACCAGGTGGGTCGCTGTCTCAATGTGCTCGTACACCTCTTCGTCCTTCTTCAGAGCCGGAATCTGTTCGCGCACTGTGGTGTAGAGATCGGCCAGCGCTTCTGGGAGCGGCCTGTCGACGTATTCTTTCGCCTGGCAGGCGCACAGCAGTTCGATGGCGAGAATAGTCCCCACGTTTTCCACCACTTCTCTTAGATGCAACGCCGCATTGGTCCCCATACTGACGTGATCCTCCTGATCGCCGGAGACAGGGATCGAGTCGACGCTGGAGGGGTGTGCCAGCACCTTGTTCTCAGACGCCAAACTGGCGGCGGTGTAGTGCGCGATCATGTAGCCGGAGTTAAGACCGGCATCCTGCACCAGGAACGGGGGAAGATCGCCATTGAGATCGGGATGGAGCAGACGATTGATCCGCCGCTCGGAGATGTTGCCCAATTCCGCCATCGCCAGCTTCAAATAGTCGGCGACAAGCGCGATCGGTTCTCCGTGGAAATTCCCACCGGAAAGGATCTCGTTCTTCTCCGGAAACACAAGAGGATTGTCGGTTGCCGCGTTGATTTCAACCTCAAGTACACCTGCGACATGCTCCAGCGCGGCTCGCACGGCGCCGTGCACTTGGGGAATGCACCTGAGGGAATACGCGTCTTGAACGCCTTGTTGTGATCCTGCGGGGACACTCGCTAGCAGCTTTCTCAAGTTCTTCGCCGATGAAATCTGCCCAGGATGAGGCCTGACATTCTGTATGTCCTCGGCGAACGCACTGGCCTTGCCATTCAGAACAAACACGCTCAGCGCACTCACCGCATCGCTTGACTCCACCAGGTGCCT
>CAZMOL010000077.1:0-7237 GCA_964568045.1 uncultured Thermotogae bacterium
CACCCTCTTCCCCCAGCAACGCCCGGAGGAGAAGGAAATCCCCTCGTGGCTCAAGAAAGGAGAACAGCTCCTTTTGGAGGATGTCGAGACGCGGCAGAAGTTTACTGACCCGCCGCGTCGCTACAGCGAGGCCGGTCTGATCAACCTTCTGGAAAAGAAGGGGATCGGCCGCCCGAGCACTTATGCCTCTATCGTCTCCGTGATTCAAGAGCGGAACTACGCCGTAAAAGAGAAGGGAAGCCTTCGCCCAACGCTGCTTGGCCAAGTAGTGGTCGAGTTTCTCAAGCGGTACTTCCCCGAGACCGTCGAGGAGCACTTCACCGCGCATATGGAAGAGGATCTCGACCGGATCGAAGATGGGGAGATTACACGCCTCGAGGTGCTAAATGAGTTCTATGATCCATTCTCCAAGCGGCTAATCACCCTGGATGAGTTGTTGGAAGATGGGAAAGAGCGCCCGTTTCGCGTTCTCACCGATGTTCCTTGCGACAAGTGTGGTCAGCCGATGGAACTTCGCTACTGGAAGGGATCGCACTTCCTCGGCTGCTCCGCCTACCCCGCCTGTCGCAACACGCGAAGTCTTCCTCCAGATCTCCTCTGCTGCTACCAGGAGGGGACACTACACATCAAAGAGGCGCTGGAAGAGATGGAGAAGCAAGTAAGCAGTGATATTCCCTGTCCCTCGTGCGGTGCGCCGATGGCGCTTAGGACCGGCCGTTACGGCCGCTACTATCGCTGCACCAATTCCGAGTGCGGAAAAACTGCTTCCGTCTCAACCGGTGTCCCCTGTCCGCTCTGCAAAGAAGGAGAACTCATTGAGAAGTACTCTCAAAAAAGACGGCGCACCTTCTACAGCTGCAACAACTACCCCAACTGTCGGTATGCGGTGAGCGAGCAGCCGATCAAGATCTGCCCCACGTGTGAAAGCGGGGTTCTCACTGACAAAGACGGAACGTTGCGCTGTAGCAATAAAGACTGCTCATACAGTGAAAAACCTTAAGACCGAATGGCGGTCAAGCCTCCTCCGAGAGAAGCTTGAACCATTCCAGCCGCTGCTTAAGGTCGGAGTCCTGCAGTTTTGCCAGGGCCTCCTTCTGAATCTGACGCACACGCTCTCGGCTGATCCCAAATACGAGTCCAACCTCATCTAGGGTCCTAGGCTGGTAATCATTGAGGCCGTAGCGAAGCTCGAGGATTCGCTTCTCACGTTCTGTCAGCCGCTCATCAAGAGCCCTTTCCAGCTCCTGCACGAGGAGATGTTCAAACGTCTCGCGTTCAGGGGAGTCGACGGTGTCATCTTCAATAAAATCGCCTAGGACGGACCCGTCGTCGTCATAACCAATTGGCATATCCAGGGAAGCCATGCTCTGTGCGGTTTTCTTTGCTTTGATAACGTTCTCCACCGTTGTATCAAGTTCATCCGCGAGATTCTCCGGCGTTGGGGATTCGCCGTACTTCTTGAGATAGTTCCGCTCTACTTGATAGATCTTGCGGATTAACTCGTTGATGTGTGTCGGTACACGGATCGTCCGCGATCGATTGGTGATCGCTCGCAAGATCGCTTGGCGAATCCACCACGTAGCATACGTAGAAAACTTGTAGCCCCTCTTGTAGTCAAACTTCTCGATCGCCTTCATCAAACCTAGGTTTCCCTCCTGAATCAAGTCAAGGAAAGGCAAACCACAGCCACGATACCTCTTGGCAATCGAGACGACCAGACGCAAGTTCGCCTCGGCCAGCTCTTCCTTTGCCTGCTTGCTACCGGCCTCGATTCGTTTTGCAAGCCTTACCTCATCCTCTCGTGTGAGGAGTGGCACTCGGCTGATCTCGCCAAAGTAGGTCCGAATCGGGTTATCCGAGCGGACTCGCGCTTCCTCCTTGCCTACACGTTTCTTGTCTGGAGCAGCGCTCAGGTTTTTCTTTAAATTGATCGTCGCTTTGGAACCCTTCATTCCTCCTCCTGGATTCACATCGACTGCGCTAGAAGACAGAGGTCGGGGAGCGTACCCAGATAGAATCGGACGACCCGAGGGTCCCCCGATGACTTCGATTTCCGAAATTCTATCTCTACTAAGCGTTTTCCCTCTGTCACTACTGTCTTTCCCACAGTTTCCAAAACTAAGTATACCACAAACATAGAAGGATGTGAAGCCCCAAAAAATGAATTCGTGCCGTCACGAATGTCATCATGAGGCCCCAATCCAGTCACTTCGATGGCAGACAGGGATATTCGAGCCGCTGAAACTTTGCAGTTCTCAACCTTCCATGTGGGTGAGGCACTGGCAAACGATGAGTGGGAAAGCTTCAGCTACTCAGCAAATAGCCCGAACGCACCCCTTTGGAGAATGAAGCTGTGGGGCACTGATCCGCCTTCCCGATCAGAACGAGATTTCCGAGGCATTTTAAAGGAAACATGCTACATGGAGAACTTGCGGAGCAGCGCAAACAGGAGATCTTAGAACATAAACTAAATCCTGGGGTAATACGCGAGGAAAGCTACAACCCACAAGCCGATAATAAGCCACAGGTAGCCACCATCAAGGCGAGGAGAGGGAGGACGAGCCTTGCCAAAGCTGATCGATGTTCCAAGAGCAATCTCCGGATTAAAGGACCACTCTGCTGGAAGGGGGTCAAGCGAGCGAACTTGGGCAAAAAAGGCTAGCGAATCCAGGATCCACAATTGTACTCCGGTCTTCACATTCATGAATGGCGTCCACAGCCACGCAGTGCCGACTAGCCGCCACTGCAGGGAGAACCCTCCGCCGGCATACAGAGCAACCGGCCCACTCCACGCCTTCGCAAGAAGGCTAGCGTTTCCTTCATAGAGCTCGGGGAAATCAGTGGGGTACGTTCCAAAAGTGAAAAGAAAAGAGAGGTTGGATTCGGCAAGAACCTCCGACGTTGCAAACGTGAACGAGGCACCCCAGTCAACGGGCAAAGCGGCAGGAACTCCCACGCCAAACCCGATGCCGATTGCTCCATAGGCCGAAAGTGTGGAACACACAA
Source organism: uncultured Thermotogae bacterium (assembly GCA_964568045.1). Taxonomy (GTDB): domain Bacteria; phylum Bipolaricaulota; class Bipolaricaulia; order UBA7950; family UBA9294; genus CAZDDA01. Next base: position 3,007 of record CAZMOL010000077.1, read on the forward strand.
GTACGGACAGGCCCAGACAGGCAATGAGCACAATCGGACATTTCCGCATAATCGGCTCCTTCTTGGGTCAAGACGTCCTTTTGGCTATGCTAGTGGGCGGCTTCGATCCCAGAAGGGGCGGACGACCCTTGCAGAGGGGAGCCTTGTCCACCCTGTTCCGGTAGGTCAAGGATTTGAAAATGCAGGTTTGTAACTATATGAATCACAACAAAAATGCTGGCGCATGACGAGGAAGCTCCGACGTTGCTCATCTTTGATTTGGATGGGACCCTCTATCGCACCGAGACCTCGTTTGTTCCGGCGGTAGCACAGGTTCTTCAGGCTTTTTCCTTGCGTGTACCGCCCGATGAGGAGTTACATGCATTCATAGGTGAGCCATTCGACGTCTTTCTTGAATGGTTAGAACATCTGAGGCTTCCCATCCATTGGGAAAAGCTCCGTGAACTGCTCGCAGAGACTGAGCTGCGTTTCGTGAAACAACGCGGGAAGCTCTATCCAGGAGTGAAGGATGCCCTAGTCAGACTTCGCGACCAAGGATGCTGGCTCACCCTGTGCACAAACGCGGGAGAGCTCTACGCAAAGACAGTATTGAGTGCATGTGGAATCGAAAACCTGTTTCGTACAATGTGCTGCCGTCGGACAAGCGCAGACACCAAAGCGAAGATGGTCGCCGGGTTAACAAAGCGAACCCCTCATTGTCGAGCCTACGTAATCGGCGATCGTTATCACGATCTTCTCGCCGGCAGGAAGACTGGTTGCACGGTGATCGGTGCGGCCTACGGCTACGCGCAACCGGGGGAGCTTGCAGCCGCAGATCATATCATCTCATCCTTCGTCGACCTCCTTACCCTTGTCTAGGAGCGTCTCAACCAGACCCACACTTTGTAAGCAAATGGCCTCTGGGTTTATCATCACGCTAGTCTTGTTCTTGATTTGATAAGGCCGTCGCCGCTAGGAGAGAAGATGCTCGACCTACTACGCACCCTCAGCAAAGATACAACCGAGTGGGTGGAACTCCGATTCCACGCACGCCAGACAAAGACGATCTCCGTGCGCAACGGACAACTGGAGGAATCCTCAACAGCAAGGTTGGCCGGGATTGGAATCCGCACCCTGATTGACGGGGTTTTTGGATTTGCCAGCACCACTGATCTGACGGAGAAGGGAATAAGACGCGCAATCAAAGATGCCCAGAGGGCGGCGCGTGTCTCTGCAACCTCGAAGCGGGAGAAGGTAGAAGGCCTTGCTACGGCCACCTTTGGCACCGGAACGTTCTGCGTCCAGACCGACGACCCTCTTGATTCTCATCCGCTTGAGGAGAAGCTGTCCCTGGTCCTGTCCATTGATGAAAGGACACGCAAGGGATCGCCTCGAATCGTCTCTTCGAGTGTTCAATACTCCGAGATCCAGGATGAAAAAGTCATTGTGACCACAGACGGAGCAGCGGCACACGTGTTCGATTCCAAACCGGACTTTCGCGTCGTCGCGGTCGCGGGTGCAAACGGCGAACAGACACTCGGAATGGACTCCGCTGGGGTGACCGGCGGCTGGAGCGATTTGTTTGCCGGCAAGGCGCCAGAGGAAATAGCGGATAAGGCAATTCAGCTCGCAGTCGACCAACTGAAGGCGCCACACACTACGGGTGGAGAAGCGGTTGTTGTACTCGATCCAGACCTGGTAGGTGTACTCAGTCACGAAGCCATCGGCCACACGGTAGAAGCGGACCTCGTACGCTCCGGGGCAGTCACCAGCGACAAGCTGGGGAAAAAGGTCGCCTCAGAGCTGGTGACACTGTGCGACAGCGGCCCGTCTGTATTTCGGCCGCACGCAACGGGCGAGCTCCTGGTGGACGATGAAGGTGTAAAGACCAGTACAACGGTAATCATCGATCGCGGTGTGCTGCGATCTTTTCTCCACAACCGGGAGAGCGCGGCATACTTCGGGGTGGAACCTACAGGAAACGCCCGCGCCTTCGAATACTCCGACGAGCCGATCATTCGCATGCGCAACACCTACATCGAACCCGGGAAAAGCTCATTGGAGGAGATGATTGCAGGGGTTAAAAGCGGCTACCTCTTGCAGGGACTCGGTTTTGGTGGACAGGCAGATTCCAATGCCGAATTCATGTTCGGCGTCCGGGAAGCCCATCGGGTCACGCACGGAAAAATCGCCGAACTCGTGCGCGGAGTAACCATCTCTGGAAACGCCTTCGCGGTACTGACCTCTGTGGATGCAGTGGGGGAAGACTTCCAGTGGGGACTCGGAGCGGGATATTGCGGGAAGGGACAGCCGGCGAAGGTGGGCGCAGGTGGTCCGCACATCCGCTGTGTGGTCACGATTGGAGGACGACAATAATGGAGGATATCCCCCTTGTTGAGCGTTGCCAACAGGCATTGGAATTGACTCGTCGACAGGGAGCCGACGCCGTAGAGATCTATGGGCAGTCCGCCCGAACTATCACGGTCACGCTTGAAAAACACGACCTGCAGACCACCCGCACTCATCAGGAAACGATGATTGGCGTACGGGCGATGATCGATGGAAAACAAGGCTTCGCCTGCTCCAACGATCCGCAGAACCTTGACCCAACCTGCTCGGACGCCGTGAAACTGGCCAAGGCCTCCCCGGCCGATGAGCACAATCTGTTTCCAGATGCCACCGAGATCACGTATGTGGAGGGGATCTACGACCCCGCAGCACAAGAATTTACCGTAGAGCAGGGCCTCAACTTCGCGATCCAGATGCTGACCCTCGCCTCTGAGATGGATCACCGGCTGATCCTCGGGGATGGCCTTTTCTCCGTGGAAATCGGCGAGACAGCCATTGTGAACAGCCGCGGTCTGCGTTGCAGCGAAAAGGGGAGCCTGTTCAGCTATTTCGCTCTGGCCACGGCCCGCGAAGGGGACAGAGTCTCCAATATGGATTATCAATTCGACGCCTCTCGCACCGTCTCTGGAATCGACGTTGGCCCAATCACACGACGCGCTTGCGAGAATGCCCTGGGCTCCCTCGGCGCAACAAAAGGGGAGAGCTTCAACGGCACCGTCCTGCTCTCTCCAAACGCGGTGCAGTCGATCCTTAGTCAACTGATCCTGTTCCAGATCAACGCGAAGAACGTGCTTCGCGGCATGAGCCGCTGGAAAGAAGAGATCGGAAACTCCGTTTCAGCGCCGATCCTGTCAATTGTCGATGATGGTCTCCTGCCTGGTGGAGTCGGTACGGCTTCGTTCGACCGCGAAGGGGTGGCACACCGACAGATCGACGTCATTCTAGACGGTCGTCTCGTCTCCCTAATGCACAACAGTTACAGCGCCAATGCGATGGGAGCGGGAAACACCGGTCACGCCAGTGGGTCCGCACGCTCGATTCCGGGAATCGGACCGACGAACCTCGAGATCCTCCCCGGCAAGGCGTCAACAGACGAGCTGATTGCCGAAATAAAGCAGGGGCTACTGGTGACTCGATTCTCCGGAACGGTTGACCCGGTCTCCGGGGATTTCTCCGGGGTTGCTAAGGGGGCCTATCTCATCAAACACGGAAAGATCGACCGCCCGGTCACGGGAACGCTCGTTGCAGGCAACGGCTTCGAGGCTCTGAGGAGCCTCTCAGGCATCTCCAAGGAGAGGGAACGCGTGTTCAGCTTCACCCTTCCCTACCTGCGTCTGGAGGGGCTCTCAGTCACAGCAAGATGAACTCCCGGTGGCTTTTCTACATCACGAAATCCGCGCATCAACCATACGGGGACATCCCCTCGTCTGCAGTCCCGACAAGGCAGGGTGTTGATTTGCAGGACCCGGCTCCCCCGCTCCCCGCCGCCAGGGATGCCAGCGACACCCTCACGCCCATCCCACACTGGATGATCGGGATATCCGCGGTGAGGTGTCCGATATGAAGCTTCGGGATGTTCATCGTTACCTTCCCTTCTCGTACCTCTTGACGACCAGGCAGGCATTCCCTCCCCCGAAGCCGAAGGACTGGCTCATGGCCGCGTCGAGGTCGATCGACTCGGCTCCCCGGGTGACGTAATCTAGCGGGCAATCCGGATCGGGCTGCTCGTAGTTGATAGTCGGGGGAATGTGACCGGTCGAGACGCTCAGCACGGTGGCCGCGAGCTCCACGGCCCCGGCCGCGGCAAGCAGGTGGCCGATCATGGACTTGATGGAACTTATTTTGAGTCGCCGGGCGTGGTCGCCGAAGACCTTAATCACGGCCGCGCTTTCGATCTTGTCAT
>CAZMOL010000078.1:0-7104 GCA_964568045.1 uncultured Thermotogae bacterium
GAGGCCACGATTAATGTTCCACCAAAGCCCACGTTGGCCACGAGGGTGTAGACGAAGTGAATGGTCCGCAGATCGCCGAGGATGATCTCCTGCAGCGCGTAGAGTGCATTGGCCACCGGAATCAGAAAGCGAGCTCCGGAGAACGTGATGCCGCCGGTCATCGAGATCATCGCCACGAGGATGATCACCATGTAGATCGGCATGAGATACGTGCTCGCTTCCTTCTGACTGCGCGCAAAGCTTCCCACGATCATCACCAATGCCGCCAGAATTACTGCAAGAGGAACCAGCACTGCCAGCATCCAGCCGAATGCCGAAAGACCCAGAGAAAACGTGGCCTGCGTCCCCACCGGCGTCAACCCCTCTCCGAAGAAACGGATTCCGATGAGCAGCCCGACAGCCGATAGCAACGAGGAGACGAGCGAAACGGTGAGGATGGTAAGGAACTTGCCGAGCACGATTTCGGTGCGGGAGAGTTGGCTGACAAGCAGAGTGGCGATCGTGCCGCGCTCCTTCTCGCCGGCGGTGATCTCCGCTCCGAGATTCATCGCCCCGGTGAGAATCGCCAGGACCATGAAGTATGGCAAAAGCCGGCTGAGAATCATCCGCCCAAGCGACTCGCTTGAGGTCACGTCCTCAACGCGCATCTTCAGCGGTGCAGAGAGCTCATCGTAGTCGAGGCCCAGCGAGTCAAGCTTATCGCGCATGGTCTCCTTCAGATAACCTTCAAGAAAATCGCGTACGCGCGCAGCAGCGATTGTCGCTGCCTGGTCGGTCTTGTCGTAATAGAGGGTGATCTCCAGGCCGAGTCCCGGGCCGCCCGATTCCTTGTCCACGGCCATCATCACCTGGGCCATTCCCGCTTTCAGGTCCGAGAGCCCTTGCTCGACACTGGGGTAGAGCAAGGGAGTGAGGGTCGCAGTGGATCTCAACTGCGCTAGAAACGTCTCGTCGGCTGCCCGATCGACGACGATGACAGCAGGGATCATCTCTTCAATCTGGGTGCGCTCTGCAGCGGTGAAGTGGCCGATCACCAACAGGATCAGCGGATAGAACACAAGCGGGAAGAAGACCGTGAGGAGCATGGTGCGACGATCGCGCACCGCTCCGATGATCTCCTTAACGAACAGAAGACGGATGTTCGACCACATACCGAGCTTATTCTACTCGGTATCGGGGGGCGGTGCAGTCTGCGGTGGAGGAGGCTGGATCGTAGGCTCGACGGGTTCTTCTGTTGGGCCCTCAGCCTGCTCCGCCTCGGTTGGTTCTGGTTGGACAGGTTCGACGGTTGTGGTGGGTTCCTTCACTGGCTCAGGGGCCACTGGTTCTGGTATCACTTCTGGCGGAGTTATAACCACTGCTTCCTTCCCAGGCTCCCGGGTGGTCCCACCGCCGCGGGTGACGGGGGGCGCATCATCCTTGTACAGCGTCTCTATTTGGGTTGGTTCGGCATTCCCTGATGCGTTTTGGCTGTAGAAGCTAATCTGATGCGGGCCATCGATCCCTCGTACTTTGAACGGCTCGCGATACTGTCTCCACGGACCTCCGTTGAGACTGTAGTAGGTCTTGGTTACCCCATACGAAGATCCCGCAACAAGGCGGAGTGCGATCGGAGTTTTCGAGGTCACCCACACAGCCGCGGCGTCGCGGTAATTGGGTTGTCCAACGTCGATGGCCGTCTTGGGAGGCGTGTTGTCGAGTAGAAACGACAACGTGGTAATGGTTTCGGTGTTTCCGAGGTTGTCTAGGCCGTAGTAAGCGACCTGTCTTGGACCGGCCTGGCCGGTTAGAGCGAACGGTCCGGTGTATTCTTGCCACTGGCCGCCATCGACCGAGTAATAGATCTGTGCAAGTCCACTTCCAGGATCTCTCGCAGTCAGAACAATCGGCGTCTCAGAGGTGATTACGAATGCCCCCTCGGGCGAAATGTTCAGTCCGGAGAAGGGGGGCTCGGCAGGAACCACGCGCGTCCACGGGATCAGCGGCGAAACGAGCGGATAATAGTCCGCAACCCGGTAGTACGGGAGATCGCCAACACCGTCTCCATCGTAGTCGTAGCCCACGTAATCGCTCCAGTAGTTGCCGATCCCGTCGTCACGGCACCACGCGTTCCTCCGCTGCGGATCTAGCGCGTTCTGTCCGTTCTCGATGAAGCTGTTGCCGCTTGCGATGTTCTTCTGAGATCCGACTGCCATACGCACGCCGTAGTGATTCCGAGCCACGGCATTGGCCTCGACAACGTTGTTGCGCGAGTTAAGGAAATGAATCCCGGTTCCGTTCAAGCTCAACTGGCAGCCCTCGATGCGGACATTGGCTACGGAGTTGAAGTAGATCCCCGCCTGGGCACGCTCAACCACGCAGTCTCGGATAACGACGTAGGTTGTTGTGTGGTCGAGGTATATGCCGTAGTCGGTGGGAGGGTTGTTAATATACCAACCCTCGATGACGAATGGATCCTCGACCGTGCCGCTTCCCGCGACCACGCCGTTTTCGAAAGTGAAACCATCATTGCCGTAGATGTAGATCGATTCTCGATTCCCCCACCAACGGTATCCTTCCCCGGCCTGCCCACCCACAAGCAGAACGGACAGAAGAACGAAGACTACAATCACTCCAGCAAGCATGCCCTTCCTGCGCATCGTCGCCTCCTTAAAATGCGCTAAACTCAAGATCACATATAGACAAGTTCCTGTCTGAATTCAGAGTATAGTGGCGTCGCGGGCTTCTGTCGGTAACACGCGTTACACCTGGGCCACCAGGGGCGGACAACCACCGAGTTTGTGAGTCTGTGGGAGGATTCAGCGGGCCGGCGTCATCCTACCTTTTCCACTCCCACAGCGGCGAAAAAGACGTCCTCCAAATCCTCTCCCGGGAAGCGCTGCCGCAACTCGGGCAGTGTCCCCAAGGCGAGCAGTTGCCCGCCGTAGAGAATGCCGATGCGGTCGCACAGTTTCTCCGCTACCCGCATGATGTGGGTGGAGAGAAGGATCGTGCGACCCTGCTGCCTGAGGCGACGGATCGCGTCGAGGACTGCTCGTGCCGCCATCACGTCCAGTCCGAAGGTCGGCTCGTCGAGGATGAGGACCGGCGGATCATGGAGGATGCAGCGGGCAAGGGAGAGCTTCTGTTTTTCGCCGGTGGAAAAGGTTCCCACGCGGCGATCCTTGAGCCCTGACAGGTCAAGCATGGTGAAGATCTCTGCACTGCGACGGCCGATCTCTTCGGACGGCATCTTGGTGATCCGACCGAAGAAGCGTAGCGTCTCACGCGCAGTGAAGCGGTCGTACAGGCCGGTCTCCGTGGCCAGGAACCCGATGCGCTCCCGCACCCGTCCGGGCTCAGAACGAGTGTCAAATCCGGCTACGATCGCGCTTCCCGAGGTGGGTGTGAGGATCGTGGCCAGCATGCGCAGAGTCGTCGTCTTTCCGGCGCCGTTTGGTCCCAACAGACCGAAGATCTCACCACTGGTGCAAGAAAACGACAGATCATCAACAGCGCGGATCTCGCCGTGCCGCGTCTGGAACACCTTTGTCAGAGTGCGAGTCTCGACCATCACGTCGTTCATAGAGTCTGCGCTCCAACCATTTCCTGAAGGACCTCGGGGATGCGAATCTCGCCGTGCTGCGTCTGGTTGTTCTCCAGAATGGCGGCCGTCAGACGCGATGTGGCAAGGCCGGATCCGTTGAGCATGTGCACGAACTGCGGCTTTCCGCCTGCGGCCGGGCGGTACCTGGTGTTCCCGCGTCGTGCCTGAAAGGTCTCACAGTTGCTGCACGAGGAGACCTCGTAGTAGCGTCCTTGAGCGGGAAGATAGACTTCGAGGTCGATGGTCTTGCTGGACTGCTGTGCCAGATCCTGCGTGGGAAGAAGGGTCACACGGTAGTGGACGCCGAGTGCCTGCAGCACGCTCTCGGCGTCCGCGACGAGCCCGTCGAGCTCGGCGTAAGAGGTCTCTTGGCGGGTGTATTTGAACAACTCTACCTTGTTGAACTGATGGACGCGGATCAGGCCGCGCTCGTCTTCTCCGTACGTCCCCGCCTCGCGACGAAAGCAGGGCGTGTAGGCGACGTAGTTTCGGGGAAGCGTTTTCTCATCCAGGATCTCGTCCCTGTGGAGGTTGGCCAGCAGGCTCTCTGCCGTCGGATTAAGCCACAGGTCGTCCTTCTCACAGTGATAGGAATCCTCGGCGAACTTCGGCAACTGCGAAGCGACGAAGAAACTGTTGGAATTGGCAACAAATGGTGGAATGATCGGCACGTATCCGCGTGCCACGTGGTGGAAGAACATGAAGTGAATGAGCGCCATCTCCAGCCGCGCCCCCATTCCCACGTACATGGGAAAACGCGTCCCAGCAATCGCCGCGGCGCGGCGGAAGTCCAACAGGCCCTTTTCCTCGCCGATTTCCAGGTGCGGCTTCACGGGGAAATCAGTCCGCGGTCGCTCGTTGAAGCTTCGCAACTCGACCCGCTCCTCCTTCGTTCCCACCGGGACATCGACGTGCGGTACATTGGGGAGAAGGGAAAGCAGGTAATCGATCTTGGAAGTGGTTTCTTTCAACCTGCTGTCGAGTGCAGCGATCTGTGCAGCAACGGATGACAGGGAGGCGATCAGCTCGGTGGCGTCCTTTCCTTGTTGTTTGAGGTCGGCCACCTGCTGTGAGCCGCGGTTGCGTTGCGCCTTCAGCGCCTCGACCTCTTGGATCAAGGATCGACGGGCTTTGTCCAGCTCCAGAATCTCCGCGATGCGAATCGACGGATCTCGGGTCTGAAGCCTTCTCTCCACACCCGTGGGATCCTCACGCAGCCGGTTGATATCAAGCATGATGTGCGCCTCCGCGCGGCAGATTCTAGGTGAAAGCAGGATTCCAAGCAACAGGGCTTCGGTTTAAGCGTAGCGCAGCGCAGGCTATAATCACCCTCGCCGATGAAATTCAAGTGGAAAACGAAAAAACGACTGTTCATCCTCAGCTTGGACGGGGTTCCGTACTCGTTCCTGCAAGAGGGAATCTCGGCCGGGAGATTTTCAAACATCGATCGCCTGGGAGAGATGGTCGAGATCAAGTCGGTATTTCCCCCGGTCTCCTCAGTGGCCTGGGCAACATTCGCAACGGGTGTCAACCCGGCCAATCACGGAATCTTCGGGTTCATCGATCGAGATCCTGCCACGATGATAAAGCGCATTCCGACGAGCCGCGATCTTGTCTCACCGACCATCTGGCAGATGCTGAACGACGACGGACGGCGCACGATTGCGATGAACGTTCCCCTGACCTACCCGCCGAGGGAAGTAAATGGCATAATGATCTCCGGGTTCCTGTGCACCAAGCTGGAGCAGGGAGTGCAACCGCCGTCGCTGCTGCCGCGCCTGAGGCGGCTCGACTACCGAATCGATCCCGATCCCACGCTGGCCGCAGAGGACAGAGCCGGTTACCTCGACGAAATCCTCACCACGCTGCGTGCCCGCCGGCGCGCCCTTTTCGCACTGCTAGAAGGACGGTGGGATGTTTTCATGTGCCACGTGATGATGACCGACCGGATCAATCACTTCTTCTGGGCCGACGGACAGGAGGAAGACAGTGCCTTCTACCAGAGGTTTTGGCAGTTCTACGACGAGATCGATGCCCTGGTCGGCGAAGTCAATGCCGCTCTTTCCTCGAACACGGAGTTACTCGTTCTGTCCGATCACGGATTCTGTCGCCTGTGCCACGAAGTCGATCTCAACGCCTATCTGACAGAGGGCGGCTTTCTTCGCCTCAGAGACAACGGGGAAGGGCGCTCCGGTGTGGATCCGTCCTCGCGGGCATACAGCCTTCTGCCCGGCCGGATCTACGTCAATCTTGCGGGTAGGGAGAAATCCGGCGCGGTCCCCGAAACGCAGTACGATAGCTTGCGAGAAGAGCTCGCTGCTTTCTTTGGGAAGCTTAAGGGCCCACAGACAAACCCGGTTATCTCAAAAACGGTCTATCGGGAACAAGCCTATACGGGCAAGCTCATCAACCAGGCTCCCGACCTCCTCGTCCTTCCCCACGATGGCTACGACCTCAAGGCCCGCTCTTCACCCGGCCCGGTGTTCACCCCTGCCGAGCGCCGAAGCGGAATGCACACCTACGATGACGCCTTTGCCTTGCTGCGTGGCAGGCGATTGCGTGGTGGGGGTTCGATCCTCGATGTGACGCCGGTTCTATTTCAACTCCTCGGACTACCCGTCCCTTCGCACCTCGAGGGAGACTCTCTTCTTTCCGAAGGCGGTGGGCGATGAAGCTGTTGATCTATTCCAAGGGCCTTTACTCGACGTGGATCTACTACAGCCCCGATCGCATCCTGTTCGACGCCGGAGAGGGTGCAAGCTCCATCCTCGGAAACAAGGCGTTTGCGATCAGACGCGTCTTTCTCTCCCACGGACACGCAGACCACATCGCCGGATTGGTTGGATTGGTCAACATCCGCAACAACGCCATGGGAGACAAGGAAAAGGAATTGACGATCTATTACCCGAGAGGCAACTACCTCATCTCGGAGATGATGGCCTTTCTAGCGCGGACGAACAGGCACCTGGCCTACGGTCTGGAATGGGTGCCCCTCGAATCGGGCGATCGGGTGGAACTCCTTGCCGGACAGATGCCACGCTACGTTGAGGCCTTCGACACCGTGCACGTCCACAACGAGCCCTCGCTCGGGTACAACGTTGTTGAGGTCCGTCATCGGCTGCGGGAGGAGCTTGCCGACGCCTCCCAGGAAGAAATCGTCCGGTTGGTGCAAGAAAAGGGAAAAGACGAAGTGACTGCGTCGTACGACCAGCGCCTGTTCTCCTACGGCGGAGACTCCGTGGCCATCAAGCCGTCCTACATCGAGGGAACCGAAGTCCTGTGCCACGACACGACGTTTCTCGACGAGCGTGACCGCAAGGAGTACAAACACGCCACGCTCGCAGAAGCGATCGCCACTGCAAGGGAGGCCCGAGTGAAAAAGGAGCTGATCTGCTTTCACATCTCCAGCCGCTACAAGGCCAAGATAAAGGAGATCAGTGCCGCCAGTGGGCAGTACGACGGTCTGGATTTCAAGGTCACCCTCGTCCCTCCGGGGAAGATCTTTGCAGTGGAGTGAG
>CAZMOL010000079.1:0-6990 GCA_964568045.1 uncultured Thermotogae bacterium
GTCTCCAAATTCTTTGTGAATGCGTCGGCCATCGCTTTGTTCGACTGCATCGCCTTATAAGCATGGCCAACCGTCTCAAAGGAGAGGGTGGCGCCGGTGGCCAGTGCCGCCCCCTCGGCGCAACGCCGCAGTTTCTCCAAAAGCTCGTCTCGATAGTCGGACTCCGGCGCTCGCACGTAGAACACGGCGGCTGCGACCTCTGGGACGATGTTCGGCTTGGCGCCGCCGTTTGTGATAATGCCGTGAATACGGGCACCGTCCTTGATGTGCTGGCGCAGAGCGTTTAACCCGTTGAACGTCTGGATGACGGCATCGAGGGCGTTGATCCCCTTCTCCGGCGAAGCCGAGGCGTGGGCGGGTTTTCCGGTAAACTCGAGCTTGACTTCGGTGATGGCCAGGCTCCCCCGATCGGCAACAGTGTGAGTCGATGGATGAAACATCATCGCCGCATCGACGCCATCGAACAGCCCCGCCTCGATCATGATCACTTTCCCGCCTCCGCCCTCTTCGGCGGGAGTACCCATGAACACGAGTTTCCCCGGCAGATCCGCTTTGATGGCGCCCAAGGCAAGACTAGCGCCGAGTGCCGAGGCGGCAATGAGATTGTGCCCACAGGCGTGGCCGATCTCCGGCAGGGCGTCGTACTCCCCGAGAATCGCCACAGTCGGGCCGACACTAGTTTGCGGGTGGGTCGCCAGGATCGCAGTGTCCAAACCAGCCACCCCCAGCTCAACGGAGAAACCGTCTTTTCGGAGTTCATCGGCGAGAACTTGTGCCGCGTGCACTTCCTCGAACTTCAGCTCGGGGTGATCGAAGATGTCTTGACTGACCGCCAGCAGACGGTCTTTGATCGAATCAACGTGTGCACAGACTGTGTTCTTCCAGTCGCTCATTCTGCCTCCTTAGCTTGAGCATTCAACGAAAGGCGGTGCTTCCCAGGGCTTTTCGGGGGGTTCCTCTTTCTCACGCCATCGGTTCAAACCGCGCCTGGAAGAAGCGCAGTAGCTTGGGCTCATGCACCATTTTCAACCCCCGTACTTGCTCACGGGAGTCGTACGCCGCCTTCACGGCCTCGGCCACCACGTCCATGTGGGCCTGGGTGTATACCCGACGTGGAATCGTCAGGCGAGTCAGCTCGAGGGCGGGATAGCGGTGGTCGCCGGTCTTCGGATCTCGACCGGCACTGACAATGCCCCGCTCCATGCCCCGCACACCGGAATCGATGTACAGCTCGGCCGCCAATGTCTGCGCCGGGAACTGGTCCTGCGGGAGGTGCGAATAGAAACGCTTGGCGTCGAGGAAGATCGCGTGGCCTCCTACCGGTTGCACGATGGGAATGTCCCAATCTACGAGCAAGTCTCCCAAGTAGCGCACCTGTTCGACGCGCGATCGCACGTGGTCATCCTTCACGCATTCAGAAATCCCAATCGCCAGTGCCTCCATGTCGCGCCCGGCCATTCCTCCGTAGGTGTGGAGGCCTTCGTAGACAACCACCATGTTTCGAAGGGTATCAAATAGCTCGGGATCGTTGACCGCAAGCCAGCCGCCGATGTTCACCAGGTGATCCTTCTTGGAGCTCATCCACGCCCCGTCCGTGTAGCCACAGAATTCCTTTAGGATCGCAGCGATCGGCTTGTCCGCGTAGCCCTCTTCCCTCTCTTGGATAAAAAAGGCATTCTCGACCATGCGCGTTGCGTCCAGGTAGATTGGAATGCTGTGCTTGTCACACAGTGTGCGGAGCGCCCGCACGTTGGCCATGCTGACCGGCTGCCCTCCGGCCATGTTCACCGTGCCGGCCAGGCTGACGTAGGGGATGTTGTCCGCCCCCACCCGGTTGATCAGTGCCGCCAGCTTTTCAAGATCCACATTGCCTTTGAATGGATGAAGGCTGCTGGGGTCGTGGGCCTCGTCGATGATCACGTCCACAAACGTGCCGCCGGCCAGCTCCTGATGCAGTCGCGTGGTGGTGAAGTACATGTTTCCGGGGATGGTGTTTCCGGACTTGATCAGGGCTTGGCTGATCAGGTGCTCGGCCCCACGCCCTTGGTGTGTTGGGACCACATATGGGTAGCCATAATAGGTGGCAACAGCCTCCTCTAAGTGGTAGAAGTTGCGGCTACCGGCATAGGCTTCGTCGCCCAACAACATGCCGGCCCATTGTCGATCGCTCATGGCGCTTGTTCCACTGTCGGTAAGAAGGTCGATGTACACATCCTCAGAGCGGAGTAGGAACGTGTTGTAGCCAGCTTCCGTCATGGCCTTCTTCCGTTGTTCTTGGGTGGTCATCGTGATGGGCTCGACCATCTTGATCTTCCAGGGTTCTGCCCAGGACCGGCGTCCGTATTGCTGGCCCATGGTTTTGAGAGTGGACTGTTTCATTTCTCCTCCTGTCAGCTAGGAAACGTGATGCTGACCGATTGATCACCGCTTGTGCCTGCCTGGCATTTTAATCGGTCACGATCCGTTGGGCAAATCCGTGCTGAGGCCAGTTGCGAGCCTTGGGGGTGGGCCAGGAGACAGAGAGTGGGAAAGAGATCCGGGGAATCTCTTTGAAGACTTCGGACATCTTGAGTATTCTTGCCTGGAAGGATCCTGCCTATGTCAAAACCTGTTGGAAAGCTGAGTTTCCGATGTACGGAGTGCGGCAAGGAACAACCAACTGACACCCAAAACTGGCGCTGTCCGGATTGTGGAGGATCGTTCATTCTTTCTGGTACACCGTCCTTCGCTCAGTCAAAGATCAAGAGGCAAGATTTCAGTCTGTGGCGGTACCGCGAATTCCTGGGGATGGGCAAACCGGTCTCGCTTGGGGAGGGTTTGACCCCGCTTGTGACAGCCAAGGGCTGTGGCGTGAATGCTTTGTACAAACTGGAGTTCCTGTCGCCGACCGGCTCGTTCAAGGATCGTGCCGTCTGCGCGATGGTGAGTTTCTTGAGATCGATTGGTATAGGGGTAGTGGTTGAGGACAGCTCGGGCAACGCAGCGGCGAGTCTGTCCGCCTACTGTGCACGTGCTGGAATTCGGGCCAAGATCTTTGTTCCGGCCTACACCTCGCCGGCCAAGCTCCGGCAAATCGAGATCTACGGTGCCGAGCTGGTGTCGGTTGCGGGCGCACGCATCGAGGCCACACGTGCAGCGGAAGCGGTAGCGCAGGCCGGAACCTACTATGCCAGTCACTATTGGAACCCCGTTGCTTTGGAGGGTCTCAAGACGTTTGCCTATGAATTGGCGGAGCAGCTGCATTGGCGTTGTCCCGATAACCTTGTTGTTCCCTGTGGACATGGGACCTTGTTGCTCGGAGCCTACTACGGGTTCCGGGCGCTGGCAGAGAGCGGGGTCGTTTCGCGGATGCCAAGGCTGTTCGGCGTTCAAGCGGTTGCGTGCGCGCCTATTGTTGAGGCGTTTGATGCAGGACAACGCGAATCGGCCGCAGTCGAGGCCGGCGAGACGGTTGCTGAGGGGATTCGGATTGCCAAGCCTGTACGAAGCCGCGAGATCCTCACCGCGCTTGACCAGACGCAAGGGCGAGCCGTGTCGGTGGACGAGGAGAAGATACAACAAGCCCATAGGCAGCTGGCCGGCAGTGGGTTGTTCGTCGAGCTGACATCGGCCGTTGCCGCGGCGGGGCTAATACGCTTGGTCGATGAAGGAGTCATCGGGCCTGATGAGTGTACCGTTGTAGCGCTGACTGGAAGCGGATTGAAGAACCTTTCAGTTGAATGAAGCTTCCCGCCCTTTATGCGGTGAGTTCCCTTGAGCACTCGTGCTTTCATGACCCAAATTCCCAAATGGGACAGTTGCTCATTTACCAAATCTATTGCATTCTTTGGCCGTCGCGTAAGATGTGTCTGGGACGTGGAAGATGGGCAGAGAAAGTGAAATAGAGATCTGGATCGAAGGGAAGGCTTTTCCTGTTGTGCTGAATCAATCCATTACTGCCAATCAGGTTCTCGATGCGCTACCGTTGTGCGGTGATGGCAATCGATGGGGTGACGAAATCTACTTCGACATCGGTGTCGATTTGGATACCGAGAACCAACAGGAAGAAGTGGAGATCGGTGATATCGCCTACTGGCGTCCGGGCCGGGCACTGTGTCTGTTCTACGGTCGCACTCCGGCCAGTACGTCCGATCGTCCACGGGCTGCCTCACCGGTGACCGTCGTCGGCAAGCTCGTTGGCGACGCTCAGGCCCTAGCGTCTCCTACAGATCTCAAGAACATAGAGGTTACGAAGAAGCAGGGTTGAGCGGTGATCCGGGGGAATATTTCCGTGAAGAGCCTGGCTCGGTGGGACAACGATCTTTCGGCCAACGGCTTTGGCCATGCTCGCTGCAACGGTCGTGCCGCCGAACAAGGCGTGGCAGGATTCTCGCTCGATCTTGTAACGTCTCTACAACAGCAGGTGAATGCTATCAGTGGCTTTCAAGGTCTTTGATGTAATCAGTGTTTCTGTCTCGCACTGAGAGAAGCGTTTCGGTTCGTTGGAAGGCGTAGATGATCGCTTCATCTATCCTGAGGTCGTAAAAGACTCATCACTATTTCACGTCCTCTTCACGGGATGTTCACACCTCTTGGATATAGTCACCCGAAATTCGTTAAGTAGTTAGATGAGGAGGTGAAGCACATGGCTAAGAAGGAGATTCTCGATAAGATCTCCATCTACGTTCCTCAGAAGAAGATGGCCGAAAAACCGGTTGAACGTCTGATTCAACTCTCTGAGAAGCGCGATCGCTCGATCAACTATCTAGTGGTCGACGCGATTTTGCAGTATCTCAAGCGCGAAGAGAACAGGAACTAGAATGCTTTTGCCTCGCAAGGAGCCTACGGGGCTCAGGCGAGGCGAAGAGTTGACGGGGTGTCCGATCCTTCGGGCACCCCAACGCTTGGTTGGCGACGAGTAGCAGGATCCGTGCGGATCGATGCATTCTGGGATCTACGTTTTTCTTGAGGACTGTGCGGCTGGTTTTTCTTTCGCAGGTTGCTGAAGCGTCGCCGTCCGTCCATACTGTCACCGAAGTCGATTCTTGGTCGGAGGAATGATGATTGGAGCGTTCCGGTTTCATCTTGCGCGGTTGGCCGAACAGTAGCCGAATGAACGAGCACATTTTGGTTGTAGATGATGAGGTCTGGGTGTTGCAGACGGTCCGGGGGTACCTGGAGGGCTCTGGGTTCAGTGTGGCAACGGCCTCTGATGGGTCCGGTGCCCTGGCCGAGTTTGCCGCTCGTGAGCCTGCCCTTGTGATCCTGGATTGGATGCTTCCGGGCCTGGATGGGCCTGAAGTTGCTGGGCGCATTCGCCAGCAATCCAATGTGCCGATCATCATGTTGACCGCCCGTGTCGATGAAGAGGACCGCATTGCGGGATTGGAGCTTGGGGCCGATGACTATGTTGTAAAACCGTTCAGTGCACGAGAATTGGAGGCCCGCGTGCGCGCGGTGTTGCGCCGCTCGGAGGGCGATCGCGGCACGCAAATAGTGTTGGAAGCCGACGACATCCGGCTGGACGTGGAGCAACATGAGGTGCTGGTGCGTGGGCAACAGGTGGAGTTGACTCCCATGGAGTTCGATTTGCTTGCCTATCTGATGCAGCGTCCGGGGCGAGTATACACGCGCCTCGAACTGCTCGAAGCGCTGCGCGGGACGACCTACGAGATCTTCGAGCGGTCGATTGATTCGCACATCAAACGGCTACGCCAGAAGATTGAGCCCGATCCGAAGTCTCCCCGCTACGTCCTAACGGTCTTCGGTGTGGGATACAGGTTCGCCAAGGAAGTTGAGATGTGATGACGTTCCTTCGCCGTCTGTCATTCCGAACGAAGCTTCTACTTTCTTTCGCAGTGGTCATAGTACTGGTCACCGTGCTCGGATACGTCTTGATCGATAGTGCCGTTGATCGCGCGTTCAGTGACTTCTCCGTTCGAACCTTCCGGTACCGGGACGTTGTGTTGGTCCGGTTCTTGATGGACTTCTACGAGCGGACGGGAAGCTGGGAGGGCCTAGCTCGGCTCTTCGAGCTCGCCCCGGAGCCGCCCCAGATCATCCTGGCTGACGCGGACGGTGTTATCGTTGTAGCCCCGGATACCCGGTTTATCGGAAGGAGACTTCCTGCACGCGATCTGAACCAGGGACTGGAGGTCCGGCTTGACGACGAGACAATTGGGACGATCGTTCCACCGTCGATCGTCCTTTGGAAGAATCCCGTGGAGGAGCGCTTCTTGGGAACGGTCAGCCGCTCACTCTGGCTCGCAGGGATCCTTGTCAGCGCGGTGGGTATTTTGCTTGCGTTTGGTCTGCTGCGGCAGATGACAGGGCCGTTGAAAAAGCTCGCTGAGGCTTCCCAGCAGGTCGCCCACGGAAACCTCAAGAGGCGCGTTTCGGTGAAGAGTAGGGATGAGCTTGGCCGCCTGGCTGACTCGTTTAACGAGATGACCTCAAGCTTGGAGAAGGCAGAGAAGGCCAAGCGGCAGATGATCGCCGACGTGTCACACGAATTGCGTACCCCGCTCACGGTCCTACGCACTGCGTTGGAGGGGCTTCGCGATGGGCTCGTCGAGTCCACGCCGGAGAACTTCGCTGCCCTGCACAACAAAACTCTATTGACATCGCGATTGGTGGACGATCTGCAACAGCTGGCATTGGCCGATGCCGGCCGAATCTCTGTTCAGAAATCCGAGTGCAATCTGAGCCGATTATTCGCTCACATCCGGGCGACGGTTGGGGTCCAGTTAGAGGACAGCGGAATCCGCTTCCTTGTCGAAATTCCCAACGACTTGCCCAAAGCGGAAGCAGACAGCCAGCGGGTCGAACAGGTCACCCTGAACCTGTTGTCGAACGCTGTGCAGCATACGCCGGAAGGCGGAACGATCCGGCTGACCGCACGAGCCATCGACGGATCGTCGGTTCAAGTAAGCCTTTGCAACACCGGGTCGAGGTTGTCTGATGAGGATCTCATCCACGTGTTCGAGCGCTTCTATCGGGCGGAACCGTCTC
>CAZMOL010000080.1:0-1506 GCA_964568045.1 uncultured Thermotogae bacterium
GACTTCCTCGGTCAGTACCTCTCTTGAAATGAGAAACAGTGGATCGACGACGCGCTGCAGTGACTTGTCGAGCCGGGCCTGAAAGTCCTCGTTGAAGAAGGCTTTCTCAAACGTGTCCTGATCCGGGAAGTAGAGTTCGGTCATGTACTGGTAACGGGGTGGGCCATCGCGGCTTCCGAAGATGCTGTAGAAATCTGTCTTGATCAGGCCGGGCATTTGCACATTCGACTTCTGGTGCGGTCCGGTGCGCCACTTGAGGAACTCGTCGTGGTCGGCATCGGGAGGCAGGTTGTACAGAACGGTCAGCTTGATCATGATTGCTCCTTTGCTCTACGCGAACGGTTGATCGATGGACGGACTCGGCCCGGTGAAGTACCGCGGGCCGCCGGGTGTCATGAACACGCAGTCCTCCAGCCGCACTCCGAACTCGCCGTAGATGGCGATCATCGGCTCGTTGCTGAAGCACATCCCGGGCTCAAGAGGAATCTTGTTGCCGCGAACCACGTTGTGCCACTCGTGGATGTCGAGGCCGATCCCGTGGCCGGTGCGGTGGGGAAGTCCGGGGACCTTGTAGTCGGGCCCGAAGCCGGCATCGGTGATCACCTTGCGCGCCGCGGCGTCCACCGCTTCAAAAGGAGCACCGATCTGCGCCGCCTCAAACGCCGCCGCCTGCGCTTCTTGTTCCAGATTCCAAACCTCACGCTGGCGCTTCGTCGGCTCACCAAAGACGATGGTTCGACTGATGTCGGACTGGTAGCCTTCCACAGAGCAGCCACCGTCCATCAGCACCACGTCACCTTCCTTGAGATAGGTGAGTTCCTTGCTCCCGTGCGGAAAGGCGGTGTATTCGCCGAATTGGCATCCGATGTGCCCCTCCACGCCAAGGGCTTTGTGCGCCGCCACGCTGTTTTCTCGAAATTCGTCCTGCGACATCCCCTCTTTCAACAGAGAGACACTGAGTTTGTAGGCTTCGATGGTGATGTCCATCGCACGCTGGATGAACGCAATCTCCGCAGCTGACTTGATGACGCGACAGGGAATCGTCACCGGGTCGGCGCTCACGAATTCCGCCTGTGGCGTCCGTTGGCGAATCCCATCGTAGAGGAAGAAACGCACGCTCTCCTCGATCCCGATCCTCCCGCTGTGAATGCCCCGATCCTTGAGCAGTTGCGCGACACGTTCGTAGGGGCTCTCGTCCTCCTCCCACACACGCACGTCGTCCCCAAACTGGATCAGCTCCCGCAGTCGCGCCTCCTCGAACGCCGGGCAGATGTAGGCAATCTCACCCTCGGCCGGAATCACGGCGGCCATCATCCGCTCACTGCGGCCCCACCGGATCCCGGTGAAGTAGAACAGGTTCGAGCCGGCTTCCAGGTAAATCGCATCGATGTGGCTCTCCGTCATCAGCCGCCGTGCCTTCTCTATGCGAGTCTGTCTCTCGGCGATCGTAATCGGGACAACGTCTGTCGTCATGGGTTTCAAGTTGTCAAACGGTTTTTCTGACAC
>CAZMOL010000080.1:1606-6877 GCA_964568045.1 uncultured Thermotogae bacterium
TGATCCGCGCGGGGATGGATGTGGCCCGGATCAACCTTTCTCACGGCACCCACGACGAGTACCGACAGGACATCGCGTGCATCCGACGTCTAGCAGAGGAGGAGGGAGCAAACGTGGCCGTGATGGCCGACCTACAAGGACCCAAGTTCCGCGTCGGAGAAATCGGCCCCGAGCCATTGCAGCTGGAAGTGGACGACACGGTGGTACTGACCTCTAACCCCACAAGCGGCAAGGACAATGCGGTTCACCTGCCACATCCGGAATTCATCGGACAGATTGACAGCGGCGACCGGCTGCTTCTCGACGATGGCACGCTGGAATTCGTTGTCGAGCAGGCGACGGGCAACGAACTTACATGCCGCGTGATCGTAGGAGGAAAACTCCGTTCCCACAAGGGCGTGGCCGCGCCCGGAAAGACGATCGACCTGCCGGCAATCACCGCAAAGGACCGTGAAGATGCCTCATTTGCGCTGAAACAGGAGGTCGATTTCCTTGCGCTCTCGTACGTCCGAACTGCCGACACCGTTCGCGAGTGGCAAGGCTTAATCCAACTTCTGGGTGGCACTCACTGCGAGGTGGGAATCGTCGGCAAGATCGAAACGCGCGAGGCAATCGACGATTTCGACAACATCCTGGAATACGTCGATGCGGCCATCGTGGCCAGGGGCGACCTCGGCGTAGCGATCCCCGTACAGGAGATACCTCTTCATCAAAAGGCGATTATTCGCAGGTGCAATCGGGCGGGTGTTCCTGTGATCACCGCAACGCAACTGCTGGAATCGATGATCGACAACCCTCGTCCGACCCGTGCCGAGACAAGCGACGTGGCGAACACCATCCTCGACGGGACAGACGCGCTGCTGCTCTCCGGCGAGACCGCTGTGGGGCGCTACCCGGTGCGTGCGGTGGAGATGATCGCCAAGATAGCCGCTATCGTGGAGGAGCAGATGTCTTCTGGTCGCGAGGATTCAAGCTTCTCCGACGTGAAGCATCGCCAACCGACCACCGATGCAATCAGCAAAGCAACAAGCGCGATCGCCAGGGATCTCGACGCCCGCCTGATCGTGGTCTCCACCTGGAGTGGCTACACAGCACGCCAAGTGGCACGGGAACGCCCAACACAACCGATCGTGGCACTTACGCCGAACCACGCGACGTTCCGCCGGTTGGCACTGACGTGGGGAGTCATTCCTGCACTTGTTCCCGAACAGCGAAGCACTGACGATGCGCTGTCAACGATGGAGGACACGGTGCTTGAGCTCGGTCTTGCCGAACGGGGCGAGCTGATAGTCGTTACCGGCGGCCTGCCACTCGGAGGCGACGGACGGACCAACTTCATCAAGGTGCACCGGCTCTCGTAATTGGCCCAACGCACGGTGGATGAGACAACTTGCCGCTTCCTCATTCGAGTGCCCTGAGGTGATTCATCTCCTTTAGGACCCACAGGGCATGAAGCGTGATCCATTTGTTGGGTTCGCCTTTCTTGCCGAAGCTGGCCAGCATTCGACCACTCGGCGTCGATTCGAGAACCCATCTGCCATCGATGGTCTGCTTCTCCCGCAATGCCTCCAGGGCATCGTCCATCCGCTCGTCCCGGCAGCCCAACCGGGCGAGTACCCACAGCCCACGCAGAATGTCGTAGCGGTAGAACCACGGGAAGGCCAGCTTGAGCCAATTTGGATTGATCACCGCGAAATCGTGGTGGTCGGCCTTGTACAGGCGGTGCATCAACAGAAACTCTGCCCCGCGAGAGGCAGCTTCTTGAACCTTCGGTGAGCGCTTCTCAGCCGGTATCTCAGCGAAGGCTTCCAGAGGACAGATCGTGCCGTAGAAACAGGAGTGCGTGTCTTTGATGTGCGCCTTCCAGTAGGGACACAGCCACCCGCCGTCCGCGTTTTGAATGCTCACCAGCCAATCGATCGCCCGCCAAACCGTGGGATCATCGGCGTATCCGAGGCGCAACAGCGCTGCAGCCACATTCCCTGTCAGGCAGGACAGGGTCATCTGATGGATGTAGTCGGAAACGAATGCGTCGTCCCCGGGCAGGTTTTTCGCGCCAGCACGCCTTCGGCAGGCCACGATCTCGTACTCGCGACGTGCTCCTACCTCTCCGCTGTCCGCGAATCCGCCGCACGGCTGCTGAAATCTAAGAAGGTGTTCCACCGCTTTCTGAACGCCTACATCCTCCCGACTCACATGCAGATAGCCGAGCACCATCAGCGTCCAATAGGAGGCCTTGTACTTGGGAAGATAGGGGCTTTCCGGATCGCCCCAACAGCCGGCTGGAGATTGGCGAGCCATTATCCTTCTGACAGGCTGAGACTCCGCAATAGCGCTTCGCGCGGCCTGTACAGCCGGTTCATCCTCGGCCTTGTCCAACAGGTGGCGCAGTGTCAGGTATCGGACCGAAGGATACTCCGGTTCCAAGAGCCAATCGATGAGTTCGGCCAGCCTTTCCTCATATCTGTTAGGCATTGTCGGCTCCACCACCAGCCACTGGGTATCCGGCCTGTTTCCCGGTCAACGATTCAATGTCGACGCGGATGATCGTGATACGTTCCAGAACGTCGTCAGGATAGGAAGACGCTTCACCGCCAAAATGCTCCATCAACACATCGAGCGCTCGCTTCTTCTCCTTGAGGTCCTCGACAAAGACGGCGCTACCAAACCCAACCACGCTTCGATACTTGAAACTCCATTTGCACGGCTGTGTTCCACGAACCAGTTCCTGATCGACGTCCACTTCGAAGCAGACCCGTGGGTTGTGCCTGAGGATATCGATCTTCTTCCCCTCGGGTGCACAATGAAGATACAGGCGATCACCTGCGTATCCGAAACACATTGGAACCACGTACGGTGTTTGGCCATCACACATCGCAATCCGGCAGACCATTGCCCGCTTGAGAATGGCCTCCAATGCATGCTTGTCTTCGATTGCTTTGTCTTGTCGTCTCACGAATTACCTGACTCCATGCCCTCGCCGGTCCTGTCTCTACTCCAGAGTTGCTTGCTGCAGGAACTCAGCGACGATCGCGGAAAAGGCTTCGGGCTGCTCGTAGAAGGGAAAGTGACCCACTTCCTCGATTGCGGCAAACTGCCCGTTCGGGAAGAGATCGGCATAGACCCGGCTGGCCGATTCTGGCTGCAGGTCGTCTCCACCGTGAATGACGAGCACCGGTGCGGGTACCCCCTTCAGCGCCTTTCGGTAGTCGTGTTGCTGGCCCATGCTGACGTACATCGCCGACACCATCCATCCACCTGGTTCCCCCTGCTCCTCGGCAGGGACATCGACTACAGAGGAGAAATAGCGCGCGAACTCCGCGTTAAATGCGGCAAGCTCCGTCTCCGATTTCGAGAAGAGATCACCAAAGTCGAAGTACTCCACGAGGAATGCGTCATACTCCTTCAGCATCTCTTCCGGAAGGCGCTCTCTCACTGCTTCAAACAGATCAGCACCCTTCTGCGGCATGACCAGGACATCCGCTGGGGCGATCAACACCATCGCCCCGACGTGTTCGGGAAACTCCGCTGCGTACAGCGAAGCGAGGAAGCCTCCGAACGAGTGCCCGACAAGGATCAGCGTTTCTTCGTTCAGTATTCGGCGGACCCGTTCAATGTCGGCGATCTGCGCGCCCAGCCCCAATGTGCGATCGAGGGCTTGCATCGCCTGGTAGGGGTTCTCCGAGGTCAGGCGATCGATGGGACGGGTCGACTGACCGCATCCGCGTTGATGGTAGTAGTGAAACGCGTACTCGTTGGCAAGTGCCGCCAAACCCGGCCACGGAGAAACTGGCGGCATTCCCGGACCGCCGTGGATCACCAGCACGGCCGGTCCCGTGCCATCGGAGAAATGATGGAGTTGGATGTCCTCTTCCACTTTCCACAAGTTCGGATCATCCGGCTGTTGCGGCGGTGTCAAGGAGGCCCGGAGGTTCTTGCCAGAACGAACCATCCCCGGTTCATACAATGGTTTTGTTGACGTGTACCAGAAGAAGGCACCGGCGATGATCGCCGCGGCCAGAACCCCAACTCCGACAATAATCAGTGTCTCTTTCACGATCCTGCTTCTTCCTTCCCTGCGAACAACCTCGATGCGGGGCAACCGATTTCGCGCTGCCGGCAGTACTTGCAGGCAAACGATCCTCTAATTACGGCATTGCCAACAAAGGAGAGCATTACTAGGGCCACTAGGAGGATCAAGACTGGCCAAGAGAAGCTTCTGACAAGGGAAACAATGCCGCCGATAATTGGAAAGATGAAGACCAAAAAATCCGGCAGTACGGCAGTCCAGGAGACAGTCGCTTCCGCAGACTTCTCGGGGTCTCCTTTCTTGAACAACAGCGAACAGAGCTTTCCTTTACCAAACCCACACACTTTGCCGTAGTAGGTGCAGTTGACACAACTTCTCTTCAGGACTCTTATCTCCATCCAAAGCCAATAGACGAGATAGGGAATTGTCAGCCAGATTGTGAGTCCTGCTAAGATAGCTGCTCCGATGGCCACGATTGCCAGAGAAACGATATTACACAAAGCAACTATCCACACTGGAAAATTTTCGTAGCCTTCTGTGTCTTCCATAGTTTACCTCTTGAATAATCGGCTTTTATTACAGCACCCGTCGTATCTTCTCCAAGCTGGCCTTGGCCTCGGGAGCGAAGCCGAAGAAGGTCTCCAGTTCCTGGCAAGCGTAGTCGCTGCAATGAGCGCAGTTTCGAACGCTCTTGTTGATCCCACAGGCACGGATCTTGCACTCGTGGCAATAGGAGCTGTGGCGATCCGTCGTGGCCAGACACCCATCGCAGATACAGTCTTCCGGAGCAAATGACTTGTCGAACTGCTTGCTCCAGTGGTCGGCCACCTGTTTCAATGCCTCTTGGTCGTCCTTCTGCGTGGCAATGAAGGCCGGGCACTCCGTACACACCAGGCCACAGTAGGCAATCATTTTTTCCATCAGCTACCTCCTTGACTACGATACTATCACCTCGGACACCCTCCAAGCCAGTAAACCAATCGATGCACATACCTACAGTCGCTATCCGTTCTTCCCCTGAAACGGTCCCTAACAAGCAGTGCTCGATGAAAACTGCCCTTGGTCCTTGTCTTCACTTCAACCAGAGCGTATCCTTTCGGACCCGTGTTCGAGGAGGAATCGTGCGTGCGGCAACATACTCCGTCAAACGCTCTATCATTTTCACACTGATGATTCTAAGCGCCCTGCTAACAGGGTGTTTCTTGTTCCCCAACACACCACCCGTCGCTCAATTCCAGGTG
>CAZMOL010000081.1:0-3800 GCA_964568045.1 uncultured Thermotogae bacterium
TACTCGAGAATCATCATGTCGTCTTCGGCAAAGACGGTGTGACGCACGTCGTAGAACGCGGCGCAGGAAGATACGTCGGAAAAACCCGCCGGTGTGTAGCGGAACATCCGGCGCTTCAGCAGTTTAGGAAGCAGTCGAAACGGATTCATCCTCCGATTCACGCTCAACTTCGACCTTTTGCGCTTGGTCGAGGACCTCATCGATTGCGCCGACCATGTAGAACGCCTGTTCCGGGATCTCGTCCAACTCGCCGCTCACGATCATGGAGAATCCCTTGATCGTATCTTCCAGCTTGACATACGCTCCTGCACGATTGGTGAAGTGCTCGGCCACGTGGAACGGTTGGCTCATGAATCGCTGCACTTTGCGTGCCCGCCGCACGGTCAGCTTGTCTTCCTCGGACAGTTCGTCCATTCCCATGATGGCGATGATGTCGCGTAGATCCTCGTAACGCTGTAGGATCTCCAGTGTGCGCCGAGCGATGCGGTAGTGTTCACCGGAGATGACATGTGGGTCAAGCATCGTGGAGTTGGACTGCAGTGGATCTACTGCCGGATAAATCCCCTTCTCCACGATCTCGCGCGACAGCGTGATCGCCGCGTCGAGGTGCGAGAAGACGGTCGCCGGAGCCGGATCGGTCAGGTCGTCTGCAGGAACGTAGATCGCCTGCACCGAGGTGATCGAACCCTTCTTCGTCGAGGTGATCCGCTCCTGCAGCTCTCCCATCTCCGTGGCGAGAGTCGGTTGATAGCCGACCTCGGAGGGCATGCGGCCGAGCAGCGCCGATACCTCACTTCCGGCCTGGGCAAAGCGGAAGATGTTGTCGATGAACAGCAGGACGTCTTTTCCCTCCTCATCGCGGAAGTATTCGGCCACCGTCACCCCGGTGAGCCCCACACGGAAACGCGCACCGGGCGGCTCGTTCATCTGGCCGTAGACAAGGGCCGTGTTCTTCAACACACCGGTGCGCTTCATCTCCAAGTACAGGTCGTTTCCCTCGCGGGTTCGCTCCCCCACCCCGGCAAAGACAGAGTAACCGGAGTGTTCGTAGGCGATGGAACGAATCAGCTCCATGATCAGGACGGTTTTTCCTACCCCAGCGCCGCCGAACAGTCCGATCTTTCCTCCTTTTGGAAACGGTGCGGTGAGGTCGATCACCTTGATCCCGGTTTCAAAGATTTCGGTCTCGATCTCTTGGTCGATGATCGCGGGGGCACGACGGTGAATCGAGTAGCGCTTCTTGCTTTTTATCGGAGGGAGCTCGTCGATCGGCTCTCCGGTGAGATTGACCATTCGTCCCAGTGTCTCTGGCCCCACCGGTACGGTAATCGGACCGCCTGTATTGATCACCTCGGTCCCCCGGGAAATGCCGTCGGTCGAATCCAGGGCGATCGCCCGCACCACGTCGTCTCCCAGGTGCTGAGCCACTTCCAGAACGAGGTCCTTGTCGTCTTGTCGTTCAATGTGCAGGGCATCGTTCACCCGCGGCAGTTTTCCTCGTTCAAAACGGGCGTCGATCACCGGCCCTCTGATCTCAGTGATCCTCCCCATTGCGCTCTTGTCTTCCATCTTGTTGCTCCTTGAGTTTCCTTGCGATTGGTTTATCCGTGTTCTCGAAGCGCCTCCGCTCCGCCCACGATGTCCGCGATCTCGCGTGTGATCGACTGCTGACGCGCCTTGTTGTACGAGCGAGTGAGGATCTTCAATAGATCCTCAGCATTGTCGGTGGCATTCTTCATCGCCTGGCGGCGGATCGCATGCTCGCTCGTTTTTGTCTCCAACAGGGCAGAGAACAGCTTGCCCTCCACAACCATCGGAAGGGCGAAATCGAGCAGTTGTACTGCGTCGGGCTCGACCAGTGTCTCAGTCCCTGTGGGCTCTATTCTGATCGGCAAGAGTTGCTCGACGATCACCCGCTGGGTCAGGTCGGAGAGAAAATGCATGTAGATCAACACTACCCGACCAACCGTTCCTTCTAAGAAAAGGGAGATGAGATCGGATGCCATTTCTCCAGCGAATGTCGGTGTCGGATCCTCGTAGACGCGAACGTAGCTTTTGAGTAGCTCGACCTGCTGGCGCGCGAAGTACGTTCGTGCCTTTTCGCCGCCGGCAATGACCTTTCCCTTCTTATCTACCTCTGATAGGAGATCATGACCCTTCCTGTTGAGATCTCCTTTAAATCGGCCGCACAGTCCGCGGTCGGAGTTGAGGACCAGGATCCCAACGTGTGGTGATCCGTTGGCGAGAGTCAGTGGATGGTGTTCTGCGGTTTCGGGCATCTGTACAAGGAGGGCTGCGAGGAATGACTCAAGCGCCTCCTGATACGGACGCCCCTCGGTGAGGCGGCGCTTCATCCGCGTTACCTTGGTCATGGCAATAGCGTTCATCGCCTTGGTGATTTGGCGGATGTTCTCGATGTTTCCGATTCGACCCTTGATTGTGCGGACACCGATTGCCATCTATCCTCCGAAACGCTCCTTGAACTCCCCCACCGCCTTTGCCAGGTCGGTCCTTATTGAATCGGTGAACTCTTTCTTCTCGTGCAGTTTATTGAAGATCTGCTCATGCTCGGAGTGAAGGAAGCGAATCCACTCCTCGATGAAGCGGCGCACCTCTGCCACTTCCACGTCCGCGAGGTGGTTCTCCACGCCCACGTACAGCGCGATGACTTGCTCTTCGACCGGCATCGGCGCGTACTGCTCCTGCTTCAGGACCTCCATCATCCGGTCTCCGCGTGCGAGCTGGGCCTTCGATTCTTCATCCAGGTCGGCGGAGAACTCGGCAAACGCCTCCAACTCTCGGTATTGGGAGAGCTCCAGCCGCAGCTGGCCGGCGATCTGCGACATCGCTTTGATCTGCGCCGCTCCTCCTACTCGGGAGACGGAAATGCCGACGTTGATCGCCGGACGGAACCCTTGGTTGAACAGATCGGTCTCGAGGTAGATCTGACCGTCTGTGATGGAGATTACGTTTGTCGGAATGTATGAAGTAATGTCTCCGGCTTTGGTCTCGATGATCGGAAACGCGGTGAGCGACCCGCCACCGTGTTGGTCAGACAGCCGAACGGCACGCTCCAATAGGCGTGAGTGGGTATAGAAAATATCCCCGGGGTAGGCCTCTCGGCCGGGCGGACGGCGAAGCAACAGCGAAATCTCTCGATATGCAACGGCGTGTTTGGACAGGTCATCGTAGACGACGAACGTGTCTTGACCCTTGTACGTGAAGTATTCGGCCATGGCGCAACCGGCGTACGGTGCGAGATACTGCATTGGGGTGGGATCGTTCGCTTCAGCGGCGACGACTGTAGTGTATTCCATCGCACCGTGGCGTTCGAGTGTGTTTACTACACGTGCGATGGTGGAGGTCTTCTGGCCAATGGCCACATAGACGCAGGTAACGTCCGTCTCTTTTTGGTTGATGATCGCGTCGAGCGCAATCGCTGTCTTTCCGGTACGACGGTCGCCGATGATCAACTCGCGCTGGCCGCGCCCGATTGGCGTGAGGGCATCGATCGCCTTCAGGCCGGTTTGAAGCGGTGTATTCACAGGCTGGCGCAGGATTACGCCGGGGGCCTTGATCTCCGCCTTGCGTGTCTTGGAGGATTCGATGGGGCCTTTTCCGTCTCTGGGCCGCCCGAGAGCGTCGACCACGCGGCCGAGGAGATCCTCACCGACCATCGTCTCCAACACACGACCGGTGCGGCGTACTTCATCTCCCTCCTGGACATGCTCGCTCTCTCCGAACAGGGCAACGCCGACGCTTTCTTCCTCCAGATTGAGAACGAGTCCTTTAACATCGTG
>CAZMOL010000081.1:3900-6717 GCA_964568045.1 uncultured Thermotogae bacterium
GCGAGCGATCTCCCGTGATCTCACGACTTGACCTTCAGCGCCTCTTCATCGATCTCTGCAATCAGTTCGTCAAGAAGTTTGCGATGGTCCTTCAGCTTCACCTCTCTATCGAGAACACGCGAGGCCGCCAATACCGCTATCTCCGCATACGCCCGCCGCAGTTCCTGTTCCATCAGCACACGTTCTTGGCCAATCTGGCTGCGAGCTTGGGTGAGAATGCGATTTGCCTCCTGCTTGGCGTCTGCCTTTGCCGTGGCAATGATCTCTTCGGCTCGGTGCTTTGCCTCCTCCACGGTGCGGCGATTCTGCTCGAAGGTTGCCTTGAGGGACTCCTGCCTCTGCACAGCGAGCTGTGCTGCCTTCTCCTCACTGACGCGTGCGGCCTCCATCTGCGCCGCGATCTGCTCGCGCCGGCGATCGAGGTACGCCAGCGCCGGCTTGAACAGGATCCGCTTGAGCAGATAGAGAAGAATGGCGAAGTTGATCAGGTTAAAGACGAAGGTCCAGTTGAGGCTTTTGACGACCTTTCCCCACTCGAGATTCACGAGCCCTCCTACATGACGAACAGCAGAACGATCGCCACGATCAGGGAGTAGATCCCTGTGGATTCGGTGATTGCCTGTCCAACAACCATCGTGCGCATCAGCGCGCCTTCCATCTCCGGTTGACGTGCCATCCCATCCAGGGCGTGTGCGGCGACGATTCCTTCTCCAATTGCCGATCCGATCGATCCTATCGCCATGACAAATCCGGCCGCAAGATACTTGGCCGCAGTTGCAATGTCAGCTCCAGTGATCGAGACTCCGGTCTGTACGTCCTGTAACATCACACCTCCTTTAACTTTCCACCGCTACGTTGATATAGGCAACGGCAAGAATAGCAAACACAAAAGCTTGAATCGCTCCCACGAACAACCCGAAAAAGGCGTTCAGCGCTGCGGGCAAGACCAACGGGATAAGCCTGGCCGAAATCACCGTAATCAGGATCGCTCCCCCGAAGATGTTTCCGAAAAGACGAAACGCGTGCGAGATTGGCTTGGCTATCTCACCGACAATGTTAAGCGGGAGCATGAATGGATAGGGCTCAATGAACCCCTTAAGATACTTTCTCCCCCCTTTCAGGCGGACGGCAAATACCTGCGACATGACAAAGACAAGGAGTGCTAGACCGAAGGTCACGTTGAGATCTTGTGTAGGAGATTGGAAATAAGGGATGACCGATATCCAGTTGGAGAACAGGACGAACAGGAACAACGTAGAGATGAACGGAAACATCGTCCGTGCGAGCTTCTCCGAGGCGAAATTCGAGGTCAACTGGCTTCTCAGGGTGTTCATCAACGCATCGAGCGCGGCTTGAACGCGGCTCGGCTTCTCCTCGAGCCGTTGCCTGAGCCCTCGGCGCAAGAAGAGAGCGAGTGCAACGAGAAGAAGGATCACCACCCAGCTCATGATCATCGCAACCAAGTCAAAGCGGATCGAGAAACTCCCGATCGAGATGTTGACAATGAGCTTCTCGCCTAGATGTTCGAGCATTGCGTCGGTTTCCTTCTTACGATGTAGGATAGATGCAAGTTAATCTGTCCCAGAACAAGCCCTCCACAGGCGGAGAACAACGCCGAAAGCCCCATCTGTGCCACAAGTGCCAGTGCTACCGCCAGAAAGACAACCCTCCCAAGACTTGATAGTGCGGCGATCGCCCTTCCTATGCCCTTGGAGTCTCTTCTAATCAGTGCCCGGCCGGCTTCATACAGAAAGAACGATTTCAGGACGAAAAGGGCCAAGCCGATCGCTAGCCCGCAAGCAGTCATAGGCTGGCCAACAGCAGCCAGGATTGAGGTGCACACTATGCCGAGCACGAGGAGATTGCGCAGACGAAACAGTCGGACAAACTCACAAGTCAACAGGTTTCTCATCTTTGTGTGGTAGGATGGCTCATACAGCTAGATCGTACGCAGTTGCTTGCTCTTGCCCTCGACCAGGTCGTCCACCTTCTTCGTGTATTCGTGGATCGCCTCGTCGTTTTTCTCCCGGTGCCGGTGGTATTCGTCTTCCGAGGTCTCTCCGCCGTCCTTCATCTTTTCCAGCTTTTCGTTTGCATCCCGACGAATGTTGCGCAAGGCGACTTTTGCTTCTTCGCCCTTTGTCTTGATGATTCGTGTGAGTTCCTGGCGACGCTCCTCGGACAGCTTGGGGATCT
Source organism: uncultured Thermotogae bacterium (assembly GCA_964568045.1). Lineage (GTDB taxonomy): Bacteria > Bipolaricaulota > Bipolaricaulia > UBA7950 > UBA9294 > CAZDDA01. Next base: position 6,097 of record CAZMOL010000081.1, read on the forward strand.
TGATCCGAATGATCTTGCCATCATTCACAGGATTGAGCCCGAGATCGGCGGTAAGGATTGCCTTCTCGAACGCGGCCATCTGGGTCTTGTCGTAGGGTTGGATTGCCAGAAGATCCGGATCCGGGGCGACAATGCTCGCCAGCTGTTTGAGAGGTGTTGAAGTTCCGTAGTAATCGACAACCACATCCTCGATCATCGCCGGACTGGCGCGACCGGTCTGTACCTTGCGCAGATTGCCCTTCAGCACATCCATGCTTCGATCCATGTGATCGAGCATTTCCTGCCTAACCTGGTCTGGCATAGGCAACACCTCACGCGGGATTGTAATTGGTACGTTTTTTTAAGTCAACGCCACACAGGCCTTGGCACTCAAACACAGATTGAATAGCCGGCGTGACGCGCACCTGATGAGTGCACGCGGAGGCAATGGGGACACAATGTCGAAGGATTCACGGTCAGGTCAGCATAGTGCTTGCGCAACCGGATTCATCGGACCTGTCTTGTCTTCGAGTCTGCTGGGAGATCTCTTCGAAGGGGATCAAGACAACCTCATTTGATCTGCGTTGGTGGAGGTGAGCGGATTCGAACCGCCAGCCTCCCGCGTGCAAGGCGGGCGCTCTC
>CAZMOL010000082.1:0-2208 GCA_964568045.1 uncultured Thermotogae bacterium
CTCCTTGGTGTTGGGTATCTAATCTCAGCAGAACGTTCTAGGTTGGGCGGGAATGCATCTGCTTTCCAAACTGTAACGACTGCAAAAGTGCCAACAGCATTCTAATTCTAGACGGCAACCGAGGAAGAATCAAGCTAGGAAAGGTGTACTCAACGCAACCGTACCGAGAACTTCCGGACGAAAGTTCTAGATATGGTGACCTTTGGTGTGCTCAACGGGACGGGTTTGGGGATGTAGTTCGCTACAGGTGGCCCTTTGGTAGTAGTGGAAGTGATGCGATCTCATCCACCAATCGAGGCGGAAGAGTTCTAAAAGCGTCCTCCACTCCCAACATGCGGTAACGCTGCCATGCCTCGCGTGTTCGTGTTACTAAGCTGTCCGGTCCACTTGTCATCGGATGACGGCGACAGCGCGTGAGACATCAACTCCAAGACTGCGTACGTCAATGGTAACACCCACATCCTCATTCTGTCTCAGTGAGCTAGAGGATTGAAGCCAGGAGGGCTTTGCGCCGCATGATCTGTCGCGCATATACTGTAGTGACTTCAAGGAGGTATACCCATGCGAAGTGTCGGTATCAGAATGGCGCTTCTTCTTCTCGTAGCGTCCCTTTTGGCTAGTGCTATCTGTGCATGCACTGCACGCGAGAAGAAGGTCCTTTAAATCTTCAGCTATCACGCTTCATACACCTGGCACGCCGAAGAGGCGAGAGGAACGCAAGAGGTTCTACAGCGCGAAGGGATTGCGTTTGAGAAGTTCTACCTGGACACGAAACGGCACACCAGTGTTGAGTGGAAGCAGCAGATAACCGCAGAAGCCAAAGAGAGGATCAAGGAATACGATCCGGCGCTGGTCATGGTTTTCGATGACAACGCATGTGAGCTTGTGGCACAACACTACGTCGGTGAATCGCTGCCTTTCGTGTTTTGCGGTGTGAATGCAGACCCCGCGGAATACGGTTTCCCTGCGCAAAACGTGACCGGCGTGTTGGAACGGCCCGATTTCCAAGGCTCGGCTGAACTCCTGCAGAAACTCGTACCCGATGTCCAGAAGGTTGCTCTGATCACCGACGATAGTCCCAGCGCTCACGGTTTCATTGAAGGGCTAGCGGACGCAGCGCTGCCGGTTGTGATTAGCGAAATCCATACCACGAACGCTTTCGAGGATTGGCAAGCAAAGGTGGGACAACTCCAGTCGGAAGTTGACGCGATCGGGCTGTTCACCTATCACACGATCAAGAAACAGGGTGAGGAAGAAAGCATGTCGCCGGACGAGCTGCTGCAATGGACGCTCGCGAATAGCGTGCTTCCTGAATTCTGCCCGCTCGATTTCGCAATAGAAGGTGGGGCGCTGTGTGGCGTTGCTCTTTCTGCATACGAGCAGGGGAACACCGCAGCAGAGATGGCGGTAAGGATACTGGCTGGGGAGAAACCAACGGACATCCCCGTTGCGATTCCGCAAGCCAATCGCGCGATGGTCAACGCAGGAAGGGCAGACGCGCTGGGCGTGGCCATACCCGAGGGGACACTTGAAGGGATTGAGCTAGTCGACTGACACCTCAAGATCTATTGGCATTACAGACACAGGGTGAAACGGACGTACGCCATTTCCAGACGCGGGAGCAGCGATGATATCCGGGCAGAGTGGAAGCGGGAGTTCAAACTCCATCCACGCAGAGGTTTCGTGCGCTAGCTGCCGTTAAAGTGGCGCTTGAGCTTGGCATAGTTCAACTCCAGGCGATGTTTGTGTCGACGTTCCTCCTCGACAAGAGCGGTAAACAGGGCTTCCTCGGTAGTGGCTGACCGCCGCAGCCGATCGTAGAGGGCGATCGCCTTCTCTTCGCGCCGAATGGCGACGGAAAGCGCATCGACAATCGTCATATCCGGCTTCACAGGTACGTCGGCCAGGAACTCCGAGAGCTTGAAATCAGGAGGCCCGGGGCCCTCGGCGATGAGCGCGTCAGGGGTGATGTTGGATAGCTTCTCAACGTGCCTGCGCTCGTCGGACGCAAGCTCTGCGAGCAGGCGGCTCACTTCCTCGTCGTTGGCACGCTCTGACCAACGAAGATAGAACTTCACTGCCTCTTTCTCCTTCGCAACTGCAAACTCAAGAATCTGTTGAGATCTGTCGTCCACAGGAATCTCCTCCGACACCATTCTGATGAACTCTAGCACAATGCCGCAACCAAGAGCAACTCGCTTGCGTCTA
>CAZMOL010000082.1:2308-6693 GCA_964568045.1 uncultured Thermotogae bacterium
CATTCTGATGAACTCTAGCACAATGCCGCAACCAAGAGCAACTCGCTTGCGTCTACTCCCGCAACACCCGCCTCGTTATCGATCGAGAAGACCCAGGAGAGACTGCACGAAAGCTGAGACGCGTTATCCCAAGATCATTGACCGGTGGGGCGGCTGAGTGTGTACTTTTCGGAAATCCAGCAGTCGGTCGTGCCTACAGGACGGCGAGGTATCGATCCAGTTCGTATTGGTGCACCTGGGAGCGGTAGGCGTCCCACTCGATTTGCTTGTTCTGGATGAACTTATCGAAGATGTGATCCCCGAGGGCACTTCGGACAAGGTCACTATCCTTCATGCAGGCGATGGCTTCGTTGAGGCTTCCCGGCAGCGTCTCAATGCCGAGCGCTTCACGCTCGGCCTCGCTCATCGCAAAGACGTCTTTGTCCACGGGGTCGGGAAGCTGGTACTCCTTCTCGATTCCCTCAAGCCCTGCATGGAGCATGGTGGCCAACGCAAGGTAGGGATTGCAGGCAGGATCCGGGGCGCGAAACTCGATTCGGCACGCCTCTTCTTTGCCAGGTTTGCTTAAGGGGATGCGGATCATGTTGCTGCGATTGCGCGGTGACCACGTGATGTACACCGGCGCTTCGTAGCCGGGGACGAGCCGCTTGTACGAGTTCACCCACTGAGCACACACCCCGATGCTCTCTTTCGCATACTGCATGATCCCCGCAGTATAGGCTCTGGCAACGGATGAGAGATGCAGGGGCGAAGCGGGGTCGAAGAAAGCATTGCGTCCGTCTTTGTCGAAGAGAGACTGGTTTATGTGCATTCCGGAGCCGTTCTTTCCAAACAGGGGCTTGGGCATGAACGTAGCGTGGACCTCGTGTCGTCGCGCGATCTCCTTCACCACGAAGCGACAGGTCATGAGACTGTCGGCCACGGTCAGGGCGTCGTTGTGACGCAGGTCAATCTCTTGCTGGCTGGAGGCAGCTTCGTGATGGGCCGCCTCGACCTTTATCCCCATTCCCTCAAGTGCGAGCACTGTTTCCCTGCGGATGTCGATTCCGAGGTCTGGCGGCACCAGGTCGAAGTATCCACCGTCATCCAGGGTCTCCGCACAGGAATCAGAGCGCAGATAGAAATACTCCACTTCCGGGCCCACGGCCATACTGTAGCCCAGCTTTTCGGCCCGAGCGAGCGCACGTTTGAGAGCCCAGCGTGGATCGCCCTTGTACGGGCTTCCGTCCGGTTCAAGAATGTCGCAGATCACGCGGGCCACTTTGCCCCAGGGAAGGAGGGCGAACGTGCTCGGGGCCGGCATGGCAACCATGTCGCTTTCATCGATTCGAGCGAATCCATGAATGGAAGACCCGTCAAAGCCGACTCCCTCTTCAAGGGCCTGTCCCAGCTCGGATACGGGTATTTCAACGCTCTTCAGGTTTCCGAGAAGGTCCGTGAACCAAAGCTGGACGAACAGAATCCCCTTGTCTTCCACTTCACGCAAGAGCTCATCCCGAGTCTTTGCCATCTTCGCACCTCCCCAAAATAGAAATGTGAGGATTATACCGTAGGGACTAGCGATACGCCACGAGCGACTATCTAATGGCTTACTGGTTCCGAATCACCAGGGCATCCGCCATCGCGGCCGCATCGACGGTCACATGATCGCCGTCTTCGATCTCACCCGAGACGATCTTCATCGCAAGCGGATTCTCCACTAGCCGCTTTAGGGCCCGTTCGAGCGGCCTCGCGCCGTAGTGCGGATCGTATCCTTCCTTCGACAACACCTGCTTTGCCTTGTCGGTGAGGGTGAGAGAGATTCCTTGCTCGGCAAGGCGATCGTTCAACGCAGCAGCCTTGAGGTCGACGATCTGCAGGATCGCCTCCGTGGAGAGAGGATGGAAGATGATCGTCTCGTCGATCCGGTTCAGGAATTCCGGCCGGAAGGTGCGCTTCAACTCAGCGTGGATCTTCCCGTGGATCTGCTCTTCGGAAGTGTTTTCCTGGAAGTGCTCACTTCCCACGTTTGAGGTCATGATGATGATCGTGTGGCGGAAATCAACCGTGTGGCCGTGGCCGTCGGTCAACCGTCCTTCATCGAGCAGCTGCAGGAGCAGGTTCATCACCTGTGGATGGGCCTTCTCCGCTTCGTCAAACAGGACCACTTGGTACGGGCGCCGTCTCACCGCCTCGGTGAGTTGTCCGCCCTCTTCGTAGCCGACATATCCGGGCGGAGAGCCGATCAGGCGCGCCACGGCATGGCGTTCCATGTATTCGGACATATCGATCCGTAGAAGCGAAGTGTCGCTTCCAAACAGGAATGCGGCCAGCGCCTTGGCCAGCTCGGTCTTCCCCACGCCGGTTGGACCGAGGAACAAGAAAGTGCCGATCGGCCGACGTGGGTCGGCGAGCCCGGCCCGTGAGTGGCGGACCGCTTCTGCCACCGCCCTGACCCCTTCCTCTTGATCGATCACGCGCGTGTGGAGAAGGTCCTCCATGTTGGCCAGTCGCGTTCGCTCCTCTTCGAGCATCCGCTCGGCAGGAATACCTGTCCACTGGGAGACGAGACCGGCAATCGCCGCCTCGGTCACCTCTTCTCCGCTTCCGTCGACGCGAATACGGCTTGCCGCCTCGTCGACGAGATCGATCGCCTTGTCCGGCAGGAAGCGATCGGAGATGTAGCGCTCGGACAGCCTCGCCGCGGCGTTTATTGCGGCATCGTCAATCTTGACGCCGTGGTGTTCCTCCAGCGTCTCGCGCAAGCCTAGGAGGATGTCGATTGTCTCTTCAAGCGTCGGCTCTCGCACGTATACCTTCTGTAGCCGCCGCTCCAGCGCCGAGTCCTTCTCGATCCGCTGGCGGTACTCATCGAGGGTTGTTGCGCCTATCAGCTGGAACTTCCCGCGCGACAGGGGTTCTTTCAGCATGTTGGAGGCGTCGATCGCACCCTCGGCGGCGCCGGCCCCCACGATGGTGTGCACCTCGTCTACGAATACGAGCATCTTCCCTGCGGCGGCCTCGATCTCCTTGATGACGGCCTTGAGCCGGTCCTCGAACTCACCGCGGAATTTCGACCCCGCAACCATCGCCGCGATATCAAGAGCGACGATCTCCTTGCCTTTGAGGCAATCCGCCACGTCATCGCCCGCGATGCGTTGCGCCAACCCCTCGACCACCGCCGTCTTGCCTACCCCCGGCTCCCCGATCAGAACGGGATTGTTCTTGCGCCGCCGGGCGAGGATCTGCTCCATGCGACGGATCTCCTCTTCGCGACCGATCACCGGATCCAGCTCACCACGCTTCGCCATCTCCGTCAGATTCGTCGAGTACTTCTTCAGGATCTGATAGCGTTCCTCGGACGAGCGGTCGGTCACCCGCTGCTCGCCACGGACGGAGCGCAGTGCACCGTAAATCGACTCTGGCGAGATCTGATGGCGGTCGAGAATCCGCTTCAGATTCGGATCAGTGGTGCGGCCGATCGACAGGAGAAGATGATCGACCCCAACGAACTCATCGCGAAGCCGTTCGGCCTCGATCTGGGCGCCGGTAACAACCCCGTCGAGCCGCGGGGTGATGTATATCTGCCCGCCGATTGGCCCGGAAACCGACGGCTTGCCGGTCAAGGTAACGTCGAGATCCTTGGCCAGTCCCGTAAGGTTTACCCCCATCTGTTGCAGGATATCCCGACCCACGCCCTCTTTTGTCACCAGAACGGTGAAGATGTGCTCCACATCGAGCTGGTTGTGCTTGTATCGTGTAAGGAGGTCCTGCGCTTCGTGGAACAGTTCCTGCGCGCCCTCCGTCATTTTGTCAAAACGAATCATCGTGTTCACCTCGAATTAGCAGTCACGCATCTTGATTGCTAATTATAGGCCGAAAAGAGATCTGCGTCAAGGGGTGGTATCGAATATTTGGTTCCTTGCTATTTCGCGTGGGCAGTTTTAAAGAGGGAGTTTCTTCACTAATGAGGTGAGTCAACATGACTAGTTTCTCATGACCGGCACTGTGGTTTAGAGTTTCGCTGTTTTGGTCAAGGCTGCCCGTGCCTTTGAAGAAGCTATCAGCCTCGTTAACTCGCAAAAACCCAACGTCGGGGGCAAGCCCCGACGCTACGAAATGACGTTTCAAAACGACAATCTTGTAGCGTCGCACCATGTGTGCGACGTTGGGCGCAGCTTGTCTGCAACGTTCTTCCGGGCAAAAGGATAACTGCTGTGATAGACGAAAAAATCCCTATGTACCTCATCCTACTTCCCTATACGACGGTCCCAATACTGCCATGGACAGCTCGACAATGATTGACGATCCTGTGGAGATCTGACTGTTATTGAGTTTTCTCTTGCGGAGGGATAGGGTATACTACTACCATTCAATGACCGAAGATCTCTGTGTGAGCGCGAGTG
>CAZMOL010000083.1:0-6454 GCA_964568045.1 uncultured Thermotogae bacterium
GATCAGACGGGTGTATTGCCTGTGCGCTTCGCCTATGCCTCGAGAAAGGCTGTGCATTTCTTCGGGAACTGCTATCAAGTGAACATGATTACTCATCAGGCACCAAGCCAAAAAGGTTAGACCGTGATTTTGCCCTTGCTTTGCCAATAGATACAGGTAGTCAAATCGATCGTTATCTGAAGAGAAGATGGACATCGATCGTACTCCACGTTGAGTCACGTGATGCGGAATGCCCGGTAATACAACGCGCGCTATTCTACCCATGTCATTATTCTGCAAAAGCAGCACACCTTTTTCAAGCTAGCGTATGAGGTTCAAAGCTAATCATCAACACTGGTTGTGATTAGGTATTGTGTCACCGGGTTTGACGACGAATTCAGAAATGAGTATTATGTCCCCGAATTTCAGTATTATGTCCCCGAATTTCTCATGTCCCCGAATTTCTCGTGGTGGAAGTGATCCTGGAGTACCTGGAAACGGAGGAGCGCCATGAGAACGAGTAGACTTGCGCCTGCGGTAGTGGTCGCGTTGATCCTATGTGTCGTGGGAACTCACGCTGACACAATCAAGATCGCATTCTGGAATGCTCTTCATTTCGGGTATGGAAAGGGAGAATGCAAAGACATCGAGCAGATCGCTGACATCATCGAGGACTACGATGTCGTTGCTCTAGCCGAGGTCATGAACAACTCGAAGAAAGACCCGAACGAGAGTACATGTGTGGCAGTGTACGGTACTGATGTTCTTGGCCATGTGGAAGCTCTGGTTGCTGAGCTTAACTCTCGCGGTCAGACATGGTCACGTATCATTTCCCCTGAAGCTCGAGGCCGATCTGACAGTTACAAGGAGTACTACGTCTTTCTCCACAACCACAGAGTCCAGCGTGTCAAAGGCGGATGCTTCTTCCCCGACTCCACGGACATCTTCGAACGCGAACCGTTCTTTGTCTCGTTCCTAGCCGGAGAGTTCGACTTCACAGTAATCGTTCATCATGCCATTAGCCCATCCAAATCGACGGAGCTCAAGCGGGAAATCCAGTTCCTGGACAACGTTTTCCTCTCTGTGCAAGGACTGGATCCTTTCGAGGATGACATTATCCTACTCGGGGATTTCAACGTGGAATCATCTCGAGATGGATGGTGGAATGAGTTGCGTTCGATCTCAGGACTAACCGCTTTAATTGACGAGCCTACTTCGCTCGGTCAGGACGGTCTTGCGAACCCCTACGACAAGATCTGGATCGACGCTTGCAACACAGGTCCGGAGCACGAGTTTACAGGTCAATCCGGTATCCTCAAATTCTGGGATCTCGTGTTTTCAGAGCTCCCCGAAAGCGAGCGCTACAGCTACGCGTACGAGAACAAGGGCTCGTTCTCAGATCACGTCCTCATCTGGGCGGAGTTCAGTATCGATCTGGACGACGACCCCGCCAGCAACAAATCGACTGCTCAGCGGCACGCCAACGATTCTGGGGTCCCTAGAACCCCGAGCTTGGATGAAGCTAAATCCGAGAATCCGATGACACAATACCTGTTTCTCGCGTCTTAACCTTACATCCGGTTACACGTTCAGCGGCAGCGATAAGTATCCCGTCCGCCAAGGCCCAATTCTCCTTCTGACACGTCGCGCGCTTTCAGAGATTCCCCCGATTTTCCTATGAGGAATGTCTTCGGACAACAAATTTGCGCTTCCCGAAACAGGCTCTTGCACCGCAAGCAAGCGAGGTTCGGGGAGTAGCGTTAATAGACACAATCATATTTGACAGATATTCAGATACGTGTATAATAATGGTACGCCCTGCTTGCGTCACACATTGTGCTTAACACACTACATTGATAAGACCATAGGGATCACAGGCGACCTAGATGGAGGCGAAAGATGAATGAAAATGAGGATTGGGACATTCAACATTGAGAATCTGTTCACGCGTTACAGATTAAGGAGGAACTTTGCTCCACTGGAAGCAGACGGGTCTACGATCAACAACCTCTCTTTTGATGTCTACGACAAAGTGGCAAAACAGATTACGGCCAAAGCAATTCACAAGATAGACACGGATGTGCTTGCTGTGCGAAAGACTGAAAACCTTAGAGTGCTTGATCGCTTCAACACCAGATACCTCCTAAGGAACATTCTGACACGCCGGAGGGATGCGAAGCAAAGGAAAAGGGAAAGGGGTTGGAGGTGACCGAATGAAGATCAGTCCGCGCACGGCAAAGCTTCTTATCAGCATAGCTATCGGTCTTTTTATCGCGTCGATTGGCCCACTTGCGCTTGCGGAATCCACAACGTATTGCGGAGTAAGCTTTCCCAATGCTGATCGCTCCTTTGCCGACCGCGTCGTCGCCTATTGTGCGGCAAGCTGCGTCCGAGGAGCGTACGGCAATCCCAGCAAGGCGCTCGGTCCTCCCGACTGCGGCCACGAAGACTGCAGCGGTGGATGCGTCGGATGGTACGGGTGCGACACGTGTGCCGTCTCCCTCGGATTCCGGGTCAGCGCCTTGGACAATCGCGGCTACCTGGTCTTGGAGTTCGTGGACAACCGTCTGATCGACGTTCCAGGAGACGACCTGTTTGTCTATGTCACCAACGATCGTCCAGGCCTTGTGGAAATCAGCGCCGACGGCATCACCTTCGTGGCCGTGGGCGAAGTTCGCGAGTATCCGGGAGCGATCGATATTGCACCGTTCGTTGCCGGTGAAGAGGAATTCCAATTTGTCCGCATCAGTGACGTCCCCGCGGACGAAGAGTTCTCCACATGCCCGGGGCCGAGCATCGACGCGGTCGGCGCCATGGGGCTGACGCGGCAGGTTGAGCCTGAGCCCAATGAGGCCTTCGGCACGCTCGAAGTGCTGCCGTTGGGAGAACTGGCGATTGCCGCCGAGACCCGCCCAGCGGAGGCCCTCTTGCTCATTCTCGATACTTCCAGCAGCATGGCCAAATCCTTCGAGCACGCCAGCAAGCTCGAGGTCGCCAAGCAGGTTCTTCTGGATCTCATCGAGGAAATCCCGGACGGAACACAAGTCGGGTTCAGGAGTTTCGGGGGATGCGGAAATTGCCAGTTTCTCGTGCCGATCGGTCCGATCAACCGCGCAGAGCTGCGGGCAAAGATCCAAGCCCTGGCCAGCGGGGGAGCGACTCCCCTCTCATACGTTCTCGAACAAGCGAAGGAGGACTGCGCGCAGATCCCCGGCTCGAAGCTCCTCGTCCTGGTGAGCGATGGCATGGAAACCTGCGGCGGGGATCCCATTGCCGCAGCGAGGGACTTGGTCGCCCCAGGATACGATTTACGCGTCCACATCGTCGGTTTCGATGTGCCTCAGTATCAATCCGCGCGTGAGCAGCTCCGGAAGATCGCCGAGGTTGTAGGCGGTGTGTACTTCGATGTGGACGGCTGACCTGCCCCGAGTGGTCGGCTCCCTCTGGATAGATAGGGGCGTACCATCGGATTTTGCATCGCGCTCTATTGCGCTCCTTTCATTACACGTCTACTTCGAATCGAGTTTGTAGGTGCGGTGTATCATCTCAGTAGTCGAGGGAGCACCCAACTGAAGAATTGGTGTCTACGTACCCCTCGATCTAAACTATTCACCTCCTCTCGGGCCAGGTTGGCTCCTGTTCCACCTGCAGAACCACAGCGTTTCTCCACAGGATCACGTCCGCTTTTTACGCTTGCTCGAAGAGGGTCTGATTTCCCCAAACACCCTCGACTACAGAGCGGCTTCGGCTTGGCCGATCTTCGATGCGTGGTGCTGTAGCTGCGCTCCGCGGGAGGGGAGAGGCGGCTCGCTTTGGTTTCCGGCGTTTTCCCACTGGACAGACCCGATCCTTGCGGTCATCATTGAAAGAGTCACCATGGAAGATCAGGGAACCGACATACGCCACGTCATCCGGGAAGAGACGCTGTTTGCGGGGATCCGAAAACCGATCAAGGGACGCGATGAGCTTCTTCCGAGGATGGAAGAGGTCCGCAGGGCATGCGAAGGCAAGGTGGTTGGCCCTCTCACGCACATCTTCCGCTTCGACACCCCGGTTGAGGGGTACGATTCGGAGATCGGTTTCCCGGTTTCCACAGAGGTCACCGTGGGAGACGTCAAAACCCACACCCAACGCAGACTGCACTTCTTTTCGCTGCTGCACACAGGGCCGGTGAAACAGCTCCGCGAGACCACCGGCAAGATCTCTTCCTACATGAACCGCGTCGGGCTTTCCTCGGAGCTGGAGCTTGTGGAGATCTACCACCAGTACGCCCCAAACGACGAAAGCCAGAACCGGATCGAGGTGCGGAATTCCTTTCTGGCCTGGCCGGAGGTGTATTGGGAACAGCTGGTGCGCGTTGTGGGGGCCGATCTCGCTACAGAGATCTGGGCCGGCGGAGAGGGGATCACGCCCTTCACCCTGGTCGACGATCGCGCGCGGTGGGTCGGCGAGACGCTCGATCGGCTGAAGCGGCACACGGATCAGGATCAGCAGTTCGACATCCTCTCCCGCGTGGCACTGGTCCGCCCTTGCGAGGACACGGCAAAGTACAAGGCGCTGTACGAGAAATCCGGCGGCAGCGTCGAGGCGATTCTCGATGCACAGAACAAGCATCTGGAGGGCACGCGCACCGGCGGGTTCATCGATCCGCCGTGGTACGACGGCAAGGTGCTTCACTTGAGCAAGGTCGCGTACAACCGCGAGGCCTACGACAAGGCGCAGACGCACGACGAGCTGCGCAAGGCGTATTGCTTCTGTTCGCTCATCCGCGAGGCGAGCGACCCGAAGGTCGATCCGATCTTCTGTTATCGCGCCGCAGGGTGGGCGAGGCAGTTCTGGGAGCCGATCCTCGGGTTCGAGTTCAAGCACTGCACGATCACCAAGTCGATCCTCAAGGGCGACAACGTCTGCGCGTGGGACTACATCCTGGAAGAGTAGCCTGGGGTAATCAAAGACGGGTGGGGAGCCGCGCCTACCCCTTGATCAACTGACGGATTGCCTTCTCCAATGTCTGGCGGTGGACACACCCCAGCACAAACACCTCGCCTTCTTCGTCCTCAAAGAAAATCCGGTAGTCGCCGATTCGTAGCCGTCTGAGCCTTCCTTGGGGATCTTGGATGATTGCCTTAATCGCGCCCCCATCGGGAGATGGATCTTCTTCCAACCGTTTGAGGCCCTTGAGGAGTTGATAGCGCCGATCCGCTGGAAGGCGCCTTAGTTCTCTCCTCGCTGTGTGGGTGACCTTGACGCGAAAACTCAACGCTTGCTCTTTAGTAGCGCTTTGGTTTCAGCCATCAAGTCATCGAGGTCGGATACTCGTCCCGCTGCTGCGTCAGCACGGGCTTCTTCCAGGCCCCTGCGCAACTTCGGTTCGGACAGCATAACGAGCCCTTCGAGATCGTCCTCGGCAAGGTCCCGGATAACGGCAATCGGTTTACCATAACGGGTGACAAAGACGGGATTACCGTTCTTGATCTCACGCAGGATCTCCGCTGTGCGATCGTGGAGCTCTCTCACGTTTACAAACGGCACGATTCACCTCTCTAGAGTCAACATGCAGCTACTATTGTAGCAACACAATGAGAGGTGTCAAAGAGAGACCAAGATGTTTAGAAGGTCGTCCGGCCTTCTCTGGAGGAATTAGAGGGCAGACAGAGTAAGTAGAACCATACAATTCTAGGCCAGGTTACTCCTGCTCGTCGGATGACGTCGAGGAAGCCTTGTCTTCACCGAAGACCATCGCTTCGAGATCGGCCTCGGCGGCCCCGATCTTCGATGCGTAGTGCTCAAGCTGCGCTTCAAGGGAGGACAGTGGATGGCTGGCCTTGTATCCGGCCTTCATCTGCGCGAGCCACTCTTCCATCACCGCGCGGTCGGTCTCACAGTACGCGCCTGCGAAAGAGATCGCTTCCAGGGGGAGCTTAGGCGGCATGGGTAGACGGCCCGCGCGCGGGTAGCCAAAGACGATGGTCGCGATCGGGATGACGTTGTCAGGCAGTGCCAGCTTCTCTTTGAGATAGCCGGCGTCCAGGAGACCGCTTCGTCCGGTCTCGGAGAGCATCACCGACGATACGCCGAGTGCCTCGGCGGCGATGGTCATGTTCATCGCTGCAAGGGACGCGTTCATCACCGCGACGGTGTACTCGACCAGCGGACTTTCGGCAAACGCCTCGATGGCCTGCCGGACGCGGTGCGTGTCCGCGAGGATCACGACGGCCCTCGGCGCTCGAAACGGTGTGGGCCGGTCGAACATTTCCTGCCACGAGCCGGCGGTGAAGAGCGCAAAACTCCACGTCTGCAGGTTGACCGTGGACGGCGCCAACCGTCCGGCTTCGAGGATCGCCGCGAAGACATCATCCGCAATGTCCTTCTGGAAGAAGCGTCGCACGCTGCGGCGGTTAAGCACGACGCTCAGCACCGGATTGTTCTCCAACGACGGTGGAATCCGGGGCTTGCCACGAAGAATGCGCAAGAG
>CAZMOL010000084.1:0-6451 GCA_964568045.1 uncultured Thermotogae bacterium
GAACACGCGTTGGTGTCCGAGATTCTACCACCTTGCCTGGTACAGAGGGTGTTGGGAGGTGGCCTTTTCAGGCTTAACGGGCTTTCGTGATTCGCCGGGTTTGAATGATTTTGTTCGTGAAAGAGAGGGGGTTATGGCACAAAGGATCAACGTTGAACCGTCTCGGAGCCTGATGGAGTTTCGACTCCTTCCACGGCTCACAACGGCTGACTCAGCCGTTGATCAGATCTGCTTGGAGATTCCGCTGGCGTGGGCTAGAGAAGGTCAACGCGAAATCCAACTAAAAACCCCGCTGGTGGCTGCGGCGATGCAGTCGGTGTCGGGGCCCGAGATGGGCATAGAACTAGCCAAACTTGGGGGTGCCGCGTTCATCTTTTGCTCTCAATCTATCGAAGCTCAGGCAGAGATTATTACCAAGATCAAGAGCCACAAGGCCGGTTTTGTGAAGCCTCTTACGGTCTCGCCAAAGACAACCGTGTACCAGATTGAGACGATTAAGCAAGACAAAGGCTTCTCCACCTTTCCTGTAGTATCTGAGGATAACGTCTTTCTAGGGCTGATTACTCAGAGGGATTACGATGCGCAAGCGCACGGCCAGCTCTGCGTGGTTGACCGTATGATTCCTCGAAACAGGCTTGATGTTGCTGTCGACGTGACCGATCTAAAGGAGGCCCATGCCCAACTTGTGGAGAGTCACCAATCGGTTCTTCCAATCGTGGACGAAGCAGATCGGCTTTCCTACCTGGTTTTTCGCAAGGACGCCCAGGATCAGGTGAACAATCCCAATGAGGTTGTGGATGATAAGAAACGGTTATTGGCGGTGGCCGCGATCAACACGCACGACTACGAAGAGCGCGTCGCCGCGCTGGTGACCTCCGAGGTCGACGCAGTGGCCATCGATTCCTCCGATGGGCACTCCGTCTACCAGCAAAAGACGTTGAAATGGATCCAGGAGAATTACCCCGATCTTCCCGTTATCGGAGGAAACATCATCACCGAGGATGGATTCGACTTTTTGATGGAGGCGGGAGCGCAGGCCGTAAAAGTGGGCATGGGCGGCGGGTCCATCTGTATCACTCAGGAGCAGAAGGGTACCGGACGGGGGCTGGCCACTGCCCTCATGAAAGTGGCTGAAGCCCGCGATCGCTATTTTCAGCAGACGAAGCGCTACATTCCGATCGTCGCGGATGGGGGGGTCACAACGTCGAAGGATGTGGTCGTTGCCTTGGCGCTCGGTGCCGATTACGTCATGATGGGTCGATACTTCGCCCGCATGGAGGAGTCTCCAACGGAAAAGGTTCAGATCAACAACCACATCATGAAGCCGTACTGGGGAGAGGGATCAGCACGGGCAAGGCAGTGGAGTGGAATCCGGTACTATCACGATAATTTCGCTGAGGGGGTAGAAGGATTTGTGGAATATGCGGGCAAGCTCAGAGACAACCTTGACGAGATGCTCGCCAAGATCAAAGCGGCGATGTCCTCGTGTGGCTGTCAAACGATTCGGGATCTCCACGAACGCGTGCAGCTCGAATTGGTGACCCCCTATGCGATTCGCGAGGGGCAAGTGCACGATGTCTTCCAACGCGGCAGTGAAACGGTAGGCAGTCTGAGAAAGTGGACGAGCTAGGACTTCGTTTCCTGGAGATTAAGAACACCACTGATCGATGCTCGAAGAGCGAGGCCAAAAGATCGGTCAACGCTCTGGAGAGTGACATGGAAAACCGAGCAGAGGGCGTGAATCTTGATCTCGGGAACGCCTGTTCCCGCAAGGCCCTGACCTGGGCGAAGAAGACGTTCTCAAATCGTTTAGGAAAAGCGGGTGCCCCCGCGCTCGGCCTCGAAGAGGCCTTCGCCACGATCTTGGACTTCGGGACGGTCAAGATTGCCGTCACCTCGGACGGCATCGGAACAAAGATTGAACTGGCGGAACGGATGGAGACGTACGAGACACTGGGGTTTGATCTCGTTTCGATGGTGGTGGACGACTTGGCCGCGATCGGCGCACATCCGGTTGGGATCTCCAACATTCTCGATGTGGATGTCCTCGATGAGGGGATCGTCGATCGCCTCATGAAGGGGCTTCACGACGCGGCGAACGTTGCCGGAATTGCGGTCACCGGGGGTGAGATTGCGCAGCTCGGTGACCGCATTCGCGGGTGGGGAGAGCGGATGCATTTCAATTGGTGCAGCACGGGAATCGGCGTGCTCCGGGAGGGAACCCGTTTTGCGGACGGCTCCCGCATCGCTTCAGGAGACGTCATTCTGTCCCTTGCCAGCCGCGGCCTGCGTAGCAACGGGTTCACCCTCGCCCGCAACATCCTCCAGGAGGCCTACGGAGACGATTGGCACAACACGTCGTTCGATGAACAGACGAGCTGGGGACAGACGTTGCTCTCTCCCTCCCGGATCTTCGCACCCGCAATTCGTCGGTTGGAGAACTGCGGTGTCCCTATTCACGGAGTCGCTCACATCACCGGTGGCGGGATCCCGGATAACCTGGCACGAGTGTTGGCTCCCAATTGGCTTGGGGCAGCACTGGACACGCTTTGCCCTCCGCACGCGGCGATGCGCAGACTTCAGGAACTGGGAGGGGTTTGCGAAAGCCACGCCTACCGGCAGTGGAACATGGGCAATGGAATGTTGCTTGTCATCCCGAAAGCGCAGGTTAGGCCGGCTCTTTCGAGCATGGACGATGCAGGCTATGAAGCGCAGGTTGCGGGGTTTGTCACGGAAAAACCGGCGATCACCATCCGCTCAGCCGGCTGTAGGCCTCAGTTGCTCACCTACGTTGTGAAGGACGGTCGTTCAGTAAGGAAACCGGGGTAGAAGATCGCGCCATCGCTATCGATGAGTAAACGGGATTTCAGTGAAACGGAGCCGAACGTGTCAACCATCCAGGTTGTGTTCAGAGACGGAGTAAAGGACGTCATGGGGGAGCGCCTGGCAATCGAGGCGGCCAGGTATCTGGGTATCGACACCGGCCGTGTCCGAAGCTCCAAACTGTACACGCTACTGACGCCGCTTACCGACGAGCAACTGCGGCAGTTCGCCACACACGGTCTGAAAGATCCCGTGCTTCACGAGGTTCACGTCAACTCGGTCTACCATCCGCGGGGATTCCGTTCGTATATCGCGGTGGGCAAGCGCCCTGGAGTGACGGACGATGAGGGCGCGTCGGCGCAAAAGAGCCTGGGAGATGTGCTCGGAATCACGTTGGACGGTGAGACCCAGCGGATATTCACCCGTGACGTCTTCTACCTCGAGCATCATCTCGATGAGACTGCAGTAAGAAGGATTGCCGAAGAGCTGTTGGGAAACGTCTTGATCCATCACTTCGACTGCGGCGAGATTTCTGCGTGGGTGGACTATGTCCCGCAGGTCAAGATCGAAGCAGAGTCCGCGACGGAGTTTGTAAACGTCTTTGTCCCGGACCAAGAACTGGACCGGCTTTCCAGAAAGAGGGTTCTCTCCCTCAGCTTGCCGGAGTGGCGTGCGATCCAAGGCTACTACCGCGATGAAACAGTGGTCAGGAAGCGCGAGGCAGTCGGGCTTTCTCCATTGCCGTCCGACTGCGAGCTAGAGGTGTTCGCCCAGACGTGGTCTGAACACTGCAAGCACAAAGAATTCAACGCTCTCATTCACTACACGGATCTCGATACCGGAGAGACGAAGCAAGTGGATTCCCTATTCAAAACCTACATTCAGGGCGCGACCGAAACCGTGCAGAGGCGTTTGGAAGACGTCGGCCAGCATTGGCTGGTGAAGGTGTTTTCGGACAACGCCGGGGTCGTCCGAATCGACGATGAGCACTTGTTCGTCTTCAAAGTCGAGACCCACAACACGCCCTCGGCACTTGACCCGTACGGCGGGGCGCTCACCGGAATCCTCGGCAACAATCGGGACCCGTTGGGAACAGGTCGAGGAGGAGGGAAACTGCTGTTCAACACAAACGTCCTGTGCTTCGCTGCGCCCACCTATTCGCAGGACCTCCTTTGCGGGCAGCTTCATCCCAGGAGGGTCTTCGCCGGCGTACGACGTGGCATCGAAGACGGAGGAAACAAGTCCGGCGTGCCCACAGTCAACGGCGCGATCGTCTTCGATGATCGCTACGCAGGAAAACCGTTGGTCTACTGTGGGACCGGTTCGATTATGCCGGCCTCCTATCAGGGGAAAAACGCGTGGGAGAAGGAGATTGCAGAGGGTGACCGGATCGTCGCGGCTGGAGGCCGGGTCGGGGTGGACGGCATCCACGGGGCGACGTTCTCTTCAGCGGAGATCGACGAGAATTCCCCACGCTCCGCAGTCCAAATCGGAAGCCCCATTACCCAGAAGCTCTTGTCTGATTTTCTTGAGGTCGCCTGTGAGAAAGGCCTTGTTAAATGCTGCACCGACAACGGTGCAGGGGGACTGTCCTGCTCGATCGGAGAGCTTGCCACAATCAGCGGCGGTGCTACGGTGCAATTGGCCGCTGTGCCACTGAAGTACTTGGGGATCAAACCCTGGGAAATCTTCCTCTCCGAATCGCAGGAACGAATGACCTTGGTGGTCGAAGAGGAGAAGCTGGAGCTTCTTTTCCACCTTGCCGCGGAGCACGAGGTTGAGGTCACCGATATTGGCCGGTTTACCAGCACGGGCGTTCTTGAGGTTCACTACGGCGAGACGCTGATCGCTTACCTCGATCTTGATTTCCTCCACAACGGGGTCCCCCGAAAGACGCTTGATGCACAGTGGAAAAGGCCCCGATTGACCGAGCCAAAGCTTCCGATGGAGCTTGATTACAACGACATTTTGCTAAGGCTAATGGGTAGTTTCAACATCTGCTCCCGCGAGAGTGTCATCCGTCAATACGACCACGAAGTGAAGGGCAAGACCATCATAAAACCGCTGATGGGACCCCGTGGAACCGCACCTCAGGATGCAGCGGTAATGCGCATCGGGCTCGACGGTTATCAGGGAGTGGCCATCTCCAACGGAATTATTCCGCGCTACGGGGATATCGATCCGTATGCGATGTCCGCGGGTGCGTTCGACGAGGCCGTACGCCAGATCATCGCTGTGGGTGGAAGGCTCCCGGATCTGCAGACCAACAGTGGCCCGTTCTGGTCAGTCAACGACAACTTTTGCCTTCCCGATTCAGTTTACGATAAAAGGACCAACCCCGATGGGAAGGTCAAGTTGGCCCAGCTCGTGAGGATGTGCGAGGCGCTCTACGATATGGCGACCTTCTACAACATCCCGCTGACATCGGGCAAGGACAGCATGAAAAACGATTTTCGAGCGGACGGGGTGAAGATCTCCGTTCTTCCCACGGTGCTCTATTCGATGGTTGCCGGAATCGATGACGTCCGAAACACTGTGACCAGCGAGTTCAAGGCTGCTGGCGATCTCATCTACCTGGTAGGGAAGACCTACGATGAACTGGGCGGATCGGAATTCTACCGTCTGTTCGGCGAGCTGGGAGAAAATGTGCCGGTGGTGAGAAAGGAGGAAGCCAGGGAACGATACCGTAAGGTGATGGCTGCCAACGGTCGAGACCTACTGGAATCGTGCCACGACCTGTCCGACGGGGGTCTGGCAGTGGCACTGGTTGAATCCGCGATTGGGGGTGACTTGGGCATTGTGGTAGAACTTGGGCTCAGTCTCGCTGACAACCTGTCTGTGCCGCAAGATCCAAGTCTTCCCGCTACGTCCTCGCAGCCGCTCACGCTGGAGGATCACAGGATGCTTCGCATCGGGCTCTTCTCCGAGTCCCACTCGCGATTTGTCGTTTCTGTCCGGCCGGAAAACAGGGAACCATTCGAAGCTCTCGTGGGCAAAGCTGCCACGTTTTTGGGCCGAGTGACTCCTCGCAAGCAGGTGGTAATGACGTGGCATGGATACCCGGTTATTGATATTGAACTGGAGCGCCTCAATGAGGCGTGGAGCACGGGTTTAGGGGATTGAAAATGAGCGAGGTACGCGCACTCGTCATCACGGGATTCGGAATCAATTGCGAGGAGGAGACGGCGGCTGCCTACCACCTTGCCGGTGCAGAGGCCGATATTGTACATCTCAACAGCATCTTACATGGAACGTGCTCGATCCACGATTACGATGTTCTCACCCTTCCGGGAGGGTTTTCGTTCGGCGACGACCTCGGCGCAGGCAAAGCCCTGTCCAACAAGCTGCGCTACAGAACGCTTCCTTCTGGGCGATTGTTCTTCGATGAGCTTTTGGCCTACATCCGTGGGGGCAAGTTTATTCTCGGCATTTGTAACGGATTCCAAGTCTTGGTGAAGATGGGACTGCTTCCCAATGTCAACGGCGACTACGAACAAGAAGTCACGCTTACGACCAATGCGTCCGGTCGATTTGAAAATCGGTGGTGTCACTGTGCGTCCCTTCCTGCCGGGAAAACCCCGTTTTTGAAAGGCATTGATGTCATCTCGCTTCCAGTGCGCCACGGTGA
>CAZMOL010000085.1:0-6221 GCA_964568045.1 uncultured Thermotogae bacterium
CGCCTGAGAGGATTCGAACCTGCTCCCTACTGCCGCAACAAAACCTAGCCGGCCCTTTGCTGGCGGCGACGCCGTTTTGGGGAAAGGCCAACGCAGGCGAAGAAAATTGCCGCTGCCGCGAGTACGATCGATGCACCAATCGGTAGATCGGCGGCCAGGGAGAGGAGAAAGCCTCCCAGGGCGGCCAACACACCCAACAGAGGGGCGAGGAATAAGACCTTCTTGATGTCGTAGAGCAGTTGATAGGCGGCGGACGCGGGGAGAATCATCAGCGCGTAGATGAGCAGTCCACCGGTAATCCGCAGGGCAAGGGCAACGGTGATCGCGGTGAGAAAGAGAACGAGATAATAGTAGACGCGAGTATTGACTCCTGAGGCCGCGGCGAGCTTTCGATCGAGAAGAATCGCCAGCAATTCCTTGCCAAAGCCGACGAGAACGGTAATCATCACTACGGCGAGGATCCCCAGCTTGAGCACGTCTGCCATCGTGATACCGAGGACGCTTCCCCACAGAAGCGACAGGGCGCCGCTGCCGACTGAGGCGCTGGGCGCGAGACTGATGAAAATGAGACCGAGGGCCATCATCACCGGAAAGGTCGCACCGATGATCGTGTTCGGCTCGAGCCGCGAGACTTCGGAGAGCGGCCCCAGGATCGCTGCTGTCGCCACGGCAAAAAGAATTGCCATCCACAGCGGATCGAGCACGGAAACGGCCAACCCCAGTGCCGCGCCGGCGAAGGCGGCGTGCGACATGGCAAAGCCGAGCGACGAGAGGTTCATCCGCACAACGCAAACCCCCACCAGGCTGCAGAGCAGCCCGGCCAGCAGGCTTCCGAGCAACGTCGGCAGAACAATGTGGACGGGGATGCCGAACATGATCAGCCGTGCTGAGCGTGCACTGGGCTGGGGGCGGCTTTGCCGTTTCCGGGTGCGTCGGAGATGAGACGTCCCGCTGCGATGGTGAGCACCCGATCGGCCCGATCGAGCAGTGGGCCTGGCTCGTGCGACACCGTCAGGGTAGCTAGAGACAGCTCGTAGTGAATCTGGAGGACCAAGTGAGAGATCTCCTCCTTAGAAGCGGGGTCGAGGCTCGTCGTCGGCTCATCGAGCAGGAGCACCTGCGGCCGCTTTGCCAACACCCGCGCCAACAGGGCCTTGCGCTGTTGCCCGCCGGAGAGGCGGCCGATCGGTCTTGCGGCCAGATCGAGAATCCCTACTTCTTTCATCGACTCCCAGGCCAGAGAGCGATCCGACCTGTCGGGAAAACGAAACGGTCCCACCTTGGCGTATCGGCCCATCAAAACCACGTCCTTGGCCAAAAACGGAGTCGACGGCTCAAAGAAAAGGTCCTGGGGAAGGTAGGCGATCTGCTGGCGGAGCCGATGGCTGGAGGGGAAAACCGGCTGTCCGAGGACGGATACCTTCCCGGAGGTGATCGGGAGTAGCCCGTTGATCACTTCGAGCAGCGTGGTCTTGCCCGCCCCGTTGGGTCCCACAATCCCGACAAGCTCACAGGGCTCGACCGCGAGGCTGATCCCGTGTAGCGCCGGGATCCGCTCCCCCTCGTAGACGGCGGTGACGCCATCAAGTTCTACTGCGAGGCTTCCCAAACGAACAACTCCTCTCGGGCCTTCTCTTGCGCAATCGCTGTCTGCTCATTCAGATCGCCGTTTAAGAATCCTTGGAAGATGGATGGCCGAAGTTCGATCGTCACCCGCTTGCCCGTCTCGTCCGAAAAATGCACCCGAGGGCGACGCTCATCCGTTACACGAATGTTGCCTTTACCCAGGGTGCAACCGCTTCCGATCTGCACCCCATCGGTGAGGCAGGAAAGGGGCGTGATCGTGCCGGTCTGCGATTCGGCTTCGATGCCAAAATAACCGGGACTGTCGAGAAGTTCCAACGCGAGCAATCCCATGCGGATCCCCGCGATCAGGAACGGTCCGAGATGCCCATGTAGATGGGTTCCCCGCTCGATCAGCTCGTCGATATCGACCGTCTGTGGGTCAATGGAGAGCGTTTCCATACTCCCCTCCTTAATCTTTACGAAAGCGGCTCGACGGCGGAGAACAGCGCTTCGGCATTTTGTGCGAACAGATCGAGCACAGTCGCTGTCCTTGGCATCGCCCCGGGAAAATTCGACAGCACGACATGGATTGCGTCGACCTCACGCGCAAGTTTTGCCCCGAAGTTCACGCCGCTTTGCAGGTTATCGATAACCATAGCCACCTCATCGGACACGCCTACCGCGGCCAGGTCGACGAGATCCTGGAGAGACAGATTTCCCGGTATCCCGTACGTGGCGACGACGTCAAAACCGAGCCACGCCACGAACATCTCCTGCCAGGCCATCGAGATCACGGGAACGGCGGCCACGTTGAGTGTTGCCGCTTTCGCCTTGAGAGAGACCCCCAACGAAGCAAGGTCGGTCTTGTAGGCCGTGGCATTCGCAGCGAAGATTTCCGCATCCCCAGGCAAAAGCTCACTCAGAGCGGCGGCGATGGCGTCCACTTTTTCCGCTGCGGCATCGGGCGTGTTCCACTCTCCCGTGAGCAGTACAACGCTCGCCGTTCCTCCGACGGCATCCAACAGAGAATCCATCCACGGTTCGATCCCCGAATACAGGACCATCGTGGCCCGACTCACTGCGGCCACGTCACTCGGACACAGGTCGTAGAAAGCGGGACAGAACCCCGAGGGGATGATCGTCGTCACTTCGATCAATTCGCCGCCGACGATCTGCACAAACTCCCCCAGGATGGCGTGGGTGGCGACGACGCTCGGTTTCGCCAACACAGTCATCCCAAGACCGGCAATAACCAACAACGAGATTCCGACCATCAACAATTGTTTCACAACAGCCTCCTTCAGGGCCTAGCTTAGTTTTTCCCCGGTGGACGTCGCGGTGAGTGCCCCGTGTTTGACCCCTTTCAGGCTCTTCAGCCGATGGGCGAGTTCCTCAATCGTTCGCGCCTCCCCCCTGACCGCAATACACTCCAGACAGTTTGTATGGTCGAGGTGAACGTGCGTGCTTGCGATGACGTGGGCCAGTGCGTGATGCTGGATCTCGGTCAACGTTTCGGCAACACCGGGTCGGTGGTGGTCGTAGAGAAGAGTGATCACACCCGCAACCTCATCGCCCGTCTCCCATTCCTGCTCGATGAGCCGGCCCCGAATGGCGTCGCGGATCGCTTCCGATCGATTCTGGTAGCCATGGCTCTTAATGAGGGCGTCGAAGGAAGTCAAGAGCTCCTCCTCGATTGAAACGGTGAAGCGAACCAGTTCTGTCATGTCAGTAACACTTTCCTGATATTCGTAATACTGCCATCGCCAAAGACTACCCGGCTTCGAAGGGCTTGTCAAGGCAGCGGGTTGCCGCAGACAAAGCGCGAAAGATCAACCATCCGACAACAATCGCATCGCACCTGCCTACGAAGGTGTTATCTTCTGCGTCGTCCACGAGCACGGCCCTTCAACAGGGGCGGAGTGTATAATGACGGGACGATGGAACCATTCGATATCGACAAGCCGTTTGTTGGAATGATTCACCTTCTCCCCCTGCCGGGCAGCGTCGATTATGAGAGAAAGGGGATTGCCCCAATCCTCGATACTGCTCTGCAGGACCTCGATGCATTGGAGACCGGTGGTGCCGACGCAGCGCTGGTTGAAAACCTAGCGGATTCACCGCTTTCCAAGACGGCTGCGAAAGAGACAATCGCAGCGATGACAGTGATCGTTCAAGAAATCACGAGAAAGGCACACATTCCAATCGGGGCAAACGTGCTTCGAAACGATGCTGCAGCGGCACTGGCGATCGCTGCGGCTACCGGCGCATCGTTCATCCGGGTGAACGTCTTCTGCGGTGTCGCCTTCAGCGACCAGGGACTCATCGAGGGGCAGGCCCACGCGATTCTCGAACTGCGAAAGCGCCTCGGCTGTGATGTGAAGATCTTCGCCGATGTGCACGTGAAACACGCGGCCCATCCAACGACGATCGAAGAGGCCACTGTTGATGCAACGAGAAACCGCCCCGACGGGCTGATCGTTTCGGGGATCGGGACAGGGAAGCGCACCGCGCCGAAGGATCTGGAGACGGTGAAACAAGCAACTCCACTTCCGGTTCTCGTTGGAAGCGGGGTGAGGATGGACAATCTTTCCACCTTCCGCGAGGCGGACGGATTCATCGTCGGGACATCGCTCAAGGAAGGCGGCGTGCTCGAAGCATCGATCGACCCGCAACGGGTTCGCGCACTGGCCGAGGCAATCGCTGGGCTGCGACAGAGCGAATGAGCCGCATCGTCATTCTCGGGGACCTCAACCTCGACGTTCTGGCCACGCTGCCGGAATCATTCTCCCTGGAAAAAGAAGTTCGTACGTCGGTTCGGACGGTGCCGGGAGGCTCGGCCGGGCGCTTTGCCCGCATTGCGGCCCGCGAAGGAGCCGAGGTGACATTCATCGGCTGCGTGGGAGACGATCTCGCCGGGGAGCTGCTCATCCGGTCCCTGCAGGACGAGAACATCCAACCCCACGTCAAACGCGTGGATTCTCCCACCGGGACCATCGTCGCGCTGGAGCACGACGGGCGGCGTACGATGCTGTGTTCACGTGGTGCAAACGACGGAATCGACGCCGCGTGGGTGGAAAAGGAGTGGTTTTGCGGTGCGCAGCACCTGCACCTCTCCGGTTACGTGTTCCTCTCCCCCTCGCAGCGAGAGGCTGCGCACAGGGCAATCGACATCGGCCGTGCCCTCGAAATGACGATCTCGGTCGATCCCCCACCGGCCAACCTGATCCGCGCGTTCGGCGTTTCGAGCTTTCTAGGGGAGCTTGCGCCGGTCGATTGGCTGTTCCCCAACCTTGAGGAGGGCCAGACCCTATCGGGCGAGGAAACACCGGAACGGATCGTCGCTGCTCTCGCTGTCAACTTCTCAGCAGGCGCACTGACCTTGGGTGAAGGAGGCTCGCTCGCCTGGCAAGGAGACGAGCGTGATCGCTGCCAAGTGGAGGGCATCGAATGCACAAGCTCGACCGGCGCCGGGGACGCTTTTGCGGCCGGATTCGTCGTGAGTCTTTTGGAAGATGCTACCCTTCACGCAGCGAGCCTGAAGGGCAATCAGGTCGCCTTGCGCCTTCTCAAGGACAGAGAGTCCCGAACACGATGAAGGGTCGACCGGACCGATTGATTTTGAGTCAACAGACCCCCTAGACTGCTGGCATGAAATCGAGAATCCTGCTTTTGGCTTTGCTGGTGCTTCTGACCGGTTGTGGGCTGCCGTTCAATCGCCCGGCTATTGGACCGGACGGCACGATCGCTCTGTTTCTCGATGAGGAGGGGACATACAATCTCCTTCCTTCTGGAGCGACCCTTGCCCTCGTCGAGGACGGCGCACTCACCCGGTTGGAGACAGTGACCACCGCTGGAGACGCCGGCGCGTTGGCGTGGTCGTCGGACGCCAAAGAACTCGTGTACCTCGAAACCGAGTCGGGGTCTTGGGGCCTGCCGATCTCTTGGACGTTGTGGCTAACCGGCATCGAGGCAGACTCCCAACCCGTCACGCTGCTTCACTCCGAGGAAGCGATCATCGATCCTGCGTTTACCCCTGAGGGAGACATCACCTACCTGCGCGTGGACGAGGAGGCAACGGGACATCTCATGCGCTACAGCCGTGCGACCAATACGCACATCCAGCTGCTCGAGGGCGTCCTGAGCTATCGGCCGGCGAGATCGGGATCGACCCTCACGATCATCCGGGGCGGTGATGAGGGAGCCTTGCGCACGGCGCACGTAGCGACGTACGACCCGAACACCGAAAGGATCGACGAGATCGCTTCCTTCTTCCTCGGCGCGGAGATGGAGGAGACGCTCCTTTTCTTCCCTGCGCCCTTCCTGTGGGACATCGATTCCTCCGGCCGTTGGCTCGCTCTGGCCCTGTTCGATCAGGTCCTCATCACCCCAGAGGTCGAGGTGGACGGACCTTCACTGTATCTGATCGATGTCGAGCAGGGGGTGGCTGAACGGCTCACGACAAGAGGCGTGGCCCCCGCCTTTTCTCCGGACGGTACGCTTCTCGCCTACATCGGCCCAGTTGAGGAAGACACAAACGCGGCCTACCTCTTCGATCTGGAAACATGGAATACCCGTCGCGTCAGTGGAAGCGAGGGGGCAGCGACCCTGTTCTGGATCGACCAAGAGACGCTGGGACTCGCCCTTGAGACCGAAGA
>CAZMOL010000086.1:0-4284 GCA_964568045.1 uncultured Thermotogae bacterium
TCGGTGCATCGGGTGGCGACCAAGTACCCGAACCTCACCAAGCGGTACTTCGCAAGCCGCGGAATTCAGGTCGAGACGATCAAGCTCTACGGCTCGGTGGAGCTCGCGCCGATCACGGGTCTATCCGAGATGATCGTCGACCTCGTTCAGACTGGGAGGACGCTTGAGGAGAACGGGCTTGTCCCAATGGCCGAGATCGCCAAGGCGAGTGCCCGGCTGATCGTCAATCGGGCCAGTCACAAGATCCGCCTTAACGAGATCGGCGCCCTCATCGGCGAGCTATCGGAGGTGCTGCCATGCTGAGGATTCTAAGGCCGAACGATCCGACGGACGTACAGGTAGTCGCCAAACTGATGGACAGGTCGTCCAATGAGACGGCCGTGGAGCCCCGAGTACGAGAGATCCTACAGGCGGTGCACGAAAACGGAGACGAGGCGCTTCTTGCGTTAACCAAGAAATTCGATGGGGTCAGTCTCTCGCCTGACGAGCTAAAGGTCACCGAACGGGAGATAGAAGCGGCCGCCGAAGCGTTGGAACCTACCGCCAAAGCGGCCATTGATGCGGCGAGGGTACGGATCGAGGCCTTCCATCAGCATGAGATTCGAGAATCCTGGCAGGTCAAGCAACAGGACGGCACGAGGTTCGGCCAGTTGGTGCGACCACTTGAGGCGGTCGGGATCTACGTGCCGGGTGGGGAGGCGCCGTATCCTTCGACGGTGTTGATGAACGCGGTTCCTGCGGTCCTGGCCGGTGTGAGTAGAATCGTCGCGGTCACTCCGCCCAGGAGAGACGGGAGTATACATCGGTCCGTGCTTTTCGCTGCGGCACTGTGCGGCATCAAGGAGATCTATCGGATCGGCGGGGCCCAGGCGATCGCCGCCCTCGCCTATGGCACGGCCACGATTCCCAAGGTCGACAAGATCGTCGGTCCGGGCAATGTGTACGTGAACGTCGCCAAGCGGCTGGTCTTCGGCGAGGTCGCCATCGATTCCCTGGCCGGGCCAAGCGAGATCGCCGTGCTGGCTGATGGAGACGCCAATCCGGCGTACATCGCTGCCGATCTTCTCTCGCAGGCCGAACACGACGCACTGGTGACAGCGTTTCTCGTTACGCCATCGCACAGCCTGGCCGAAGAGGTGAATGGGCAGATCGACCGACAGATCGGTGATTTGAGCCGGAAGGAAGTGATCTCCGTCTCTCTTGAAGGCCGAGGTGCGATCCTCGTCGTCGACGATCTGGAGGAAGGGATTGCGCTTGTCAATCGGATTGCGCCGGAACACCTGGAGGTGATGGTCGATCCCTCGCTCGACGTGCTTCCGCGACTGCGAAACGCCGGGATGATCCTCTTCGGCGAGTACTCCCCTGTGCCGCTGTGCGACTACGGAGCCGGTCCCAATCACGTGCTGCCAACCGGTGGAACGGCGCGCTTTTCCTCGCCGCTCGGTGTAGCCGACTTCGTCAAGCGCACCAATTTCCTACACGCCACCGAAGAGGGCTTGGAAGCCATTGCCGATCAGGTCGAAACACTGGCCGGGATTGAAGGGTTCACCGCTCACGCTGCCACGGTCAAGGTTAGGAGGGAAGCTGCCGATGGATGACGACGTCCTGAAGCTGATCAAACCCGAGGTGCTGGAGCTTGAGGGCTACAGCGTTGCCACGCCTGCCCACACGATCAAGCTCAATCAGAACGAGTCGCCCTGGGATCTGCCTGATGCGATCAAGGAGGCGTTCCTTGAGCGGCTTCGATCCGGTACGTGGTCGCGCTACCCGAGTCAGGTTCCGACGGTGCTCCACGACGAGTTGCGAAGGACTCTCAAACTGCGCCCGGGAATCGACATCCTTGTTGGGAACGGCTCCAATGAACTGATCCAGACGCTGCTGATGTCAAGTGTCGAGCACGGGAAAAGCGTGGTTGTCCCTGTGCCGACGTTCGCCCTCTATCGTCTGATAGCCACTGTGTTGGGCGCAACGGTTGTCGAAGTGCCGCTCAACAAGGATATGACGTTTGACACAGACCGCATCCTCGTGGCGGCAAAGCGCAGCAGGGCAAAAGTCGTTGTTCTGTGTCGGCCCAACAACCCCACCGGCACTGCCATCCCATTGGACGGGGTGAAGCGACTCGCTAGCGAGGCGAACGTGCTAGTGGTGGTCGATGAGGCGTATCACGATTTCGCCGACGATAGTGTTGCACCGCTGCTTGCGGATTACGAAAACCTTGTTATCCTGCGCACTTTCTCCAAGGCAATGCGGGCGGCGGGGTTGCGGATTGGCTATCTCCTTGGCCACGCGGCGCTGGTCAAACAGCTTGCCAAGGTGATGCTGCCGTTCAACGTGAGCCTGATGGCACGCGAAGCCGCGCTGGCGATACTGACAAACAGGACTCTGCTGGCTGAAGGTATTCGGGCAGTCATCAAAGAACGGGACGCGCTGTTTGAGCAACTCCAAACGGTAAAGGAAATCACACCGTTTCCGTCACAAGCCAACTTCATCTGTTTTCGCACGCAAGTGCCGGCAAAGGCACTGTACGAAGCACTGTTGGAGAGAGGAATTCTGATTCGGGATGTCAGTGGCTATTCCATGCTCGCCGATTGCCTACGAGTGAGCGTGGGAACACCGGAGGAAAACCGCGCGTTCATCACTGCGCTTGAAGCAATCATGGAGGAAACATGAGCGATCGGGAGGCACAACTCAGCAGGAAGACCAGCGAGACGGAAATCAGAATGAGGTTGGACCTCGACGGTAAGGGCGAATCCAGGATCACAACCGGAATCGGGTTTCTCGACCACATGCTCACTTCGTTTGCGGTGCACGGCCTGTTTGACCTCGAACTCGAAGCAAACGGCGACCGCGACGTCGATGACCATCACACGGTGGAAGATGTTGGCATCGTGTTGGGGCAGGCGATCGGCAAGGCGCTCGGAGAGCGGGTTGGGATTAGGCGGTACGCAACGAGCATCCTCCCCATGGACGAATCGTTGGCGATGGTCGCCCTCGATCTATCCGGCAGGAGTGCCTGTCAATTCGACGCCCCTTTGACCGGCAAGATTGGCACCTTTGACGCCGACCTGATCGAGGAGTTCTTCGTTGCGGTCTCCCGGGGAGGAGACCTCACGCTGCACGCGAAGATCCTCGCTGGGGGCAATCAGCATCACATGGCAGAGACGCTGTTCAAGGCATTCGGTAGGGCGTTGGACGAAGCGACACGGATCGATCCGCGGGTTGGAGGCGTGCCATCCAGCAAGGGCAAGCTCGTATGATCGGGATCATCGACTACGGAATGGGGAACCTGGCAAGTGTCGCGAAGGCGTTTGCCGCCGTGGGTCACCTCGCGCAGATCGTCCGCACCCCGCAGGCGATCACCGATGCCGACAAGCTCATTCTGCCCGGGGTGGGAGCCTTCGCCACTGCGATGGAGAACCTTCGCCACACGGAGCTGCTGGAACCGCTAGGTGCGGCGGTAGCAGAGGGCAAACCCCTGCTTGGAATCTGTCTTGGAATGCAGCTTCTGTTTCGGGAAAGCGAAGAACACGGACTGCATGAGGGGCTGGGCGTGTTCGACGGCAGGGTACGCAGGTTGCCGGCCGGGGTGAAGGTGCCGCACATCGGCTGGAACCAGGTGCGGATTGCGAGAGAAAGCCCCTTGCTAGAGGGGATTCCCGACAGCTCGTTCTTCTACTTCGTGCAGTCGTATGTTGTCGATCCAGGTGATGAAGACCTCATAGTTGGTACGACGGACTACGGTGAGAGCTTTGTCTCAATGGTGGCGCGAGAAAACGTCTTCGGAGTCCAGTTCCATCCCGAGAAGAGTCAACGGGTTGGGCTCCGGATGCTCAAGAACTTCGGTGATCTCTCGTGTTGATCATCCCGGCGATCGATCTCAAAGGCGGCGCCGTGGTGCGGCTGCACCAGGGACAAGCCGATGAGATCACGCACTATTCCTGTGATCCCGTCTCCGTTGCCCGTGAGTGGAACGAACAGGGAGCGGAGTGGATGCACGTGGTCGATCTCGATGGTGCATTCTCTGGGTGCCCGAAACACCTGGCCGTGCTCGAGCGGATGGTCGAGGCGATCGATACGCCGATCGAATTCGGCGGCGGGTTGCGGTCGCTTCCTGACATCGAACAGGCGCTTCGCATCGGCGTTGCCCGTGTGATTCTCGGTAGCGTCGCTTTGACCGACCCGGGACTGATAGCCAAAGTGGTCAAAAGGTACGGGGAGCGGATCGCCGCAGCGGTCGACGTACGGGAAGGAAAGGTTCGCACGTCGGGCTGGCAGGAGGAATCC
>CAZMOL010000086.1:4384-5789 GCA_964568045.1 uncultured Thermotogae bacterium
GCCCTGTACGAACGGCGATTTACGTTGGCCGAGGCAATTAGCACAGTAGGGAGCTGATGGGGATGCTGGCAAAGAGGATCATTCCCTGCCTGGATGTCGACAAAGGTAGGGTCGTCAAGGGGATCAACTTCGTGAACCTGGTCGATGCCGGTGACCCGGTGGAGAACGCCCGGCGATACGACGGACAGGGCGCGGACGAGCTCGTGTTCTTGGACATCACCGCCTCTGTCGAGGAGCGGGAGATCATGCTCGATGTGGTCAAACGGACACAAAGCGCCGTGTTCATCCCGTTCACCGTCGGCGGCGGAATTCGTTCCCTGGAGAACATCCGCCGGCTCCTTGAAGCCGGCGCCGACAGGGTCTCCATCAATTCTGCCGCCGTACGACATCCCTCTGTTGTGGGAGAAGCGGCACGGACCTTCGGCACCCAGTGCATCGTGGTGGCCATCGATGCCAAGCGATCCGGCGAAGGGTTTGAGGTCACCATCGACGGCGGCCGTACCGCGACCGGCCTAGATGCCATTGAGTGGGCCAGGCGGGTCGAAGATCTCGGTGCGGGAGAGATTCTGTTGACGAGCATGGACCGGGATGGGACCAAGGACGGCTACGACCTCCCGCTGACCAAAGCGGTGTGTGAAGCGATCAATATCCCGGTGATCGCCTCTGGCGGGGCGGGCACGCTTGCTCATCTCTACGAAGCGCTGGTGGATGCAGAGGCGGATGCGGTGCTTGCCGCTTCGATCTTCCACTTCGGTGAGGTTAGTATCCAAGAAGTCAAGGCGTACCTCGCACAGCGAGGGATTACTGTAAGAACGTAGAAAGGAGCCGTGATGATCGATTTTCACACGCACAGTCTGTTGAGCGACGGGGACCTGATGCCGTCCGAGCTGGTCCAGCGAGCGACCGAGGCCGGGTATCTGGCAATCGGAATCACCGATCATGTCGATTCCGGCACCCTGGAGTCAACCCTCGCACAGATCACGGTGAGCTGTATCGACATACGTCCCCATTCGGCCATCGTTCCCATCCCCGGGGTGGAGATCACCCACGTGCCTCCTGGGATGATCGCTGACCTTGCCACGGAAGCGCGCAAACTGGGGGCAGAACTGGTCATCGTCCACGGCGAGACGGTGGTCGAGCCGGTACCGCCAGGCACCAACCGCGCTGCCCTGGAAAGCGGCATCGACATCCTCGCCCATCCCGGTCTGATCACGGCCGAGGACGTCAAGCTCGCCAAGAAGCGGCGCATCTTCCTTGAGATCTGCTCAAGAAGGGGCCACAGCCTTGCCAACGGACACCTCGTCCAGTTGGCCAAAGCGCTCAAGGCACTTGACCTGTTGGTGATCTCAAGCGATGCGCACAGCCCCGAAGATTTGTTCACCGTAGAACGGCAACGGGCCGTCGG
>CAZMOL010000087.1:0-5771 GCA_964568045.1 uncultured Thermotogae bacterium
TACCCGGAAGGGTCCGTCTTCGCCCGCGTCGTTGAGCGGTTGGAGCGTATCCGCGAAGCGCTCAAAGAGGAAAAGGAGACAAAAGAGGAAGAAGAGTAAGGACAGTTCTGGTTGAGCGTTTCCAGAAAGCCTCTACGCCTTGTTCGCGGGCGCTCCTCTCAGCTGGTCAACAATCTGCTCAAGCCCTAGCCGTCGCGATCCCTTAACGAGAAGAAGAGTCTGTTTCCCTCTCAAACTCTCCCGGATGCGATCGACCAGCTCCTCACGAGCAGCAGTGACGATCATTCCTGGCAGTATGCTTCCTCGCAACGCCTCTGCCGCTTGGGTGGCGAATTTTCCCACCGGAAAGATCGGGGCGATGTTCAGACTTAGGGCAAGCTCGAGGATCTGGCGATGAAAGCTCGGCGACTCCTCGCCGAGCTCGAGCATGTCGCCGAAGACGAAAGCGCGCCGCTCCACCGGAACGTCAAACTCCGCCAGGACGTGCAGGGCGGCTGATGTGGAGTCTGGATTTGCGTTGTATGTGTCATCGAGAAGAAAGCCAAAGGGTGCCCGTAGGAGGCGAAGCCTGTGGGGAACAGGTTCGAATGTCTTCGCTTGCTGCTTGATCGTTCGCGGAGGCACGCCAAGATAGAGCGCACAGCTAACCGCAGCGAGGAGATTTATCGCGTTGTGGCGGCCGATAAGCGGGCAAATCAAGCGAAGCGGCGGCTCAGCGATCTTTACGTGCAAATTGGGCACAGCGCAGATGATCGACCCCCGTACCATTCCACTTTCTAGACCAAAGGAAATGAGCTCACCCTCCCACTGGCGAACAAGCGGAGCCAAATAAGGGGCATCAGCGTTTACGATCGCTGTGCCATCCTCGGGAAGGGTGCTAACTAGATTCCACTTCTCCTTCGCCACGGCACTCAGATCCCCAAACCCTTCCAGGTGAGCCCGTCCCGCCGTTGTGAGGATCGCAATGTGCGGGGCAAGCAGCTCTGCCAGAGGGCGGATCTCACCCGGCGCGCTCGCCCCCAGCTCAAAGATGCCCACCTGGGCCGCAGGGGACATCGAAAGAAGTGCCAGCGGCAGGCCGATTTCCGTGTTGTAGCTTTCCGGTGCAGCAAAGACCTTTTTGTCCGCTGCGAGGAGATGAGCGAGGAGCGCCTTGGTGGTCGTCTTTCCGCACGATCCCGTGATCCCGATAAACGTGGCAGAATGCTCCCTACGCCACGCAGCAGCGAGAGCCCACAACGCCCTGAGAGGCTCCTCGACACGAATCACATTACGAGCAGTCTCTGGAACCGCCTTGCTATCGGAAACGATCGCCCCGCATGCCCCTCGGATAAAGGCATCTTCCAGAAACGCGTGGCCGTCCGTCCGCTCGCCTTTTAGGGCAACGAACAGGTCTCCCTCCTGCACCAATCGAGAGTCGTGAATCACCCGTTCCGGCGTTGCCTCCGTACCCCTGAGGAGGAACCCGTCAACGAGTCTGGCAATCTGTAGTACAGAGAACATCCTATCCCGGCTCAAATAGAAGGGCCCTCACTTCGCGCTCGTCGTACAGGTAGTTCCCGGTAAATTCCGTCCTAACTTTCTCCAATCCCTGAAGCGCCTCTACGTAAGGCGAGTAGGGATTGGGCGCAAAAAGCTCAACCGAGAGGACATCGTAGCTCGGCAACTCCTCGACAGCCTCGATCAGTTCACCTAGATTCTCAAACTCCTCGGGCGATTCCCCGCTTTCCAACAAACGTGGACCACCGTAGGCTCTCACAATGACAGTATCGGCAATGAGATCGGCGGGGATCTCAATCTCGCCCTGTACGATCTGCTTTTCACCGTGGTACGACTGAAGCTCGACCGTGTAGTGAATCGTATCACCACACTCGTAGATCCTTTCGTCGATCTCCAGATGATTGATACGGATTGCTTTGAGATCTTGGGTCGCCTGCATAGCGCTGGAAATGCGGGTGATCTTGGGGTCCTCAAACGCATTGTACTGAAGCAATGAAACGATGTCGGCAAGCTGCCAAGGGGGGTAGATAGCGATGTCGCGTGTGCTTACGAATATGTCGCGTCGTTCCAACGGGAACGGCATGCCATCGCCTAGAATCTGATACGTCACCTCAACCGTCCCTTGGCCGATCCGATCCAACGTGGCATCGATCGCCTCCAAGCCAGTCGCGAGGAGGAGTTCTCCCATGATGCGCGGTTCATCCACAAGATCGATTTGGAGATGCTCCGTACGACCGGTATCCAAGTCGAACACACCGAGTGACAGATCGATCAGACTCACCGGTCGATCGACCAAACCACCAACCCCGGAGTTGCGATCCTCAAGAATCGCCCCGGCCGCCTCGCCGAGGGTTCCCAATTTGAACGATGCGTCGTAGGCCTTCATCGTGTCGTAGATATGTGCAGTGGTGAGGGGAAAGGCCGCCTCTCCGTTTGAAAGAAACGGATGCCCAAAGCCGACGATCGCTTTCCCATCACGGTAGGTAAGCGTTCCCAACGCGCCGATAGTAACATCACCACTCGCCAAGGCGATTCCAATTGCGCTGCCGGGATTGAGGACGGCCTGGCTTTCGAAGCTCCCACGCCCTTCTCCAGACACTGGGGCAAGACGCAAGTTGAACGAGGAAAGTCCGCGAATTTCGGGAGCAATCGCTGACGGGAAGAACGCACGAAGAAGACCCTGTGGAGCCGCGTGTGCTTTCTCACCGTCCATCAACGCCTCAAGTGCCCGCCCGTTAAGGCCGGTTACCAGAAGAGGCGAGGAAATGGGGTAGGAGAAGATCGTACCAGGGCTACCATGAAACAACGCAGACGTGGGCGGTGAATCGAGTTCAACCACACCGATCTCGGCAAGCAGAACATCTTCGCGTAGTCGAGACACCATTTCCGTGTGCCGTACCGCGTCAATGACCTCAAGCATCCCCTCAATCGGCGTGACCAACCCAATCGGGGTCAGTTCCTTGGACCAGATTGCAGCACGGCTTAGGGCTCCGATCAACTTCCCGCCAACATAGATTGGGCTCCCGCTCATGCCTTGGGAAATGCCGCCGGAGCGGCCGATTGCCTCTCCACTGACCCGGACAACGATAAAGTCAGAGTACTTGCCCGGTTGATCGATCACGCCAAGGACCTCCGCGTCAAACCCACTGATGACATCTCCCGCGACAACCGTCTTCCCGACCCCCTTCATCCCGATCTCAATCTCATTCAAGAAGAGAAACTCTCCCTGGCCGCGGGCAACGCCGCCAATCGCGGACAACAGCAGCGCGACTCCACACACGATCCCACGCGCTTTTCCCATGTTTCCTCCCTGGACCATCTGAGCAACACCGGTGTCCATTGCAGCCGACGCTGGCCATTTCTGACCCGCTGTAAAGCATAGTTGAGACGCAAGCGGGTAGCAATGACACACGCCAGCAGACACGACTTCCACACCCGAATCATCTCGTGTTCGGACTACTTGACAGATGCGTGCTTCCGCCTCGTGGCAAAGCGGATGGAATCCAAACGTCAACACACGTGCCGCCGGTTGACCCCCGTGAATAGGTTTTCTACCATCTACCACAAGGAGGGGCAATGGACCGACAGCAAATCGAGCGAGGCATGCAACAGATTCTTGAAGGGATCGGCACAGAGCACCTGTCCCCCGAGGTGCTGACAAACACTCCCCGCCGCGTGGCGAAGATGTATGATGAGTTTTTCTCCGGGATTGGCCGCGATCCTACCGAGGGTCTTGAAATACAGTTCCAGGAGGAGTACGACCAGATGGTGGTAGTGAAGGACATTCCATTCTTCTCAATCTGCGAGCATCACTTCCTCCCGTTCATCGGCAAGATGGACATCGTCTACATCCCCAAAGAGAACCGGATCGTAGGGGCAAGCAAGCTTGCACATGCCCTCGATGTCGCTGCCGCGCGTCCACAACTACAGGAGCGGTTAACGTCGCAACTCGCCGACGCGCTGATGAAGCGGCTCGATCCGTACGGCGTGCTGGTTCGAGCCCAAGCAACCCACCTTTGTATGACCCTTCGTGGAGTGAAGAAGCCGGGATCAAAGATGGTCACATCAGCGATCCGAGGGCTGTTTCGCACGAATCGGGCTTCGCGCGAAGAAGCACTCGCCCTCATCGCGTAGCCGCGTCGATTCTCCAGCACAAAAGGCGGGGATCGTTCGAATCGAGCGGAGCCACCTCGGCAATCTTTTCCTCACCTGAACGAGAAATCCTCATCGACAGTGTGGTCGCGTTGTTGTGATCGCAATACCGAGCCGCAAGACAAGCGGAAAGAAGAACCTCATCCCGAGAGGGAGACCCTTCGACCAGGGAGAGAGGCCCGACCACGTCGTGCGGCTCTATCACGATCCGGCCGGCGGCAAACCCGGAGAGAATTCCGTTTTCCCGTTCATTCCGCCCGACGATCACCTTCGCGCAATCCGACAGGCGAAACTGCCGGCCGTAGCGCAGCAGGAGGAAATCCTCCTTGGTCATTACGTCTTTGCCGATGTGGGCGAAGGCGTCGTTCAGACGAGCGGCAAAGGCCTTTTCCAGCAGCAGGCATCCCCCTGCCGGCTGGGGATACTCGGTGATACCAAGGCGGGCAGCAAGTGCAATCTGCTCGTGGCGACTCCGCCCGCACAAGTCCAATAGATGATCGCGCTGAATCCATTCCTTTCTCACGGGAAGGGTATCGGGAAGGCGATTTGCTGAGAGGGGACGAAGCAGCCGATCACCAAGTCCGCTCTCCTCGGCTACAAGCTCCAATGAGCGCCGATGCTGAGACATCGGCCGCTGACCCAATACCTCGCCGGTGACGACAAACTGTGCCCCTTCCTCCTCCATCACTCGCTTTGCCGCCTTGAGCATTAGGATGCGGCAGTCGATACATGGATTCATTCCAGAGCCGTAGCCGTGCCTGGGATAGCACACCCGCTTCATCTGTTCCTCAGAGAGATCGAGTGAGCGAAGTGGGCTCCCAATCCGTTCGGCTGTCCGCGCGACGTACCGACATCGATCGTCGCCTGTACCGAACAGGGTTTGCATGTGAAGACCAATGACGGCGATCCCCGCACGTTGAACAAGAACAGCGGCGAGCGTGCTGTCCAGCCCGCCGGAGAGCAGGGCAATTGCCTTCACAGGCATGAGGTTGTCGCACTCGGATTCACAGTTCTGCCCTTTGCTCTTCACAATTTCCTCACATCCCACATCTAGAATGATACTGGGAAACAAACGCAGTTCCCATACGGATAGTTATGCGTGCAGCGACACGATGACACGAACAAATTACAAACTAGG
Source organism: uncultured Thermotogae bacterium (assembly GCA_964568045.1). Classification (GTDB taxonomy): domain Bacteria; phylum Bipolaricaulota; class Bipolaricaulia; order UBA7950; family UBA9294; genus CAZDDA01. The sequence continues at coordinate 5,291 of CAZMOL010000087.1, forward strand.
AGGCACCTAATGCGCAGGACATGGATCATTGGTTTAGCGATTACTGTTGCTCTGGGCCTGGGATTAAGCATCACTTGGTCGACCGTTCCCGGACGTTTGACTGTGGAAACTTCCCCGGTCCTTGCCCAGGAGGACGTCAATCAGGCAATCACTGGCTCCGGTCAACAAGCGATCAAGCAGGCGATCGCGAAGGTCGGTCCAGCAGTGGTCCGGGTGGACGTTACCGGAATGGTCGACATTTCTAGCCCTTTTGGGGATTTCTTCAACGACCCTTTCTTCCGCCGCTTTTTTGGCGAGCCATTTAACACCCCACAACAGCAAGAGCGCCGCTCCGTCGGATCGGGGTTGGTGGTTGAATACGCCGGGGAGAAGCTCGTCCTCACCAACGCTCATGTAGTCGATCAAGCAACGACGATCCGCATAACAAGCATTGACAGCCGGACGTATGACGCAGAGACCATAGGAAGCGACGAGCAGCTCG
>CAZMOL010000088.1:0-5635 GCA_964568045.1 uncultured Thermotogae bacterium
AATCTCGTCATGCCGGTCTACGCGCAGGTGACGATGCGCGCTCGGGCGCTGGAGAACGGGGTGTTCACGATCACCGCCAACCGTATCGGCGTGGAATCCCGCAGCGATGAGACGCTGCGTTTCACCGGGGAAAGCCAGATCGTCTCACCGGCGGGAGAGATCCTTGCCTGCTCACCGGCCGAAGAGGAGGACGTACGGGTGATTGAGGTTGACCCGGCGCAGGCCCGTGATAAGTCCTTGAACGCGGTGAACGACCGGCTTGCCGATCGGCGGCCCGACATGTACGCGTGCTAGGCCGCTTTGGCCCTCGATCCAGTCCGACACCACCTGGAGTCCATTGTCTAAAGAAAGGAGAGCGATTGATGATCGAGCCGGGATTGACAAACGAGATGACTTGGCTGATTGATGAAAAACACTTGGCAAGTGCCTTTGGTAGCGGGTTGGTCGACGTGCTGGCCACACCCGTACTCGTAGGATTCTGTGAACAGACCGCGCGCACCGCTGTGGATCCGCTCCTTGCCGAAGGCCAGAGGACCGTTGGGACGTCGATTACGTTGCGGCACACGGCGGCCACCCCACCCGGAATGAAGGTCACCGTACGGGCAAGGCTCGTCGAAGTCGAGCGACGGCGCCTGCGTTTTGAAATTGAAGCCCGGGATGAGCAGGAGCAGATTGCCGAGGCCCAGCACGAAAGATTCATCATCGAGACAGAGCGTTTTGAGCGCCGCCTCGCCAAGAAGAGTCGCAAGGTCGCATGATCTCGCAATTTCGCACGAAATAGAGCTCATCAAAGTCTCACAACGTCTTCACAATAAACCCACATCCTCTCATTAGCATTAGTTGGGTGGAAAAAGAAGAGGGGACTCTTCTCGCTGTACCTCCTTACTGGACAGCCCACTACACCACCAGCCCGGAGAGGCTCCACGTGGAGCCTCTCCACCTTTCTACCCCCCTCCGACCGGTGGAAGCAGGGTAAGTCGATCTCCCTGATGCAGAGTCGTTGCGAATCCCTTCTTGAAGGAGACGTTCTCTCCGTTGATCAGGGCATTGATGTGCCGGTGGATCACACCACTCTCGGTGAATAGACGTTTCTCTAGCTGTGGAAAGCGACGGACCAGCTCCTCGAGGGCCGATACGGCATCCGCCCCGGTGGGTAACTCCAAGCTCAGCGTCGATGTACCGATTGCGTGCTTGAACGAGAAGGCAATCTCGAGTGTGATCGTCATCGTTTGTCGATTAGTCGACGCGATATCGCGTTGTGACGGGCAATGAGTTCGTAGAGTGACTCGTCGACCAGTCGACCCTCGCGCACCACGAACTCGCCGTTCACCATGGCGAGATCCACGTGTTGCGCTGCACAGTGGACGATCGCTGCCAGCGGGTCGGCCTGTGCGCCGGCAAACTCAATTGCGGATAGATCAAACGCAATCAGGTCGGCGGCCTTTCCGACCTCAATTGAACCGATCTCATTGTGGCGACCGAGCACCTGCGCTCCGCCCATCGTCGCCAAATACAGCGCTTCTCGCGCCGACAGGGACTTGGCGCCGTAGCGAACGCGCTGCAACAGCATCGCCTGGCGCACCTCGCGGATCATGTTCGACGTATCGTTGCTCGCCGAGCCGTCGACCGCCAGGCTGACCTTCACCCCGGTCTTCATCAGCTCAGCGACCGGCGCAATCCCCGAGCCGAGCGTCATGTTCGAGCTCGGACAGTGGGACATGCCGACCCCCGCGGCGGATAGCTTTTCGATGTCCGCCGGACTCAGGTGAACGAGGTGGGCAAACCAGACGTCCTCTCGCAGCCAGCCGAGCTGTTCCACGTAGTCGACCGGTCGGGCGCCGTAGGTCTGCAGACAGAACTGCTCCTCGTCCGCCGTCTCGGCAAGGTGGGTGTGCAGCAGCACCTGGTACTCGTCGGCGAGCTGCACGGATTCCTTCATCAGCGTGGGGGTCACCGAGAAGGGTGAACAAGGAGCAACGGCAACCCGAAGCATGGATAGGGGCTCTCGATCGTGATAGCGTTCGATCACCCGCTGGCAGTCGGTGAGGATCTCATCTTCCGTCTGGACCACGCTATCCGGGGGCAGGCCGCCGTCCTTTTTCGACAGAGACATTGACCCACGACAGGGATGAAAACGAGACCCGGCGCTCCTTGCCCCCTCTACTTCGGCGTCGAACAGATCGCTTTGGCCCTTGGGAAATAGGTAGAAGTGGTCGGAGGTGGTCGTTGCTCCGGACAGGAGGAGCTCGCAGCAGCCGATTGCCGCGCTTGTGCGTACCGCCTCTGCGTCGATTCCCCTCCACCGCTCGTACAGGAAGACGAGCCACTCGAACAGCTCGCGATCGGCTGCTCCCGGTACGTTGCGAAACAGCGTCTGATACAGATGATGGTGGGTGTTGACGAAGCCGGGAAGAAGGGCCTTACCCACCCCGTCGATGACCTCGTCGGCCGCGATGTCTGTTGGGTCGTCACCGACCGCCGCGATGCGGTTTCCCTCCACAAGAACGTACCCGCCGCGGATCTCACGCCGGTCTTGGTCCATTGTGGCTACCACGTCAAACCCTCTAAACAGTCTTCTGTTCATAACGCCAGGTCGATCTGATCGGCTGTCTCAAGGAAAGCGGCGAGGAGGCTAATCGTGGCTTCGAGATCGTCGCAGTGGGCCATCTCCACCACCGAATGCAGGTAGCGGGTCGGAAGGGATAGGGTGACTACTGCCGCGCCCTCGTGGGCCAACTGCAGCGCCCCGGCGTCGGTTCCGCCTCGTGGAAGGATCTCCATTTGGTAGGTGATTTTTCTGTCTTCGGCCAGCCGGCGCATTGCCCGAACGAGGCGGGGATGGGAGATGGAGGCCGAATCGTTCAGTTTGATGCCGACACCGCCACCCAATCGTGTCACCTGCTGTGCATCGGGGACACCGGGCATGTCGGCGGCAACTGTTACATCGAGGGCGATTCCGATCTCCGGTTTGACGGCGAACCCTGCGACGCGTGCGCCGCGGAGTCCGACCTCTTCCTGTGTCGTCCCGACAAAATACAGGTCACAGGCGATCGTCTTGGCGCGTTTGATCGCCTCGATGCCGATGTACACGCCGACCCGATCGTCGAGCGCTTTGCCCGATACGACATTGCCGTAGGCGAGGAACTCTTGTTTCAGCGTCACCATATCCCCAATCGTCACCAGCTTTCGCACCTGCTGCTCGGGAAGGCCGAGGTCGATGAACAGATCTTTCAGATCGAGCGGCTTCTTGCGCTCCTCTTCGGTGAGGATATGCACCGGCTTGCTTCCGATACAGCCGATCAGATTTTCGCTTTCGGTATGAACGACCACCCGCTGGGAGATGAGGGTCCGTGCGTCGAAGCCACCGCGGGGCTGAAATCGCAGGAATCCCGTGTCTTTCTCAATGAAACTGACGATGAACCCGATCTCATCCATGTGGGCGGCGACCACCACCACCGGCGTCTCACCTTTCCGATGAGCGATGATATTGCCCAAGTGATCCGTTTGGAAGGTGTCCACGTGATCGGTCAACGCCTCAGTGATGATGGACCGAATCTCCTTTTCCTGTCCGGGTATCCCCGAGGCCTCGCTCAGTCGCTTCAGAAGATCCATACATCCTCCTTGTGCTTTAGTGCCTGCATTGTACGGATAACGTACATAGGATCAATCGTTTGCGATGCCATTAACCCCCGGAGTAAGATGATGCCATGATACCGCTCCGTGCTTATCGGCCGAGTCGAACGGTTCCTGTGGTCACCGTTGCCCTGATTATCCTGAATCTGCTTGTCTTTCTCTATCAGGGGTACCTGAGGACGCAAGGGACTGTTCTAAACGACGGAATCGCCTGGCAGGACCGCGGGTTGGCACCGCCTGCGTTTGATCCGCGGAGCTATCAGACCCACCTGCTCGCAGGGGGGATATCGCGTCTCTATCCGCTTTCTCGTGACGACTACTTCGTCGTGCAGTACGCGCTTGTCCCCGCTGAGTTTCTCAAGGGTGTTGACCTGCCGCCGACAATTCCCATTCCGATCTGGTTTACCCTCATCACATCAATGTTCCTCCACGGCGGCCTGGTCCACCTGTTGGGGAACATGCTCTATCTGTGGATCTTTGGAGACAACGTCGAGGACGCAATGGGGCACACCAGGTTCCTAGGGTTCTACCTTGTGTGCGGGGTGGCCGCATCGTTTGCACAAATCGCGATCAGTCCCGATAGCGGGATTCCCCAGATCGGCGCCTCGGGGGCGATCGCCGGAGTCCTTGCCGCCTACTTCATGCTCTTTCCGCAATCGCGTGTGCTTACTCTCATTCCCATTTTCTTCTTCATTCGTCTTGCCGCCGTGCCAGCGGTATTCCTGCTCGGGTTCTGGTTCATTCTCCAGGTGCTGAGCGGTGCCGGCTCGTTCGGCACTGCCGGAGGGGTTGCATGGTTTGCCCACATCGGTGGTTTCCTCGCTGGTGGGCTTCTTGTCTTTTTGTTCAAACGGCGTGGCGTTCCAGTTGTCCTGTGGCAGATGCTGCGGAGGGGTCGCTGGTACTGACTCGTTGTCAGTGTTCTCGATTCACTCTGGCCTCAAGCCCTTCACATCGGCGAGGGAAACTGGTATGATAGGTTGTGGAATAGAAGATCTATAGCTAACCGTGGGGTGATACGTGATGAACATAGGTAGAGTGGCGAGCTGGACAATCGTCTTGACTATCTTGGTTGGAATTGTAGCTGCCGCTTCCTGCAAAGACGCCTGCGATCGAGGACCCATTAAGATTACAAGTGACTACGAATTCACAGCGGAAAACGGGGTGGTGGGTGGATCAGGAACGGTTGACGATCCTTACGTAATCGAGGACTGGAAGATAGACGCTGGCTATTACGATTATGGAATTCGTATTCATGGAACTTCGCGTGCCTTCGTCATTCGCGACGTTAAGATCAGCGGAGCGGCCAAAGCGGGCATATTCTTGAGCTACGTTCAGCGCGGGCTCATTCAAGACTGTGAGCTGGTCGGAAACTGGGTCGGCATCACCCTCAACTTTGCCTCATTCAATCGGATCACTGGTTGCGTTCTCGCTAGCAACACAGAAGGTATTCATCTGCGGTTCTCAAGCGACAACCAGATTCTCTCTAGCACAATCGACGGGAATGACTATGCCTCAATCTGGCTTTTTGCCTCCAACACCAACGAGATGATCGGAAACGTGCTAACGGGAAGCCACATGGGGGTCTATCTTGATCTTGGTTCGGAGGGGAACCTACTCTACGACAACAGCTTCCTCGACAATATTCACAACGCTCACAGTGACACGCCGAACCAGTGGGACTGCAAACAGGTTGGCAACTACTGGTTTGACTACAACGGAATAGATGCCGATGGAGATGGCATTGGAGACTCTCCTTATGTCATCAACAGTGATGGTGACCAGGACAATTACCCGCTTCTTGTGGCTCCGCTCTAAGAAACCAGGGAGATTTCCTAGAGAATAGGCCAGCGGCCCGTGGCACCACTCGAACGGGCCGTTTTTGGCGCCGCGGCTGATCTCTCCGCTAAAGGTGACCGTCGCCAGACTTCAAGGAGATCTGTAGCTGCTTGGAGGCGGCAGGGGCTAACCGGCCATCAGATACCAATGGCAGTCGGTTGAC
>CAZMOL010000089.1:0-5617 GCA_964568045.1 uncultured Thermotogae bacterium
GTCTAGTAGGCTTCCTGGGCTGCGGCTTCGATCGATGCGAGAACCGTATCCAGGCTGATTCCACTGATGTAGTCGAGGATCCCGCTCCAGAATGCACCGGCGCCGATCTCACCCGGCATCAGGTCAGAGCCGTCGAAGCGCGACACGCTTGCATTCAACAGCATCTCCTGCGCCTTGCTGGTGATCGGATTGCTGAAATCCTCCGGATTGGCGTTCACGTACGCCGACAGCTCTCCGAGCTCCGAGCTCCAGATGTTGGCCGCCGTCTCGGAGGTCAGGAACTGGGCGAACTTGATGACCTCCGGTCGGTTGTTGAACACGGTGACTACGTCACCCGATACGAGGAGAGGAATCGAGCCATCTGCCGTTGCCATCGGCGTGATCGTCGGCAGCGGGAAGATGTTGTAGTCCTCGCCCGCCACGAGTCCTTTGATGTGATCGTTGAAAAAACCTTGGATAAACGTGGCCTGGTGGTGCATGTATGCCTGCGGCGGATCACGAAAGACTGGGTCGGCCGCATCACCGAAGTTGGCGGTCAGTGCGCCGATCGGGCCACCGAAAACGTAGCCCTTATCGAACAGGCTTCCGAACGTCTCAAACGCCAGCTTGATGCGTGGATCGGTCCACGGAATCTCGTGGTTAACCCACTGGTCGTAGATGCTGGCGCCGGCCGTTCGAAGCACGATGTCCTCGACCCAATCGGTCCCCGGCCATCCGCTTGCGGCACCGCTCTCAATTCCGATGGACCATGGTACTCCACCGTCGGCGAGAATCTGTTCGCTTAGCGCGAGCAATTGGTACCAGGTTGATGGAATGGTGTATCCCTTATCTGTGAAGACCTTCGGGTTGTACCAGACAAGGCTCTTCACGTTCGGGAAGATGAACAGACCGTACAATCCGCCCTTGTACTCCCCGATCGGAACGAGCGCCGGATTGATGTCCGCCGTATCAACGAGTCCCGACAGGTCGACAATCTGGCCGGCGTCGGCCCACTGTCGCATGGTTCCAACCCACGGGTGTGGGGTCAAGTCGGGCGGATTTCCGGCGGCGAGTCGCGTCGCCAGGATGGCCGGGCGGTCGCGCCCGACGATCTCGACAACAACATCGATGCCTGGATTCTCCGCTTCAAACGCTGCTACGATTTTCTCAAAGGCCGGTGCTTGCTCACCCGGCCAGCCGTGCATCACGTTTACCTCTGCACCGAGGCTCACGGCCCCGATCACAAACAGACCCATTAGCATAAACACAATTGACCTACGCATACTCCCTCCTTTGATGATCATTGGTCGTCTTGCTGTGCTTAGCACAGCGTCTCACATAACCCTCTTGATCCGTGCCCCAACCACCTCCTTGCGACGCTTTGCCGCTTCGTAGTTTTGAACTTGAAGAAACAGGTTTGATCTCCTTCTGCACGTAGACCTCATAATCCACACCAACGATGATGTCTGCTGATTCCTTGTGCCCCGCGATGATGCGATGCTCGATCTCCAGGACTTGATCCAAGTACTCATCCTGTGGTTCCCGTGCACGTTTCAATCTGTCCGCATTCGTCTGGTAGTAGGGTCTTTCGATGAACACACGCACGTTGACATTTTCAAGCAATGTTGTGTAGGTACCCTCAACGACAACGGCGCGAATACCCTGTAGCGAAACTGTTTCCGTGGTGATCCGATCCTCCTGATAGACGACGAGAGGCTTGGCGATCGTCCGCGTGCCTCGGCGGAAGAGCGCGAGGTGCTGATCAAGGAGATCGAGACGAACTTCAGAAACCCCTACGCGAGCTATCGCTGCCTTGCGCATCTTTGCATTTGTGTGCGGAGGATACACGAAATAGTCGTCTTGTTGTAGAACCAGGCTACTTACTCCTTGCCGCTTGAATGCCCGAGACACCAAGAGGGCAAGTTCCGATTTTCCACTGCCGGATTCACCACCGACGGCGAGTACAAACTTACTGCCGGATGTCTTGATCATGGGAAGCGAAAATTCAACCAGTTTCCTTGCTGCCTTCCGGTGCTCGGGCTTGAGAACTAGCTTATCGCCTCGCATGATTGGCTACTCCCTCTGTTCGTACAGGGCCCGGTGGCGTGCGGCAAGATACGCCCAGCTGTAGCTTCGCTCCACATGCATCCTGGCGGCCGCCCCCATGCGGCGACGCCTCTCGGGATCCTCAACGAGTTCGACGATTGCAGCAGCAAGTTCAGTGATGTCAGTTGGATTGACAAGCAATCCGGTTTCCCCATCTGTGATGACTTCCGGCGGACCCCCGAACCTCGTCGCTACAACCGGCACACCGGACGCCATCGCCTCCAGCATCACGATTCCGAACAGCTCGTAGCGCGACGGCATGACAAACACGTCGGCGGCTCCATAATAAAGGAGAACCTCGGCCTCAGACAAAACGGGAAGCCAACGGACGGCATCCTCGATGTCCAGCGATCGGACTAGCTTCCGCAAGCGGTCCCGCTCAGCCACTTCATGCGGGTGATCCTCTACGACACCCGCACTGAGCACAAACTGTGGCTCGAACCTGTCAGCAAGCTGGTGAATCACCTTGGCCGCCGCCCGGAAATAGAGATCGAAACCTTTTCGTTCATCGAGTCTTCCAAGCGAGAATATCAGTGGGGCATTAGTAAATCCCAATTCCTTCTTGACCGCGTTCTTGTCTGGCGGAGGACGGAATCGGTTTGCATCAACGCCAGGGGGAAACACGGTGATCTTCTCCCTGTTAGCTCCGTACAGGGTGACGAGGTCTTTCTGCTCAGACGTTGTCGAAGCAATAACCCTGTCGCATCCCTCAATAACGTGGGTCTCCACAGCAATTCGTTCTTGGAACTGGGAAGGATCCGCTTCTGGGAGGGATGCCATCTTTCGCCTTCCCAATGAGTGAGATGTGTGAATCCAAAACCGATCTTCGCGCAAAAAAACACTGACCCTCCCTCCATCCCAGAAGTGAGAATGGATAATCTGCCCGTTATGAAGCTCTGCCACAACTTTCTCAGCGAACTGCTCGAGGTGGGGGCCCAATTCCTCTTTGGGTAGAAACCGTTTTGGGCCACAAGGAACACGCACAACGGTTGCTCCCGGGGCGATGGTCTCACGCTGGGGCTTTCCGTCGGCTCTGTCGCGCGTGTAGGTGGTAACGCTGACCCCTTTCTGGGCAAGCGAAGCAGCAAGCTCACGAAGGTACACACACTGGCCGCCGATATCCGGCTCTCCAATTCTCCCGAGCGGATCCCCGTGCGGGCTCAGCATGGCAACGCTAAGCATCGGCAATCCGTACCTCCGTTCCCAACTTGCGGTACAGCTTAACGTCCCTTTTCGGCGCTCCAGAATCGGTGATCAGGACGTTCACCTCGGAGAGTGGCGCAAGAAACACAAAGCTGTCCAGCCCAATCTTCGAAGCATCTGCCAACACGACAACCTGATCCGCCACTTCCATCATCTTTCGCTTGATGCCAGCTTCATACGGATTGTTTACCGAAATTCCACGAGGGCTGACGCCGTTTACTCCCAAGAACAGCCAGTCAAAATGCAGCCCGTCGAGAAACGCCTCCGCCAAAGGACCGACGAAACACAGCGAGGGCTTGTAGAGCGTTCCGCCAATCGGTATTACATCAAGTTGGGGCGCTTCCACGAGTTCGTTTATCGCGTAGACCGAGTTCACTGCCACCGTAAGTTGGCGATCCCGCAGATTGTGCGCGACGTAGAGCGTCGTGCTGCCGGCATCGACGATTGCCCAGTCCCCATCCTCAGGCAGCTCCACAGCCACCGTAGCAATCGCCATCTTCTCTTCCCGGTACAGGCTAGTTTGTTGCTGGAATGTGGGAGTGAATCGCAGGACCCGATTGGTAACGGCGCCTCCACGGTTTCGCTTGAGCATCCCCTGGGCTTCGAGCGTCTCAAGATCGGACCGTATTGTCACCTGCGAGACCCCAAATCGCTCGCTCAACTCGGCTACGGTGGCCACACCGTCGGCCAATACCACCTGCGCGATCTGATGGCGCCTTTCGTCAACTAGCATCGTTCTTTCACTCACTAGCGATTCTCTTTCGATAATTTACCAAAGCGACCCATTTTTGTCAACCAGATCGGGAAGCAGCGAGGGGATAAGGACAACTAGACCACGCTTAGCGAGACCAACGCGGTGCGGCGTTACCTCTTTGCCCAAGGGCGCACTATAATACTCGCTAGACGGAAAACACTTGCACACACCGGCGAGAGAACGAAGCCAACAAGAGGAGACATGTCTGAGCTACGGCGCGGGCCGATTACCAAAAAATGGGTCATTATCGCCCCTGAACGGGGCAAGCGCCCGTTCGATTACAACAAGGAGCGCCGGAAGCCCCCTACAAGTGATCCCTCAACCTGTCCATTCTGTCCGGGCAAAGAGGATTTGACCCCTCGTGAGATACACCGTGTCGATGGGCCAGACGGACGATGGCGCATCCGTGTAGTTACAAACAAATTCCCGGCGCTGCAGAGCTACGACGAACGTGGGCGACAGGCGGTGGAAGGATTCTTCGACCGCATGAACGGCGTTGGAGCGCACGAGGTGGTCATTGAGAGTCCCAATCATGAGAGACAGATTCCGGATCTCCCCGACGAACACGTTCGGCTGATCGTGGACACGTACATCGATCGTCTGCGTGGTCTGATGGAGAATAGCTGGCACCGCTACGTGCTCCTGTTCAAGAACCACGGCCCGGAAGCCGGAGCGTCTCTATCACACCCGCACTCGCAGATCATTGCCACTCCAATCACGCCACGAGAAGTCCGTGACGGGCTGGAGACAGCCAGGGACTACTTTGAACGAAAAGAGCGCTGCATATTCTGCGACATTCTGATTGGCGAGATACGGGCCGGGGTGCGCGTCGTTGAGCAATCGAATGGGTATGTGGTACTGGCGCCATACGCAGCGAGGTTCCCGTTCGAATTGATCATTTATCCGTGCGAGCACTCACACGACTTCACAACGATCAACAGCGAACAGCGAGACGGCCTCGCTGTCACATTGAAGCAAACCCTGGGACGACTGGGAGCGCTTCTCGGAGACATTCCCTACAACTTCGTGTTGCAGACCGCTCCCAATCCCGTCCCGCGCGCCGGTAAACCTGGCTACTGGAAGACGTTGCAATACGACTACCACTGGCGAATCGAGATCATGCCGCGGTTGACCAAAGTGGCTGGATTTGAGTGGGGCACAGGGCTCTACATCAATCCTGTCCCCCCTGAAGAAGCAGCACATCAGCTTCGGGAAGTGGACATCAAGTGATAGGGACTTGGGATTCGCGGAGTCCTCGGAGGGTGGCGAGCCCAGACGATTGGCTGCACATGGGCGCAGGGCGTTGCACAGATCACATTTCTGGAACACCTCCTGCGTCCGGGAGCCTATGTCGAGCTTGCCAAGCAGCCCCCAGGAGGGCCTGGAAAACTCGGCCACACAGATTCGCGCTTGCCGTTCTGGATAGAGGAGGTTCGGAGCGCGCACTACTCAAGGATTCAATCAAGCAAACGACAGAAAGGAGTCCCGCATAGAGATGAACTCATCCTCCCGTGATCACACCAGGCTTTTGAAAAGGCTTTATGAGGAATACACTCGCCATGCGCCGGCATCGGC
>CAZMOL010000090.1:0-2257 GCA_964568045.1 uncultured Thermotogae bacterium
TCGCCCTGTCTTCATGAAAACGGATGTATTGCCTGATCACATCCGTCGTAACCTGATCCCCAACGGTTCGGGCAAAGTAACCGCCTTCCCAGAATTCTCCACCCCACAATTCATCCTTCACCTCGGGGAACTCCTTTCGTATCTCCCTCGCACTCACTGCCTTGAGTATCCCTACCACCTTCGTAATTGAGTACTTCGGCGGGAAACTGATGAAAACGTGAACATGATCCTTCGCTACCTCCAGCTCCATGATCTCGAAGCCATGGTGCAGTCCTATCTCGTGAAACAGCTCCCTAACCCGCTCTCGTATCTCTCCTCGCAGAACCCACTTCCGGTACTTGGGAGCCCATACCAAATGGCAACTGGTGTCGTACACACTGTGGCTGGCCCGCTTCATCACCATGCCACTAGCCTATCACAGCTTGCTGCCTACGGCAGCAGCATTCTTATCCCCGCCCTTCCGGGCGGGGCATGCGAATGCTATTCTTCGTCAATAAGCCCCTTGCTTTAGGTGGTTGAGGTCGCAGTCGAGCTTACCTGCGCAGGTGCACCTGTTGACAGGTTACCCCCACCGAATAGCGAAGAGTCCTTTTTATAGAGTATCTCAAATCCCTTAAGATGAACCCGCACGACCTAAGAAGAGGCTGAGACGGAAGAGGCAGATGAAAAACCTGAGCACGGTGTTGCATTATCTCGGAATCGTCCTGATCGCGTTTGCGTTTCTGCAGGCTCTACCGTTGATCATCAGCGCGATGTATCTGGAGACGGTGCAGTTCCCGTTCCGAATCTATGTGATTCCCGCGGCGGTCAGTGCTGCACTCGGCGTGGGGCTTGTCTCACTTTTCAGGGCGCGTCCTCTCGCAGGTGGAACGGCGATGGCAACGGCTGCTTTGGGCTGGTTCACCCTGTCGTTGATTGGTGCCGTTCCCTATTGGTTGGCGCTTGAGATCACCTATCTGGATGCGTTCTTTGAGACGGTGAGCGGATTTACGACAACCGGAACGACGCTGTTTATGGGATTGGATGGGCTACCGCACAGCATCTTGTTTTGGCGAGCATTGACGCAGTGGATCGGTGGATTGGGGATCTTTACTCTGTTCTTGCTCATCGCTCTTCGTAGTGGCTTGCCGCACAGTCTCTATTTGGCCGAGTCGCACAAAGTGGCGTCCAAGCGCCTTGCCCCGGGCCTATTAAGCTCACTTCGCATTTTGTGGGCGATATACGGTGGTCTGAGCCTTGCCTGCGCCCTTGCCCTGTGGGCGGAAGGGCTGGATCTCTTTGATGCGGTTGTGCACGCCCTGACCACCCTTTCCACCGGCGGCTTCTCGACCCACGATGCCAGCATAGGCTACTTTGCGGAAGTGGGTTACAAGCACCACGTGGCGATCGAGTACACGATTATCGCGTTTATGTTCCTCGGCGGTACCAGTTTTCTCGTTCACTGGAATCTGCTTCGCCGCCGCTTCGGCTGCATTTGGCGCAACATGGAGCTGCGCTTGTGGATCTTACTACTGCTTGGCGCGACCCTGTTGGTTGGCTTGAGAAGTGGAGCTCCTTTGGAAGCCTATGGCGTGCACGGCCACATCCGCTCCTCTTTGTTCCACGTCGTCTCCATAGCGACAACGACCGGATTCACCACACAGGATGTTGCCGGAGCCGCCTTTTCTCCGTTGGCCAAGCAGGTTTTTCTTTTGCTGATGGTCATCGGAGGGTGTGTCGGTTCGACAGGCGGTGGGGTCAAGGTGCTGCGGATCGGGGTGATGGGAAAGCTCTGGTGGCAGCAGCTTCGCTCTATTAGCCGCTCTTCAAGGCAGGTGAATCCGCTTCTGGTCGATGGAGAGATCATCCGCGCCGAAGAAGTGCAACGTACAGCCGCGATCGTCTTTGCCTGGCTTGCACTGCTTGCCCTCGGAGGATTGGTCACCGGTCTTCTCACCGGTTTTGGCCCGCTGGAATCGGCCTCAGGGATGTTCTCTGCCCTGGGGAACATCGGCCCGAGCTACATTTCCCAGGGAAGTTTTATTTCGGTTGGGACAGGGGTTAAGGTATGGTACATCCTGGCCATGGTGGCGGGGCGGCTAGAGATTCTGCCGCTGCTTTTGATCTTTTCCAGGAGAGTGTGGTCGTAAGGAGGCGTGATGCGCATCGTCGTTGCAGGAGCGGGATTGGTAGGAAGACGTTTGATTGCGAGTCTGGCCGCAAGCCGTCACGACGTGATTGCTATCGACCTCAATCGCGAACTGTGTGAACTGGTCAG
>CAZMOL010000090.1:2357-5307 GCA_964568045.1 uncultured Thermotogae bacterium
GCCGTCACGACGTGATTGCTATCGACCTCAATCGCGAACTGTGTGAACTGGTCAGTTCCAAACTCGGAGTGGTCGCCCTCTGTGGGAATGCCACCGATATAACCGTGCTCGAAGAAGCGGAGATTGGCCGAGCGGATGTTGCGGTGGCGTTGATGCGGCAGAGTGCGGATAACCTGGCGTTTTCACTTCTCGCAAAGGCTACTGAAGTCAAGCGCATCATCACCCGCATGCCCAACCCCAAGTATCGCCAGGCCTACGAACAGGCCGGGGTGACCAGCATCATCGATGTGTCCGGTCTGTTTCTCGATCAGCTTCTGTTGGAAATTGAGCATCCGCAGATTCATCAACTTGCGACGTTCGCGGCAGGCAAGGGGATCATCGTTTCTCTGAAGGCACCCCCGAACTCGCGTGCCACAGGAAAAACGGTCCAAGAGGTTGTCGCTGATCGACGATTCCCTGAAGCGTGCGTGATCGCTGGTCTCATCCGAGCACAGGATGATCGGTTAGTTGCTCCTTCCGGTTCCCAGCGACTCCTGGCAGGGGATCAGCTTCTGCTGTGCGGTACGGTGGCGGCGATTGCTAGGGCAGCGGATTATTTCCAAATCAAGCAGGGTCTTCTGTCGTTAGCGCCGTTTCGCAAAGCAGCCAAAACCAGCTCGCCCGATCAGCAGGCGCAGCTGGAGATGGACGCGGCGGTGGAGGTGAAACCCGAATCTGAAGGGGATTCTTCAGCCATCTAGTCCCCTAAGCGGGCCGATCTCGATCGTCACATCGGTGAACACCACGTGCAGCGCAACTTCGTAGGGGGGGAGGTTCTCGGAATCCCCCGCGCCGGAATGAAGCAGGAGAAGAAACTCGCTTTGCTCGACATCGGCAAACCCTCTCTTGTCGCGAAGCAGCGGGCTGTAGAGCAGGCCACTCTGGCGGATTGCTCCGTCGCTTCTGCGCAGTGCCTGTATCAGCGCCCACTCGCCGGAGAGATCCTCATAGACCAATGCTCCGTTCTCGGAAACGTTAAACCTGCTCCAGCCGGCAACGGTTGCGTAGGTGCGCGGAAGCTCCGGCCCACCGATCCCGGTGTCACCGTGGATGAAGATCTCCTCACTCACGGTTGATGAGCGATCGATCCGTGAGACGAGCGTGATCTCGCCGTCGAGCGACCGTTTAGCGGACACGCGCAACGGGCCGCTTGCGTCTATTGTCTGCAAAGAAACGCTGATCCTTCCCGCCCGGCGGCCCGTGTTCAAACGAAGCTCCAAGCTGCCGTCGATCGGACGGACGTCCTCGCCGGAATAGGCGAAATTGTCGCCGTAGCTGCCGATGGCCATTGGCGCATCGGCGCGGATGATCCAGGTGGTCTCGCTCTCGTTTCCTGTATTCAACCAGAGCCAGCCCAACAGTGTTGCCAAGCCCACAAGGACCAACAGGAGTCGAGGATTCAGTGGCGTTCCTTGGTCATCTGTCTACCCTCTTCCGGGTCGCAGCATCGGTCGATCTATCCTGGCGGCGTGGCTGTCGAGGGTTGTTCCGGGCTGACGTACAGCGTCTGAGTCGGATAGGCAAAATCGATTCCTTCCTTCTCGAACCGCTCGTAAATCGCCAAGTTGATCGCCTGTTGAATATCCATATAGGTGTTGTAGTCTGGGACGAGGACGTAGTAGACGGTTTCAAACATCAACGCAAAGTCACCGTATGCTTTGAAGTGGGCGCGGTCGAACCGCGTCATTTCCTGGGCTTCGATGATCTCGCGGATCATTGCGGGAATGGCAGTGAGCTTTTCGGACGGGGTTTGATAGGTGACGCCAATCGAGAACACGATGCGGCGCTCGAACATACGCTTGTAGTTGCGGATGCGACTATTGAGCAGATCGCTGTTGGCGAAGACGAGCTGCTCGCCGGAGAGGCTTCGAACTCGCGTCGTCTTCAGCCCGATTCGCTCCACCGTGCCGAGCAAATCATCGACGATGAGGAAATCACCGATCACAAATGGTTTGTCAATGACAATGGACAAAGACGCAAACAGGTCCCCGAGGATACTCTGAAGGGCGAGCGCGACGGCGATCCCTCCAATCCCCAAGCCAGCGATCAATGCCGTGATGTCCAGGCCCATGTTGTCGAGGGCAAGGAGGAGAATGACCGCCCACAGAACTAACTTGATGATGAACCCGAGCGCGGCCATCGATGTGGCCGTGGCGGCGTCTTCTTCCAGCTTTCGCTTGACAGAACGGGTCATCCAGAATGTGACGAGGGCCGTCCCCCAGATTCCCACCTGAATCAGCAGTGCAAGGACCGCGATCGTGCTGATGACGCGGACTGCCACGGCGGGAAGCGTGAGCACGAGTGACCCCACGTAGAGTGAAACAGCCGCCAAGAACCAGAATTGCGTTCTTCCCAGAACGGCTGCAGTCAAATCGTCGACCTTGGTGGCCGTTCGTTTCGCGAATTCAACAAGGCGGCGATGGACGAAGCGCCGCAGGAGAATGAGGATCATCGCAACAACGATAATCACCGCAGCAGCGAGTAGCCACGTCCATACAGGGTTACTGTAGAACATTTGGGTCAGAAACATACCGCCTCCAGTGGCTCTGACCAGGCACGCTTGGTCTTTTCATAGTTCCTGTTGGCTGCCCGATCCTATCGAATTTCCTAAACGTACCAGAGTCCAGACAGCCAGTGCCTACCAAGTCATCAAAAACATGAAGCATACAGTTCCCAATCAGGGCTGTATGTCTATGATAGAGCGTCCGCGCGAACTCTCAAGAGCAAGTGCCGGCTCGGCCGCAAACGCTCGTGTTCCGGACGCACGCGCGATTGTCGTCGGTCGGGAAGATTGATCGTTCTCCGCTTGCTTTCCTTTTGCCCGCGGCAGCGGTGATCTTGCGCCTATGGACTAACGAAAAACGCCTTTTCGAATGCTACAATGTTGCTGAGCGCTCCCGACACCGTGAAC
>CAZMOL010000091.1:0-4790 GCA_964568045.1 uncultured Thermotogae bacterium
GCTCTGCCGGAGTGATCTCTTCGCTGGCCACTGGGCCGGGGTTGTCCCGCAATCGCATTGCAAGGAGTAACTCGCACGTTGTGTCCGATCGGCGGAATCTTCGCCACCGGCGAGACGGCTACTTGTGAATCCGCTTGAGGAAGGCTTCGAGTTCTGGCATGCCGCCTTGGAAGATGAGATAGCCGTCGTGCGGTTCGCGCTCGGTGATCTCGCCACAGATCGGGGTGAGCATGATCTCCTTCACCCTGTCCAGATCGTCGGTCTGGCCGAGGGACCAGCCGAGCTTCACGTAGGCGACCTCGGGAAGCATGTTTTCGGCGGGGATGATTCCCTTGGCCATCAGGTCGCGGCCGGTGTCGTAGACGAACATGTGTACGTACCCCCATAGGGTCTGCACGGTCATGTAGATCGCTACGCCCTTGGCGGTGGCACGCTCGATCGCAGGATAGACCGGCTTGTTGATGTGACCAAGGCCTGTGCCGGCGATGACGATTCCCTTGTAGCCGTTGTCGACCAGCGCATCGACGATGTCGCGATGCATGTTCGGATAGTAGTAGACCAGCGCTACGCGCTCCTCGAAATACGGGTGGATCTCCACGCGGCGGTCGTTGCGGCGCCGATTGTAGTCATCGCGCAACGGTGTGACCCCATCGCTGGTCACCATTGCCAGAGGGACATCGCCGATCGTGCGGAAGGTGGACCGGTACGAGGAGTGCATCTTGCGCACCCGCGTGCCGCGGTGCAGCAGGCCGTATTCGTCGGACGTGGGGCCGAACATGCACACCATCACCTCGGCGATGTCCGACGTGGCTGCCGCGGTGGTTGCGTGAATCAGGTTGCGCGCCGCGTCCGACGAGGGGCGATCGGAGGAGCGCTGCGAGCCGACCATGACGATTGGGACGGGTGGGTTCTGCACCATGAACGCAAGTGCGCCGGCGGTGTGGTGCATTGTGTCGGTGCCGTGGCCGATAACGATACCGTCGATTCCTTTCTCGATCTCGTCGCGGATCGCCAGCGCCAGTGCCTTGTACTCCTCCGGTCCCATGTTCTCGCTGAACACGGCGAACAGCTTCTCGGTGGTGAGATTGCAGATGTCGGCCAGTTCGGGGACCGCGCCGTACAGCTCACCGGGTGAAAACGCGGGAATCACGGCGCCGGTGCGGTAGTCGAGGCGCGAGGCGATCGTTCCGCCGGTGCCGAGGAGCTTCACGTTGGGCTTGTTCGGAGAGGAGGGAAACTCCTTTTCCGGGATCTTGTAGTGTGCCTCGCGATAGCCGACCTCGTGGATGTCGTTGATTGTCTCCACGGTGATCCCCACGTTGTAGCCGGTAACGAGCTTCAACACGACGTGGTGATCGTCGTCGTTCTCCGATCGGGGAAGGATGATGCCGCGAAACGTGCCGCGCGTGGTATCGATCACGGCCTCGCTCCACACACGCACGTCGAACCGCTTCAGAATCGCCAACGCTTTGCCTTTGTATCCCTTGTGGGCGTCGCTCATGGCGCCTCCTCCTCGATTGCGCGAGCGAGTCGTGCCAGGCGCATGTTTCCCAGTGCCAGCGGCCGCAGCTGCCCCATGATCCAGTCCCGTCGTGCACGGGGGCAGTCAGTCTTGTTCTGACGGTCAAACGCGTTGTGCAGTGCGGGAATCCGTTCCAAGATCTTCTTTTCTTGTAGCGGCCGATAGTCGAGCTCGGCGAGGATTGACTCGAAGTCTCTTGTCGGATTGCTCAGCGCCGCCGGGGTCATCGCCTTGAGGAGGTCGCGATCGAGACCCCGCTGTTTGAGAAACGCGACCAGAGCGCGAAGTCGATCCGCGGTGGACGACCCGGAATCGGCGAGCATGGCAGTGTATCGTTTCAGCGTGTGGGCGACGAGTGTCGCGATGAATGCGGGCTCCTCACCGCCGTCATTGGCCAGCCGCTCTACAAGCGGTACCAAATTCCTTCGCAGGAGGGTGCGGCGCGCGTCCTCGGGGATTCCCCAGGCGGCCATTTTCGCCATCTGCTCAGAGACGTCGGCAGGGAGCGTAGCGCGAATGGACTCGATCAACGTATCGTCGATCGGAATAGGGGCGGAATCGGTGTCCGGATACATCCGATTCGGTCCGGGCAGAACCCGTTCGAAGATCGTCGTGCCATCGGGAAGTGCTTTTCGCGTTTCGTTGGGCACACCGACAAACGCCAGGCGACACCGCTCTTCGACGGTTTCCCGCGCCGTCTGTATATCAGCCTGCGGTCCCCACACCAGAAGCTGAGCGTCGCCCGAATCGGCGTCGAGCAGGGCAGAGATTGCCGCCCAAGCCTGCTGTGTGAACGTCGGATCGGAGTCCTCGGAGTGGGCCATGTTCGGCGCATCGAGGCAGGCGATCACCTTCAGCCGATCGGAGATCTCATCGGCGAATACCCGGCCGGGCTGGGTGAAGAAGGAGAGGACCCCGCCGAATGAGGGGAGATTGATCGCCAGTAGTTTCAGATCGTGCTGTACTACTCGGTCGATGAGATCAGAAGGCATCTCGATTTGATCCCACTCCACCTCCGCGCAGCGGAGCGTCCACTTGTCGGGATCCCGCACCCGTTCGCACAACATCTGGCGGATCTCCAGGAGCGCCTTCTGGCGAAACGCCTCGTTGTGCGTCAGCTCGGGAATCAAGCGAAGGCGAGACACACCCTTGATCTCCACCCGCGTGCCGCCGGTGATGCTCACGTTTACGTCCTGGCGCGCCGCACCGATCCCCGTGTTTACCTTGCCGGTGCTGCGGGCGACGAAGCGCAAGTACTGTCCGGCCTCCTCGGCTTCCTCAGGAGTGGTCATGTCGGGATAGGTCACCGTCTCGATGAGGGGGATACCCAGTCGATCGGTGGTGTAGGTTCTCTCGTGGCCGATGTCCGCCACTTCCCGGCACGAGTCCTCCTCAACGGAGAGCTGGATGATCCGCACTGCTTTGTTGGCCAGTGGAATCTCACCTTCGATTCCCACGATTGCCGTGCGCTGGAATCCAGTAGGAATGCTTCCGTCGAGATACTGTTTGCGCGTTATGTGTAGCTCTCCGACGATGTTCGTCTTGAGAAGAAGCGCAGCCTCCACCGCTATCGCCAGTGCCTCCCGGTTCAGTGGAAACGGAGGTGTGTCGTCGATGTCGTATGTACAGGCCGACTCCCCCTTGATGCGGTAGATGATGTTCTTCTTCGTCTTGAACTCCATCAGCGCCGTGCCGTCGTATTCTCCGAGTTCGCTCAGAGTGGGGCGCATGTGGCGGACAAGCTCGGCATCGTAGTCGTCCTCTCCGTTCTGGTAGCGACCGGCAGGACAGCGGCAAAACAGTTTCTTTTCAGTCTTTAGTTGTTGGTGAATCTCCAGGCCGCAGCGAAACCCAAGTTGCGCGTAGGTCTCTTCGGTCGCCTGCGATCGCGGGATGTACCCCACGAGGCTTTGCGATCTCTCGAGGTTCTCCGCAGGATCGAGAATGCTCATCGCAGGAACCGGCCTTCACCACTCGGCGCAGCCAACCTAGGGAACAGAGTGTTCACTACCGGAGGGTTGTGCATAGCGCAGAGCATAGGACCTCGGGCGGGCCGCCGCAAGAATGGGCAAACCCGCGGTGAGGTTCCTGCCCTGCTGTTAAGGGAGCCTCACAGTTGGCTCTTGCACTCGATATTTGGAGGACTCTCCGCGGATGTAACGGAAATTTCTGGCTCTTCTCTCCTTTCCCGCGACGTGACCGCCGCAAGCACTCGTGAGAGTCTTCCGCGTCAATATTTGTACAGAAATGCTGAACGAAGGTCTTCTCTTCCCAGTTGACATGATAGATGGCCTCTGATAGCGTTTTGTCGGTTTGAGCGAAGTTCCAGGGCGTAGCGGCAACTCGGCGATCATCGCAGACCGATGTTGGGCCATCCGGGAGGTGATGAGCTGTGAAGGGAACATGCATCAAACAGGCAAAACTGACGAAAGTCGTTGATGGGGACACCGTCAAAGTGCTCATGGATAACGGAGAAGAATCGCTTCGTCTGGTCTACTTGGACACCGAAGAGAGTCGTCGTGGTGGCTACAAGCCTGTGACGAATGCAGGAAAGGCTGCCTCCAAATGGGCAAAGGAGTTCTTTGGTGCGGACGACCAAGGCCTTCCAACGGGCGATGTCTTCGTGGATGTTGAGTTTGATACCAGCGATCACGTTCCGGTCTGCATGAAAAAACATCGAGGCAACTACGGGCGACTGATCTGCTGCGTGTACAAGGATGGTAGGAATTACAATCTTGACGCGGTACGGGAAGGATGGAGTCCGTATTTCGTCAAGTACGGACGATCTCGGCTGTACCATGAAGACCTTATGAGGGCCGAAGCGCAGGCACAGGCGCAAGGCGTTGGGGTGTGGACACCCGACATAAACGCCGGCGGCAATTCCAGAGATTACGATGTACTCCTCCCCTGGTGGCACCTGCGGGCAGGTGTTGTTGAAGATTATCGGCGCTTCGGCGTTCAGGCGGGGGCACTGTCGGTCCGGCTGGACTATGAGGAGATCGTCGAAGCAGCGAACGCCAAGAGTCCACTGACAGTCTTCTGTGATCTGCAGGGCGGGATCCACAAATGGGCCGGTGATGGGGCGCTAATCTATGCGGGCTCCATAGCTCAGAAATTCAATTTGTGGATTCCGGAGAGAGATTCTGCCACGGCTCAGGGAATCCTACGTCTGATAGAGACTCGCTATGCCGAGCACGGGCTAGGGGTATGTCTATGTGAGGGGAGAAGCGACGATGTACCCCGATGAGAACGGCGTGCCCGAGATTGT
>CAZMOL010000092.1:0-4585 GCA_964568045.1 uncultured Thermotogae bacterium
AAGAAGTCGATCGGATTCGGGAGGCCATCGAGATCACCGAGCGCATCTTCGACGACATTTCCGACTACCTAAAGCCTGGCCAGACGGAGCGCGAAATTGCGGCGTTCGTGAATGCTCGTATGAAAGATCACAGTGTAGTCAGTGCCTGGGACCCGAAATACTGTCCGGCCGTCGACGCCGGACCGGACAAGGAATTCGGGCACGCCGGGCCGACTGACAACCGTACCCGGCCTGGACACCTCTTGCACTTCGACTTCGGCGTCTGTGCTCGAGGGTATTGCTCGGACCTGCAACGGATGGTCTTCTTCGGTCCGCCCGAGACCGTCCCAGAAGAAGTCCGGGATGCCTTCAATACGGTTCGAGAAGCGATCGTGGCCGCCGCTGCCTTCGTCCGCCCCGGCCGTCTCGGTTGCGAGGTCGATGCGGTAGCGCGGGAGATCGTGCTTCGAAACGGTTACGAGGAGTTCCAACACGGACTGGGGCATCAAATCGGCCAGTTTGCCCACGATGGTGGCACGCGTCTGGCGCCGCTGTGGGAGCTGTTCGGCGAGCGCCCCAAGGGGGTAATCGAGGAGGGAAACGTCTTCACAATCGAACTCAACGTTCGCACCAACAAGCACGGGCAGGTCAGCCTGGAAGAGGATGTTCTCATCACCGCCAACGGATGCCTCTTCCTGTCTCACCCACAGGAAAAGCTGATCTGCATTGGATAGGCTCGCTTTGCCGACTGCATGGGCCACACGCGAGTTTCTGCTCACCCAACTTCGATCAACCGTTCCTTGGAGAACGTACTGAGAACCTCGGGCCCGTCTTCGGTGACAACCACGGTATCCTCAATACGAACGCCACCCAAACCGGGGACGTAGATCGCCGGCTCCACTGTGACAACCATGCCCGGCTCGTAAACCTTAACACTATTAGGGCCAGAGGAAAACGGGAGTTCATGTACTTCCAGTCCCACGCCGTGGCTTAGTCCATGCGTGTAATGCTCTCCGTAGCCTCCCTCCTCGATCACCGCACGTGCCGAGGCTTCCACCGAAGAACCGCTTGCCCCGGGCACCAGCGCTTCGATCCCCGACAAATTGGCACGCAAGACAAGTTCGTAGATCTCCTTCGCCTGAGATGAGGAAGTCCCCACGGAAACCACCCGGGTGATGTCACTGCAGTAGTCGCCAACGCGGGCCCCAATGTCGAACAGTAGCAATTCACCCGGCTGCAAGGGCGTATCATCCGGGCGGTGATGCGGGTGCGCGCTGTTCGTCCCCGCAGCGACGATGAGGTCAAACGCCACGCCCTGCGCCCCCATCTCCCGCATCAAAAACTCTAACCGAAGTGCAATCTGCCGTTCACTCATCCCAACCTTCACCTCCGCAAGAAGTCGCTTGAGCGCCTCCTCCGTCACGCACGTCGCCTCGCGGATGCACGCAATCTCGGCCTCGTCCTTGATCTGACGGAGACGTGCCACCGGATCATCGAAGGGGACGATCTCGGTATCGACAAGTCCTTCCAGGTCCCGCACCATGGCCAAGCTGATCCGTCTCGCGGCCAGCCCGAGGCGCGAGATTCCTTTTGCAGAGACAACGTCCGCAATTGATTGTGCATAATTCCAATCCAGAACCTGCCATTTCAGATGGGGGGCATCCACTCGCGCCTGGTCGATGTTGGTCATCGATGCGAGCGCGAGGACCTCTTCGTGCGTGAACAGCAAGACGCCAAATCCGGAATACCCAGTCAGGTAGGCCATGGACGGTTGATCCGCGGCCAGACCTTCCAGGTGAATCACCACGAACGCATCGACGTCAATACTCTCCATCAGTGCATCTCGACGCTTCCGATAGTCAATCATTCCCTTCTCCTTAACAGCCAGCGCTTTCCGATAAGCAACGTACGCCAACCAGCAATCTTTGCGCAAGCGTAGCGTAGTGTACTCACCTGAAGCGGCAGTAGCCCCATCAGGATTTGGGCGCATTTCGAGTGTTGCATTTGCCCATGCGAGAGGTGTATAATGTCCGCCCAAGATGAGGGAACGAAAAAATGCGGCCAAGTCAACCGGCCGGCATTTTATTGACTCCCTTGACCTGTCTCCTCCCGAATACAAATCCCTCTTCGATCTCGCCAACCAGATAGAAGAAGGTCCTTCAAAACATGCATCCCGATGTGCCGGCAAACTCATGGCAACACTGTTCTACGAGCCGAGTACCCGGACTCGCCTCTCGTTTGAGGCCGCGATGATGCGGCTGGGGGGGCAGGTGCTCAGTGTCAGTGACGTCGCCACAAGTTCGGTGGCAAAAGGTGAGAGTCTGGCCGACACGATTCGTACAGTCGGCGGATATGCCGACCTCATCGTCATGCGACATCCCAGAGAGGGGGCAGCGAGGCTTGCTGCCATGTATTCGCCGGTGCCGTTGATCAACGGCGGTGATGGTGCACGCGAGCATCCCACCCAAACCCTGACTGACTTGTTTACCATTCGCACATTCAAAGGACGCTTGCATGATCTTACCGTCGCCTTTTGTGGGGATCTGCGGTACGGCCGCACGGTGCATTCGCTCCTCAGAGCGTTGGCCCGCCGCAGTAACATCCGGTTCGTCTTGATCTCCCCTGAAGAACTCCGGCTCCCAAACTCAATAAAAGATGACGTTGCCAGTTCAGGCTCGAACACGGAGATCCAGGAGAGCGCTTCAATGGAAGATGGATTGTGTCAGTGCGATGTCCTCTACATGACGCGAATTCAAAAGGAACGATTCTTCAACGAAGAGGATTACATCAAACTGCGCGATACCTACATCCTGACACCCGAGAAGATGAAGCTGGCCAAGAAGGATGCGATCGTCATGCACCCGTTACCACGGATCACCGAGATCTCCCAAGAAGTGGACACCGACGAGCGGGCAATCTATTTCCAACAAGCCAAATTGGGGATGCTGGTTCGGATGGCTCTGATCCTTCACCTGCTCGAGGAGGACTAGATGCTGACCGTCGATCCTATCACGAAAGGAATCGTACTCGATCACATTCGCGCCGGGAATGGGATCAAGATCTTCGAACGCCTGGACTTAAGAGAGGTCGAGTACCCGGTGGCCCTGGTAATGAACGTGCCCAGTAATAAGATGGGACGAAAGGACATCATCAAGATCTCCGACACGCTGGCACTTGATCTCACCCTGTTGGGGCTCCTCGATCCGGACATCACTGTCAGCTACATCGACGGAGGCGAGGTCACCGAGAAGGTCAAGATCGGGCTTCCCGAGCGGGTTGAGGATCTGATCGAATGTAAGAACCCCCGCTGCATTAGCTCCTACGAGCGCCACGGTCAATCCGTGTTCATCCTCGTTGACAAGAGTAGAAAGGAGTATCAGTGCTTCTACTGCGGGGAACGGGTCAGGGTGTAAGCACCGACATCCTGATAAAGAACGTTCGACTCGTCGATGCTTCGTGGCAACACTCAGGAGACCTTTTCATCCACGATGGGCGTATCCAGGCAATCGGGCACCGACTGGACATCCCTGGCGTACCGATAATCCAAGGGGACGGCCGTACACTCTTGCCTGGATTTGTAGATCTTCATGCGCACTTCCGTGATCCGGGATTCACGCACAAAGAGGACATCCTCTCCGGAAGCAGAGCAGCGGCAGCCGGTGGATACACCGCGGTCTCCGTGATGGCCAATACCGATCCGGTCTGTGACTGCCCTGATGTTGCTCGACACGTACACGCCAAGGCCAGGGAAGCAGGCTTGGTGGAGCTCTTTCCCGTTGGTGCCATAACTTGCGGTCTACAGGGCGAGACATTGAGCAATATGGAGGGCTTGGGGCCACACGTGTGGGCATTCTCTGACGACGGGTTCGGCGTGCAACGAGACGATGTGATGCTCTCGGCTTGCCAGAAGGCCGCTTCGCTTGGTCGGCCATTGATCGAACACTGTGAGACCCAAGGTATCGAGGATCGCACGCTCTCCGAAGCGCTAATGGTGGCACGCGATCTGATTTTTTCCCACTACACCGATTGTCGCCTTCACGTCGCCCATGTAAGCACAGCTCGCACCGTGGAAATGATTGACCGAGCAAAACGCAACAACACCCGAGTGACCTGCGAGGTAACACCGCATCATCTGTGCATTGACGAAGAAACTGACTACACCGTCAACCCCCGCCTTGCCGACAGGGCCACAAGGGAGACCCTCCTGCAAGCGCTTGTCGATGAGCAGATTGACGCCATCGCCACAGATCACGCTCCCCACACCTCCGCGGATAAGGAAAACGGTCTGCCCGGCATCTCCGGGATTGAGACCGCCTTTGCCCTCCTCTATTCACACCTGGTGAAGCCCGGCAAGCTCTCTCTCCCGCAGCTTTCCCGCACCATGTCCCTCAATCCCGCCCACATCTTGAACCTTTCCAAGGGCGAGCTTCAAATCGGTTACGACGGCGACGTGGTGCTTGTCGAGGAAGATGAATCGTTTACCCTCTCGGAGGAAATGCTTGTCTCCAAAGGCAAGAATACCCCCCTACTGGGAACCACTCTTTCCGGAAGAATATGGGCCACGATTCACAAAGGCGAGATTATCTTCATCGACGGGAACATCAAA
>CAZMOL010000093.1:0-4524 GCA_964568045.1 uncultured Thermotogae bacterium
AGCGCGGAGCCAATGACTGCCATGTACAACAAGGACGTCCACGCCATTGCCGTCCAATGGAAGTGGATGGGCGAGCCTTCCAAACTCAGGCCCAGGGCAACGAGAGGAATGCAGCCGGCGGTCATTTGAATCGTTGTCAGGATCATCGGATCGAGATGCTGTGCGAACCGCCTCACGAGAACCGAGGAGATCGCCGCTGCAAGTGCCGCCCCCAGAACAGCCAACGATCCCCAGAATGCCAGTGCGTCGGATAGTTGCAACTGCTTGGAGAAGATCAGCGTCACCCCGGCAAGCCCGACCAGGATGCCACCGAGACTCCATCGCGTCATCCGCTCATTGCGAAGAAAAAAGTGGGCCAACAGGAGCACGAATAGCGGAAGGGTCGAGAAAAGGATCGAGGTCAGTCCGGCTGGGATGTGGTTTTCGCCCCAGTAGACCAGGCCGTAATCCACGCTGAAGGTGAGCAACCCCGTTCCGACCATCACGAGCCAATCCTGCCGCCTTTTCGGCAGGCGGACGCGCCGCATCCCCAGGATCGCCCACAGAAACGCCGACGCGATGACGAAGCGCAGGCCAGCAAATAGAAACGGAGGAAGATCCTCCAACCCGAGCTTGATGAACAGCCAGGTCGATCCCCAGATGATTCCAAGCAGCAACCAGACCAGCGATGTCTTCTTCAGTCCAGGCACTCTCCGTTAAGTGGGAGTCTATCCGATTGGGCAGGAGGCTGCATGGGTGCGCGTGGTTCACGGATGACGAAGGGATCGCACAACCCGGGCTGAGTTCGGTCTTTATCTTTAGCAGTTCTCGATGGATTTCCCCGTCGATTCCGATCTGCGCGTCGGCGGATCAGAGAAGGACACGTGTCGGCCTTGAGGGTCCGGCAGATGAGTGGCACGGATCGGACAGGTAGCCGCGCCCACGCTGCCTGTATGTGCTAGCCTGACGGTATGAAGAGAGCCATGGCTGTCGGGGTTGTTGTAGTCATCGTGGTTGTTATCTCGCTTGTTCTTGCCGGGGCCTTTCGTCGTTCCCCTAAGACTGTCGAGGTTGCGGCAACGGTACCGGTGAGGCCGGCTGTGACCCTCGTTCTTGATCCCGGCCACGGAGGTCGGGATCCGGGGGCTGTCGTCGGCGATTTCCTGGAAAAGGACATCAACCTGCAGATCGTCTCCCGCGTGAAGGCACTTGCCGACGCGCACCCCGATCTCGCGCCGGTGTTGACCCGGGAGCTGGACGTGTACGTCGAGAAGATCGATCGCGTCCAATTGGCCGACAAAGTAGGAGCGGCCCTCTATCTATCGATTCACGTCAATGCCTGCGACTACCCCGAGGTGCACGGAGTTGAAACCTGGGTCGATGATACCCGTGCCTCGGATGATCCAAGCTGGATCCTGGCAACTGCGGTACAGGATGCGGTGGTAGAGGCCACGGCGGCACGGGACCGGGGGATCCGTTCCCAGCAGCTCTACCTGCGCCACACGACGCTTCCCGCTGCGTCGATCGAAGTGGGTTTTCTCACCTGTAACGACGAACGTGCCAAGCTGCTCGATCCTGTCTACCAAGATCAGATCGCTCACGGCATCGTCGACGGTATCCTCACGTTTCTCGAAGCGAGCAAGATTCTTGACAGCATCTGAACCCGCCGCGTCAAGTGGCGGCACGTAGCCGCGACACGTCTAGAGACAAAAGCTCCGTCCCCACTGTGAAGTTCGTAGTTGTGCTTGGTATTATCCCTGTGTCCCAGCTACATTGAACAGGACAAGGCTTTGGACAAAAGAGCGATGAACAACACAGCACCCGAGAACCACGGCGCAATGAACAAAACGACACAACGGTGGCACAGTCTGCTCGCACAGGAGGTTTTCTCCGCGCTGGAAGCAAGCGCAGGGGGATTGAGTACGAGCGAAGCGGCGCGTCGGTTGGCCCAAGTTGGTCCCAACGAGCTAGCAACGCGCCAAAAGAAGCCGGCCTGGACGCTCTTCCTGGAGCAGTTCAGAAGCTTCCTTCTGATCATCCTTGTCGTTGCTGCCGTCGTTTCCGGTGTCCTCGCGGTGATGGGCGAAGGCGACCTATGGGACCCGGTGCTGATTCTCGTCATCGTCCTTTTTGCTGCCGTGTTCGGCTTTGTTCAGGAATACCGCTCGGAACAGGCGCTGGAGGCACTGCAGAAGATGGCCGCACCAACTGCGCTTGTCCTGCGCGATGGCGAGCCGAAGGAGATTCCAGCAAGAGAGCTCGTCCCCGGCGACGTGATTGTGCTGCAGGTTGGCGACCGCATTCCCGCTGACGCCCGCATCATCGAGCAGATGAATCTGAAGACGGACGAAGCTCCATTGACGGGTGAGTCCGTGGCCGTGGAAAAGACGCTCGAAGCGATACCCGAGGAAGCCCAAGTTGCCGATCGAACGAACACTGTCTACACCGGCACAACGGTGGTCTACGGCCGAGGAAAAGCGGTGGTGACCGCGACTGGGATGGCGACCGAGTTCGGTCGCATCGCAGGCATGCTCGAATCCGTGAAGCCGCCCCCGACCCCACTGCAGGTCGGGCTGGACAGAGTGGGCCGAATCCTGGGGATTGCCTGCTTGGGGATCTGTGCAGTGGTCGCTGGGGCAGGGCTTGCCGTCGGCATGTTCGAAGGAATCCTCGGTGCGTTCATCTGGGGAGTCAGCCTTGCGGTCGCTGCCGTTCCCGAGGCCCTACCTGCTGTGGTGACCATCGCTCTGGCAGTCGGTGTGCAGCGGATGGCAAAGCGCCACGCCCTCGTTCGACATCTACCCGCAGTGGAGACGCTCGGTTGTACAACCTATATCTGCTCGGACAAGACAGGAACCCTGACCCAGAACGAAATGACGGTGAAGAAAGTCTTCGCAGGCGGACGCCTTATTGAGGTTTCCGGCGTGGGCTATGAACCGAAAGGAGAGTTCCATGTTGGAGGGAAGGCCTTCGATCCGAGGCAGGATACCCATGTACAGAGGCTTCTTACAGCCAGCGCCCTCTGCAATGATGCACACCTTCAAAGCTCCGACGGGAAATGGCAGATCCAAGGCGATCCCACGGAAGGCGCGTTGGTGGTGCTGGCCGCCAAGGCGGGATTTAAGCAGGAGGAGCTGGAGAATCGATATCCGCGCATCAATGAAGTGCCCTTTTCTTCGGAGCGGAAACGGATGACCACCCTGCACGAGACGCCCGAGGGAACGATCGCTTATTCCAAGGGAGCTCCAGAGGAGATCGTCGGCCAGTGCAATTGGATCTACTCAGATGACAAGGTGCAGGGCCTTTCTCAAGACGAGAAGGACAGGATTCTGGACGAAGGCCAGAAAATGGCTGCGGAGGGGCTGCGTGTCTTGGGCCTTGCCAATAAGGCTTTGTCTCCTGGCGAATCGGCCGAAACGGCGGAACAGGACATGGCGTTCGTTGGGCTTGTCGGCATGATAGATCCTCCCCGACCGGAGGTGAAGCAAGCCGTTGAAGTCTGCAACCAAGCCAAGATCAACTCGGTGATGATCACCGGCGACCACAAACTGACTGCGATGTCAGTCGCCAGGCAACTTGGGCTGCTGGATGAGCGGGCGATGACTCTGACCGGCAAGGAACTCGACGAAGTAAGTAACGAGGAGTTCGACCGGCAAGTCGAGCAAGTGCGGGTGTACTCCCGCGTGTCACCGGCGCACAAGATGCGAGTGGTAGAGGCGTTGCAGAACAAAGGTCACGTCGTGGCGATGACCGGCGACGGTGTCAACGACGCCCCGGCGTTGAAGCGCGCTGATATCGGGGTCGCCATGGGAATTACCGGAACGGATGTCAGCAAGGAAGCAGGGGAGATGGTGCTGACCGACGATAATTTCGCCTCCATCGTGGCCGCCGTGGAAGAGGGTCGTCGCATCTTCGAAAACATCACGAAGTTTCTCTTGTACCTGCTCTCCTGCAATATAGGTGAGGTCCTGTTGATGCTGATCGCGTTCATCGTTACCACTCTGATTGGCAAACACGCAATCCCGCTGGTGGCCCTGCAGATCCTGTGGGTGAACCTGGTGACCGATGGGCTTCCCGCGCTCGCGCTCGCCGTGGATCCCCCTGCTCCTGACGTGATGCAGCGGCCGCCGCGCCGCGTCAAAACCGGCATCTTCTCGCGGCCAGTGACGACCTTCATCGGGGGAGTGGGCCTGTGGACCGCGCTGGCCACGCTCGCTGTCTTTCTGTGGGCCCTTCAATCGGGACGAACCGTGATCGAGGCCCAATGCCTGACGTTTGTCACGCTGGTGATGATCGAGCTGTTCAACTGCTTCAACTGCCGCTCGGAGAGGCTGTCCCTGTTCCAGGTAGGGGTGTTCAAGAACAAGTGGCTACTCGCGGCGGTTGCCTCAAGCTTCCTGCTCACGTTGCCACTGCTGTATGCGCCGTTCCTACAAGGTCCGTTTCGAACCTTCGCGCTCGGCCCTTCCGACTGGGGTATCGTGTTGCTGGGTGGGGCAAGCGTCATCGTGGCCGCCGAACTGGGCAAGCTCGTCGCGCGCCATC
>CAZMOL010000094.1:0-4197 GCA_964568045.1 uncultured Thermotogae bacterium
GGCATCCGCCCCGATCGGGAACCGGAGCGTCTTCACGAAGTGATCGGCCTTCTCCCAGAGGCACCGGGCTTCTACGAACGGCTTTCCGCCAAGCGAAACCTACAGTACTTCGCTGGGTTCTATCCCTCCATCGACAGCCAAAAACAGATCGAGAAATACCTGCGGCTGATCGGGTTATGGGAGCGGCAAAGCGACCGGGTCGCCTCGTTTTCTAAGGGGATGAAGCAGCGGCTCGCCCTGGCACGGGCGCTTCTGCACGAGCCGAAGGTCCTGTTCCTCGACGAGCCGACGGCGGGGCTCGACCCTGAGGTCGCCCGGGAGTTTCGCGACTTGATCAAGGATCTCAGTGGCGAGGGACGCACGATCTTTCTCTCTACCCACAATCTTGTTGAGGCTGAACAACTGAGCCAGCGAATCGCCGTGGTACGCACGCAACTCATCGCCCTGGATACGCCCGAAAACCTGCGGCAACGGCAGTTCAAGCGATCGATCGCCGTGCAATTGGAATCGGTAGGTGACAATCTCCTTGAAGCGGTAAGGGACTTTTCCTTCGTACAAGACGTGCAGCGTCAAGAGAACCGACTGGTAATAGCACTCAACGATCCCGACCGCGACAGGCCTGAGTTGGTGCAGCACCTTGTTGAGTCTGGAGCCCGCATCCTTGAGATCGCCGAGGAAAAGCGCTCGCTGGAGGAGGTCTACCTGAGCCTGGTGCAGGGGGAATCATCATGACGGGAAAGCGGATCATCAATGTCCTGCGCAAGGAATGGGCGGTGATGACTGCAAGTTTCAGCAACCTGCTCTACGTCGTCCTCATCCCGTTGTTGGTCACCGGGCAAGCGCTTCTCTTGATCTGGCTTGTTTCCAATTTCGTCGACGGGCAGGTGGCTACCACGGCGATGCTTCAAGCGGTACCGCAGGCCGCGGCGGGCGTGCTGCCGAGCCTGTCTGCAGCGGACCAGTTCCGAGTGCTCCTGCTCTCACAGTTCCACTTCTTCCTGCTGATCGTGCCTGCGATGATCGCCAATGTGTTTGCCACGATGAGCATCGTCGAGGAGAAGATCACCCGCACGCTGGAGCCTCTGCTGGCCACGCCAGTGCGGACGTGGGAGCTTCTGGCGGGAAAGGCCCTGTCCGGAGCAATCCCCGCCTTTGTTGCCACCTGGGCCTGTGCGGGGCTATTCGTGGGCGCCTCGGTCGGTCTAGGCTGGGGGCATCTGCTCAGCTTCGTTCTCTCCCCAACTTGGTACTTGACTCTGTTCCTACTGACACCGGCGGTGGCGGTGATGAGCTTCGTACTGGGCGTGATCGGTTCCTCGCGCGCCAGCGACCCCAAAGGAGCACAGGGCATCGCGGTGGTGATCGTGTTACCGATCTTCGTCCTGATCGGCGTGCAGGTGACAGGGCTGGTCTGGTTCACGCCAACCTTAACTTGGATCCTAGCCTTGGGGATCGGCGCGATTGACCTGTTGTTGGTTTACGTCGCGGTGCGGCTGTTTCAACGGGAGTCGATCGTCGTCCGCTGGCGGTAGCAACCGGAAACACTTCCGTGGGCCTTGGTAGAGTTTCGGCCTTACCCACTAGTCATTCACTGCACCGGTCCACCGCGCCGTAAGCATTTTCTCAACGGCGGTGCTCTCTCCCAGATGATCCGGTTCTGAGGCCCACAGGTGAAGGAACGCGCCGCTTGGGCCGGCCTGCGCAAGGACGTCCAATGCCAGGCCGTAGCCCTGTACCAGGGTGATCGGATCGGGTTCGCCGCCCTGCCAGAAATCCATCCCCAAGGTGGCCACGAATCGGCACTCGATCCCGTACTTGTCCCCAAGGTAGTTGATGATGCGAACGCGTTCTTGTACGTCAGCAGCAAAATCCTCCAGGCTTCGGATGTCGTGGCTCCCATCGTCGTAGCGCTTCCACGGGAAGATCGTCATCCCGATGCCGTCGTAGCCTTCAAAGGCTCGGTGCTGATCGAGGGTCTCCCAGCGGTCCAAGTAAGGATGTTCGGCAGTGACGATTTGTCCCTCGTACACCGCGCGAATCTGAGGGAGGATTTGCCTGAGCCACTCCCCGGCAGTATCCGCATCAAAGATGAGGCTCATCTCCACACCGGGGGAGAACATCTCAACGTCGTTGCCTTGCGCGAATCGGGCCCACCCGAGCACGGTCTGTGTCCACAACTGCTCATCGAGCCTCCAGCGTTTGAGGACCCAGTAATCATGCGAGTCCACGTACGGGGAAAGGAAGATTTTGAACCCTCGAGCGTGGGCCGCGGCAATCGCTTCGCCTAGGGCGG
The DNA here is from genome assembly GCA_964568045.1 of uncultured Thermotogae bacterium. GTDB lineage: Bacteria > Bipolaricaulota > Bipolaricaulia > UBA7950 > UBA9294 > CAZDDA01. Next base: position 2,294 of record CAZMOL010000094.1, read on the forward strand.
TTTGCGCTTCGACATCGTTTCCGATCAGCCCGCCATCCGCGGTGCCATTGTAGAACGCACGGATGTGCAACCAATTGGCACCGACCTGCGCGGCTTTGGCGAGGAAGCGTCGATTGCTCGATGGATTGTAGATCTCGCGGTAGATCCCGGGATGGTAGTAGTAGGCAATGGTTCGCCAGGTGAGGCCACGGATCTCAAGCGTGCCATTCCCGTTGGCGGCGCCGACCGCAACTTGAACGGCTGGAACGGCAAGAACCGCGGCGCTCAGAAGGACGAGGATGAGTGTCTGCGCTCTTGCCCAAATCGCTTTCAAGTCAGCCTGCGGCCAACGCTAGTACGCACGAGAAAAGTAGGCCAACCCTTGAGCCGGCGCGCCGCAGACGGTGCAGGTCTTTCCCTTCGGATGCCACTCCTCGTTTAGATCAAGTGGGAAGCAGCGGGAGGTGGCCTTGGTGTCCTCTTTGATTCGGTTCTCGCACTCCGCGGTACCGCAGTGCCAGATCAGTGCCCAGCCCTCGTTCACGATTTCCTTGAGTTCCTCGTACGAGTCGGCCTCGTGCAAGTTGGCGTCGCGAAACGCCGTCGCCTGCACAAGGAGGTTGTTCTGGATCGAATCAAGCAGCTGAATGACAGTGGAAACGAGATCCGCAGCAGATACGGACTGCTTGCCCTCCCTGCCCGGAGTATCTCGCCGAGCAAGGATTGCCGTGCCCGCCTCCACGTCCCTTGGACCGACCTCCATCCGCAACGGCACACCGCGCATCTCCCAGTCGTTGAACTTGAAACCTGGCGTCATCCCCTCGCGCTCGTCGATGTGGAGACGCACACCAGCAGCCCCAAGCGATTCGTGGATGCCCTGGATCGTGTCCATAACCAGGGTTTTCTCTTCATCGGTCTTCCAGATCGGCACGATCACCACCTGAATCGGTGCCAACTTCGGCGGCAGACGCAGCCCCTTGTCGTCGCCGTGTGCCATCACAATCCCCCCGACCATCCGGGTGCTGACGCCCCACGAGGTCGTCCAACAAAGCTTCTGCTCGTTGTTCTCATCGAGGTACTTAATGTCGAATACTTTGGCGAAGTTCTGGCCGAGGAAGTGAGAGGTCCCCGACTGAAGAGCCCATTTGTTCCCCATCATCGCTTCGATGGCGTACGAGGCTTCGGCCCCGGCGAACTTCTCCTGCACGCTCTTTAGCCCTTTGATGACGGGGATGGCCGCGTCGGTGATCGCAACATCGGCGTAGATGTCGAGGATTCGCATCGTCTCCTCTTGCGCTTCTTCCTGCGTCGCGTGGGCGGTGTGTCCTTCCTGCCACAGAAACTCCATCGTGCGCAGGAACAGGCGAGGTCGCAGTTCCCAACGCACCATGTTTGCCCACTGGTTGATCAGTAGCGGCAAATCCCGATAGGACTGAATCCACTCGGCGAAGCTATAGCCGATGATCGTCTCGGAGGTCGGTCGCACCACGAGCGGCTCTTCCAATTCCTTACCGCCGCCGTGGGTGACCACGGCAAGCTCCGGCTTGAATCCCTCCACGTGCTCGGCTTCCTTTTGGATGAAGCTCATCGGGATGAACAGCGGAAAGTAGGCGTTCTTGTGCCCGCTGGCCTTGAAGCGCCGATCCAGGCCTTCCTTGATGTTCTCCCACAGCTCGTAGCCGTACGGCTTGATGATCATGCAGCCGCGCACAGGCGCGTAGTCGGCTAGATCCGCCTTCTGCACCACATCGGTGTACCAGCGAGCATAGTCTTCACTGCGGGGAGTAACGCCTTGTGAGGTCATACCGTTTTTTCACTCCTTCAATCGATGGCGATTTACTTACCGAAAGGCGGCCTTGCTACTCCTTTGTAAGCTAAAAGAGCAATGCGCGCCTCACCGTACAAGTGTACTGGTTTTTCGACTT
>CAZMOL010000095.1:0-4093 GCA_964568045.1 uncultured Thermotogae bacterium
GCCTACTGCGCGCACATCTTCGACCCGGATTCCTCCGACCGGGACTGGTTCTACGAGGGCAACGATTCGGGAACTGGTCCCTACACCATCGAGAGCAACGAGGGCAATACGCTCGTCATCTTGAAGAAGTTCGATGATTACTGGGGAGGCTGGAAAGGCAATCACTTCGACAAAGTCGTGTTTCAATGGGTTCCCGAGGAAGGGACACGTCGGCTGATGGTCGAATCGGGCGAGGCGGACTTTACCCAGCGACTGGCACCGTCCGAGTTGGAAGCACTTCGGGGTGTCCCCGGTGTTGAGATCGTCAGCGTGCCGTCGTTCCAGAACATGCTCGCCCTGTTCAACAACGCGAAGAGCCCAGACCATCCAATAGCCAATCCGCTGGTGCGAAAGGCGTTGTCGTTTGCACTTCCCTACGATGATGTCGTGAATAGCGTCATGGAGGGCTACGCCCGGCAGTCCCGTGGGGTCGTTCCGTTCGGACTGTGGGGGTACTCAGATCAGGTGAAGCAGTACACCTTCAGTCTGGAAACGGCCAAGTTGCTGCTCGGACAAGCGGGATATCCGGACGGAGGGTTCAAGGTTGTACTCACCTACGTGGCCGGCGACGAGAACGAACGAAGAACGGCCGAGCTGTGGAAGGCAGAACTCGCCAAGCTGGGCGTTGAGCTGGAGATCAGAGGGATGCCGTGGGAGGCACAGGTCGATCTCGGCAGCGCCGAAGATCCGAACGAACGGCAGGATATCTTGCTGTTCTACTGGTGGCCGGATTACTCGGATCCTCATTCCTTCTTGAGTGCAATGTTCGAGACCCAGCCTATCTTGTTCAACTTCTCCTACTACAGCAACCCGGTCTACGATGCCCTGATCAATGCGGCAAAGGAACAGGCATTGTTTAACAGAAAAGCAGCCACCAATATGTACGTCGAGGCGCAGAACATTCTCATGGCGGATGCCGCCGGGGTCGCCATCTTCGACATGAGTTCGGCGCGAGCAAAGCGGGCGTCCCTCAAGGGATACGTCGACAACCCTGCCTACACACACGTTGTCTTCTGGTACGACTGCTACCGGGAGGAGTGACAGTAGAGTAGTCAGAGCGGAGAGGCTGACCTCTCCGCTCTATTCTTTTGTCACTGGCACATGTAGAAAGGCAACCGAGACTCCATGACTGCATACATCGTTCGTCGATTGGGACTGGCCTTGATCGTCATGTTCGGTGTGTCCGTGTTGACCTTCCTGCTGACAGTGATCGTTCCCTCAAACCCGGCGCTGCGGTGGGTCGGGCCGCACGCAAAACTGGAGCAAGTCGAACAGGCCAAGATCGAACTGGGATTGGACAAGCCGGTTCACATCCGCTACTTCAAGTACATCTCCGGCTTCCTTCGTGGGAATTGGGGAGTCTCGATTCGAACGCACCAACCGGTGCTGAGGGATATCGCGACCTACCTTCCTGCCTCACTGGAGCTGATCATCTTCGGCATGCTCCTCGGTTTTGCCGTCGGGATTCCTTTGGGGATCGCGTCTGCTGTCCGCGACGGGACGATGGTGGATCACGGCAGTCGCGTGTTTTCGATCATGGGGGTCGCACTGCCGACGTTCTGGTTGGGAATGATTCTGCAACTCGTGTTCTTCAAGCAGTTGGGTTTATTTCCGTTGGCGGGACGTGTTGCCATGATGACGCGCTTCACCTCTCCCATCGAACACATCACCGGTTTCTACCTTTTCGATTCGTTGATCACCGGCAATTTCACTGCGTTCGGTAGCGCACTGTCCCACATTGTTCTACCAGGGATCACGCTGGCGGCCTATCCTCTGGGGTTGTCCGCCCGGATGACCCGAGCCACAATGTTGGAGGTCCTGGAAGAGGACTACATCAGAACGGCCCGAGCGTGCGGATTGCGCGAGCGAAAAATCCTAAGAGGCTACGCGCTTCGGAATGCCATCGGACCGGTGATCACTGTGGGAGCCCTAGCGTTCGCCTATTCGTTGGTGGAAACGTTTCTCATCGAGTCCGTGTTCACGTGGCCGGGCTTGGGTCAATACGCCTCGAAGGCGATCCTGTCCGTCGATTATCCGGCGATCATGGGCGTGGCAATCATGATCGCTTTCACCTATGTGCTGTTAAATCTCCTCGTGGACCTCACACAAGCTTTCTTGGATCCACGCATTAGGCTCGGTCAGGGATGACCAAACGACTGCCTCGTACCCTTCGGCTTGCACTGAAGAATCGACTGACTACAACAGGGTTATCCGTTGTTTGCCTTTTGGTGCTGATCGCTTTGTTGGCTCCGCTGATCGTACCTTTTCCTCAAGACACTATTGCGGCTCATATTGAGGACAGATTTCAATCACCCAGTTCCCAACACCTGTTCGGCACCGACGAGCTGGGGAGGGACGTCTTCAGCCGGATCCTGTGCGGGTCTAGGATCTCGTTGCAGGTCGGAGTTATTGCGATTGGGCTCGCACTGGCTATCGGGGTACCGCTGGGAGTAGTCGCCGGCTACGCCGGCGGCGCCCTCGATGAGGTAATCATGCGAATAACCGACGTATTCCTGAGCTTCCCCCCGCTGTTGTTGGCCATGGCCATCTCCACCTTGCTGGGTCCAAACCTGACCAACGCGATGATCGCCATCGCCATTGCGTGGTGGCCGTGGTATACGAGACTGCTGCGCAGCGAAGCGATTTCGGTTCGCGAAAGGGATTATGTTCAAGCAGCGAGAGCAATGGGTGCATCACCGGGGAAGATCGTGTTCAAGCATGTGCTTCCCAACTGCCTGACCCCGATCATCGTCCAGGCGTCGATGGATTTTGGTTCGATCATCTTGACCTCGGCGGCCCTCAGTTTCTTGGGACTGGGTGCGCAGCCTCCCACGCCCGAATGGGGTCTGATGGTCAGCACAGGACGGACGTTTTTCCTCACCAATTGGTGGATTGTCACCTTTCCTGGTCTGGCCATCTTTATCGCTGTCTTATCATTCAATCTGGTGGGAGATGGGCTTAGGGAGATCCTTGATCCCAAGATGAGAAGGAAGAAAAGGTGAACAAAAGGAGGCTTCAGACGATGCGCACGTTGGATCAGCAACAACTGGAAGACCTGATTCGCGGGTGTGCAATCCTGGGAACAGGGGGTGGCGGGAGTCCCACCCGGGGACTCCGGCTCATTCGAAGCGACCTGGCAGCGGGTAGAGAGTTCAGATTGGCCAGCCTTGAAGAGGTCCCCGATGACGCATTGGTGGCCTCGCCGTACATGTGTGGTAGCGTCTCGCCGGAGGGCGTGGGCGGAAGCACCTTTCAGGGTGATGAGGAAATGGAATGCTTGGAAGCATTCAAGGCCTTGGAAGCCGATCTGGGGCAAGCGTTCTTTGCCGCCGTTGCCACGGAAATCGGCGGCGGGAACACCGCGGCCGCGCTCTGCGTAGCCGCAAGGCAGGGCATCCCGATCGTTGACGCCGATCCTGCCGGTCGTTCGGTGCCCGAGCTTCAGCACACGACGTTCTACATTCAACAGGTGCCGATCACACCGCTTGCCGTGGCGACCGCGAAGGGTGATGTGTTGATCGCAAAAGAGGTTTCCGATGATTTCCGCGCCGAGGCGATCGTTCGGGCCATCGCGGTCGTAAGCAATAATCGGGCCGGGGTAACCGACCATCCGATGGACGGAAAGGCGTTGAAAACGTCGGTTGTTCCAGGAACCCTGTCCAAGGCGCTTTCTATCGGCGAAGCCGTTCGAGAGGCCTGCTCATCGGGCGCCGATCCGGTGCAAGCAGCGATCACGGCAGGCAATGGTTTTCTCTTGTTCAAGGGAGAGGTGACAAAAGCCGATTGGAAAATCGAGGAAGGATTCACCATTGGAGAATTGGTTGTCGCCGGACATGCGGATGACCGCGGCCATCAATACCGGATTTGGTACAAGAACGAGCACATCGTCTCCTGGTACGACGGGCAGCCCGATGTGACCGCGCCAGACCTCATCTGTGTTCTTGACCCGAAGACCGGGGAGGCAATAACAAACCCGAACTGCCAAAAGGGGATGGACGTGTCAGTGATCGGCTATCCTGCCCCGCCGTTGTGGCGAACGCCGCGCGGGCTTGAG
>CAZMOL010000096.1:0-4019 GCA_964568045.1 uncultured Thermotogae bacterium
TGAACCGATGGTGTACCAGTTGTCCCGCCAGGGGCATCGCTGGGTAGCTAAGTTCGGTTAGGATAAGCGCTGAAGGCATCTAAGCACGAAGCCGTCCTCAAGACGAGGTCTCCTCATTAGGCCCCTCCGAGACTAGGAGGTTGATAGGCCGCAGGTGTAAGCGCAGCAATGCGTTCAGCCGAGCGGTACTAATAGGCCGAATGCTTGTGTGATACACACTCTGTTCACTTGTTGAGGGCATTGAGATGATTCTAAAAGCTTCCAGGTGGCATATGGCGGAGGGGAACCACCCGTTCCCATACCGAACACGGCAGTTAAGCCCTCCAGCGCCGATGGTACTAGCCTCGCGAGGGGCTGGGAGAGTAGGTCGCCGCCTGGTTCTTATTTCCCTTGCGGCCCTGTCTGCAATCCTCTAGACTTCAAGCCCATGATCGCCCAGTCTGTCGAAGATCACACGGGGACCGATTCCGGAATCCGCGTCACACTTGTTGGGATCGTCATCAACATTCTGCTGCTCATCGCGAAGTTGATCAGTGGATTGCTGACCGGTTCGGTGGCCCTCATCGCCGACGGGATCCACTCCGGATCCGACCTCGCCACCGATCTGGCCGTACTCGGTGGGATCCGCTTAGGAGCACGACACCCCGATGCCCGCCATCCCTACGGCCACGGCCGCTTCGAGACCCTCGCCGGCGGACTGGTCGCGGGGGCTCTTGTGTTGGTCGGGCTGTACATCGCGTGGGAGGCAGGCACGGCACTCTATGCCCGCGAACACGTCCAGCCGGGTGTTTCAGTCTTGGTGGTAGCTGGCCTGTCAATCCTCACCAAGGAATGGATCTATCGTCGGACGGTTCGCGTCGCCCGCAAGGTTGGCAGTGCCGCGCTGCACGCCAACGCGTGGCACCACCGTTCCGATGCCCTCTCGTCGGTGGCTGTCTTGCTCGGTGGTGCAGGAGCCCTGGCCGGATGGGGACACGCCGATCAGGTTGCCGGAATCGTCGTTGGCTTAATGGTCGTCGCCTCCGGCGGGAAGACGTTCCTCAATGTGCTACATGAGCTGAGCGAAGGCGGGCTTTCCACGCGGGAGGTAGCGATGATCGACGACGCCGTTGCCAGCGTTGTTGGTGTCAGACAATTTCATCAACTCCGTACCCGTCGTGTGGGAAGAGAGGTGTTTGCCGACCTTCACGTCCTCGTCGATCCGGGACTGTCCCTGCTCGACGGTCACAACATCTCAATGGCCGTGGAGGAAGCGGTGAAAGAGGCGTACCACCGGCCGGTGAATGTGACGGTCCACGTCGAGCCGGACACGCCCGATCTCGATACACACCATCAGGGAGACTAGCTAGAGGTCCAGACTGCCCTGCTCCAGGGCAAGAAGCCGCTCCTTTAGGGGAAGCCCACCGCCGTAGCCGACAAGAGAGCCGTCCTTCCCGATCACACGGTGGCAGGGGATAACAATGGAGACAGGATTGGCTCCCACTGCCCTGCCAACGGCACGCAGGGCAGTCGGTCGGCCGATCGACGCAGCAACCTCGCTATAGGATCGGGTCTCGCCGTAGGGGATCTTCAACAATTGATCCCAGACGGCCTGCTGAAAAGGCGTACCGCGAAGATCCAGTGGCACGTCGAAGGTCCGCCGCTTGCCCTCGAGGTATTCGTGGAGTTGAGCCAGCACCGTTTCATTGTGGCGATCATCGGGCGTGATCGTACCCCTTAGAAGCCGCGACATATCCTCCACGCTCCGCTTGTGCAGATCGATATAGCGCACACCCGCCTTGGAGGAGATGACACGGAAGGTCCAACCTCCCCAGCCGATTACGCTCGCAGCGAGTCGCTCCTTGATTGCCATGTGGCTCCTCCCTTCTAACTGTTACGTCCCTCCGAAGGTAGGATAATCCGTTAGACCGACTGCGTCAATCGTTGCTGAAGCCGCCCAAAGAAACCTTGCTTGTGGCTTAATGATTGGCTTCGGAGAAGTCAGTCACGCGGAAGATATCCACTTTGGGTAGAGGCGTCGTTCGCCAACAGTCCGCTTCAGCACCTTGCTTCTCGCACAATTGCGCGAGGAACTGCTCCGGATCGGGAAACCGCTGCCACACCCACGGCAGGAAGGCCGATTGGCCGGTAGAGGTCGTGAGGACGACGCCGTCAACGCCGGGAGAGAACTTCGCCAGAAGCTCATCGGCGCTGTCGAAACTCGCCGCCTGCAATGGCCCCAACACGCTGATCTCGATCCGAATTGCCTCAAGTTCATCGGCGTTAACCGGTGGAAATCGCTCGTCGCCTGTCGCTGCCAGCACCGCGTTTCTGAGGACGTTTTGGACGAGCGGCTCGTGAGGCGTAAAGGCGTCTATCATACAGCCGCACAGCTTTTCGCCTTTGTACAGGCTGACAAAACAGGCGACGTGTTGATTGAGACGCTCCGAAACGTGAGAAGCATCAACTACGATCGGGGATTCGCCGCTGAGCACTGCTTCCAGGTGCCGGCGGGCAAGCAGGAGAAGAAACGTCTGCTCGGCCTGCGAAAGGTCCAAAGCCTCCAGATGGTCCACTTCGTCACTGGGCTCCCATACGCGGGGGGCAAACAAACCGATGCCCAGAAACCCGATAACAAACCCAACAACCACCCACGGCAGGAGTCGTTCGATCATCTCGTTTCCCTTCGATTGAACGATAGCGGGCGGGGCTACCGTGGTCAATCTCGGCGCAATGGCACGCTTGGTCCGTAAACTGGTCCGGCGAAGGCCGAATGTGAGTGTCGGGAAGCGTCTGGAAAGTCCGGCCTCACAGCAGTCGCCGACTCCGGAAACGCTTGCCAGCCACTTCACGGGTTAGTCACTGCATATCTAATTTTGCTACAATGCAAACGATACTCAGATGACCCCCTGAGGAGGCGACAGGATATGGCTCTATTCCAGTATGAGCTGATCAAGGGCGCAGACACGGTAGTCAAGGAAGGGTTAAAACTCCGGGAAGGCGAACTCTTGATCATCACAGCGGATACGGCAAGTGATGAACGGGTTGTAGATGCCATTGCCCAATCGGCGTTCACAACCGGCGCGAAATTCCTCGTCGTCTGGTCTCACACACCGCGAGGAACTGCGATGGCGACCGATAGAGAGCTCCCGGTGAAAGCACTGGTGGCTCTTCTTTCCGAAGCGGACGCGTGGATTGAACTCAACAAACAGTACTTGCTGTACTCGTCGACCTACAATCTGGCAGCTGAAGCGAATCCCAAGCTGAGGTTCTATTGCCTGCCGGGAGTGAACGTAGATGTGTTGATCCGCTGCTTCGCGCGCATCGATCTGCCTTTATTGAACGAATTCCTCGATCTCGTAGCGGAGAATACGAGAGCTGCGAGACACGTTAGGATGACAACACCCGCGGGGCAGGACGTCGAGTTCGACATGAATCCAGCATGGCCCATCGATGTGGCTGCAGGATACGCAGGCGTGCCAGGTTCCCACATGTTCCCCGGCCAGATTTCATGGACACCGGCGTTTGACTCTGTCAACGGGACGATTGTGTTCGATGGGTCGATCCTGCCGGATATTGGGATACTCAATAGTGCCGTTAAGCTCAGGGTCGAAAAGGACAGGGTCGTCGAGATCACCGGAGCCCACCAGGCAGCTGCGTTCGAAAACTGGCTTCGGAAGTGGGACGACCCACAGATGTTCAAACTGGCACATACGTGCTACGGGTTCAACCCGGGAGCGATGCTCACGGGGCAGCTCGGTGAGGACGAAAGGGTATGGGGATGCACGCAGTGGGGGATGGGTTCAATCAGCAGGATGGACGCGCCTCCCGATGGCGTGCCCGCGGCCTCTCATGTGGACGGGATCTGCCTGAATGCCTCTGTCTTCCTGGATGACAGACAGATAACAGACCGTGGGCGGGTGATCGACAAGGATCTGCGACCAATTGCCGACAAGTTGCTGGCGGGATAGCGGAACAGAATGTGGTAGTATCTCAAGAGATGATCCACAAGGTGACGGATCGGAACGAGTGTTCATCGA
>CAZMOL010000097.1:0-3909 GCA_964568045.1 uncultured Thermotogae bacterium
CCACTCTCAAGCAGAAGCGCAGAGGCTTCGCCAAAGGTTGGTACAAGTTCTCCCGGAATCCGCTCTCGGTGCTCGGTTTGGTTGTCCTAATCTTAATCGTTCTTGCTGCGATCCTCGCGCCGTACATCACGCCGTACCCCGGGCACGCAAAGCCCTACACCAACTTCAGAGACGCGGGCTTCCCTCCGAGTGCAACCCATTTCTTCGGCACGGATCGGGTCGGACGAGACATCTTCAGCCGCGTGATCTTCGGGTATCGATTCTCCCTGATGATCGGCGTTGTCGTTCTCAGCCTCGGCGTCGCCCCCGGGGTTATCCTCGGGCTGATCGCCGGGTACTACCAGGGAACGTGGATCGAAACGGTGATTATGAGAATCACGGACATCTTCCTCGCGGTTCCTCCTCTTGTCCTTGCACTCGCGATTACCGCAATGCTCACGCCGAATCTAACGAACCAGATGATGGCAATCGCCCTTGTGTGGTGGCCTTGGTACTCACGTTTGGTGTTCGCTCTTGCGTCGTCTTTGCGGAACGAGTACTTCGTGCGCGAGGCGGAGTTAACCGGGGCAAGCAAGTTGCACATCCTGTTCAAGGAGATTCTACCCAACTGCTTGGCTCCTGTGATGACGAAAATTACGCTCGACATGGGGATCGTCATCCTTTTGGGGGCGACGCTCAGTTTTATCGGGCTCGGGGTTCAGCCGCCGAAGCCGGGGCTGGGAACGATGGTGGCCGAAGGCGCGAAACGTCTCCCAGGAGAGTGGTGGGGGACGATCTTCCCGGCACTGGCCATCGTGGTGGTAATACTGGCATTCAACCTCGTCGGCGACGGCCTGCGAGACGTGTTCGCCGTCGAGGAGGTGTGACGGCCAATGATGTCGCCTCTATTAGACGTGAAAGGTCTCAGTGTCGGTTTCAAGATCTTCGAAGGCTATCTGAGTGTCCTAAACGATGTAGAGTTAACACTCGGGGAGGGAGAGCGGGTCGGTTTGGTAGGCGAAACCGGTTGTGGCAAGACGACCACGGTAAAATCCATCCTGCGTGTCTTGCCCATGCCTCCAGCACGGATTGCCGGGGGTGAGATCTTCTATCGCGGCACAGACATCCTCAAGATGAAAAGAAGGGAGGTTCAGACCCTTCGGAGGTCAGAGCTGACGGCAATATTCCAGGATCCACTGATGTCCCTTAACCCCGTGTTCACGATCGGGACGCAACTTCGAGACATCGTGAAGGACTCTCTCGGGGCTTCGGGGAAAAAGCTCACGAGGAAGGAAATCTCCGCTCGGTGCATCGACGCCCTCAAGGAGACCGGCATGCCGGATCCGGAACGCATCATGTCGAACTACCCCATTCAACTAAGCGGCGGCATGAGACAGCGCGTTTGCATCGCCGAGGCCCTCAGCACAACGGCCCAGCTTCTACTGGCAGATGAGCCGACCACGAACCTCGACGTTACTATCCAAGATCAGATCCTGAGAAAGCTGGACGAACTCGTTGACGAGAAGAACGTAACGGTCATGATAATCACACATTCATTGGGAGTCGTCATGGATCTAACGCAACGGCTGTACATCATGTATGCGGGGACCATGGTCGAAGAGGGGCAGACGGAGGAGCTTTTCGCTCGGCCCCTTCACCCCTATGGCCAAGGCCTCATGAAAAGCGTTCCTAAGTTGACCGGCGAGGGCGTCAGCGACGGTATTCCCGGCCGCATTCCCAACTATCTCGATCCACCGGCTGGTTGCCGGTTCGAACCGCGGTGCGAACACGCAATGCCGATCTGTCAAACGGAGAAGCCACCGCTGTTCAACGTCGAAGACGGCCGCCACGTGGCGTGCTTTCTCTATCGGAGTTGATGCCGACGTCAGATACGATTTTGGTCGTAGACAAGCTCAAGAAGCACTTCCCCACGAAACGGGGCACGGTAAAGGCGGTCGACGATATCAGTTTCTCCGTGACCACGGGTGAAACGATCGGGCTGGTTGGCGAGTCAGGATCGGGGAAGACAACGACCGCACAGTGTATTATCGGGATTTATCCACCCACGGACGGTGAAATCCTCTTTAAAGGACAGACCATCAGCGAAGCTTTCAGCAAACGGTCTAAAGCGCTCAAGCGCGACATAAGGATCGTCTTTCAAGATCCGGGATCGTCGCTCAACCCCAAGCGCAGCATCAAGCAGATTCTCAGTGTACCCCTGAATGTGCATCGCATGACGACTAATAAGGATCATCTGATGATGATCAAGAACCTGCTCGACATGGTGGAACTGCCTGCGGATGAGTACATGTACAAATATCCCCAGGCCATCGGTGGCGGCGAGAAGCAGATGGTGGCGATCGCCCGAGCCCTCGCCACAAATCCCTCCATGGTCCTCTTGGACGAACCGACGTCCGCACTGGACGTCTCTGTGCAGGGCAAGATCATCAACCTCCTGATTCGTTTGAGGAAGGAACTGGATCTTACTTATCTCTTCATCACCCACGATCTAAGCCTGATGCGCAACGTGGCGAGCCGGGTGGCGATCATGTATCTGGGAAAACTGTGCGAGATTGCACCAACCGTGGAGTTTTTTCAGAACCCCACCCATCCCTACACCAAAATGCTGCTCTCCTCGATCCCCGTAGTCTCCGTGGAAGAGAAGGCGCTCAAGCCAACAAAGATTACTTCTCGAGGAGAGATTCCCAGCCCAGTCAACGTGCCTCCCGGCTGCAGCTTCCACTCGCGTTGTCCAGAGAAAATGGACATCTGTACGCAAATCGACCCCACGATGGCAAAGATCGAAGAGGACCACGTTACGAGATGCCATTTGTTTCAAGGGGGTGAAAATCGCGGCCCCAGCAGATTGAAACAGGATTTGTAGGTGGGGAGGTAAAGCAAACATGCCTGTAAAGACCAACTTGACCGATATCCATGTGCATTTGGACTTCTACTCGTTGGAACAAATGGAGAAGGTCCTTCGGCGGGCCGATGAAGCAGGGGTTCGGGCGATCGTCACTGCAGGGATGGATCTACCCTCCTCGGAGCGCGCGGTGAAACTTGCCCGCGCCCACGAGAGCGTCTTGGCTTCGGTGGGGATCCATCCGTGGGTTGCGGCTGAGGATTTCCCAGAGGACTTCCACGTGGAGCTCTACCGCCTTACGCAGGAACCGGTGACCGTGGCCATTGGCGAAGTAGGAATCGACTACGCCGATAACGTATTCACTGGCGTGACCTATCACGACAACCCCCAGCTACGCGAAACGCAGGAGGACGCATTTCGCAAGCAGATTTCCCTGGCCTGCGAAGTGTCTCTGCCCCTCATCACCCACTGTCGTGGAGCCTATGAGTCGTTCATACCGATCCTGGCCGAAGAGAGGGCGAACAGAGTGGGTGGTGCAGTTCACAACTTCGAAGCAGACTTAAAGACTGCCAAGCAGCTGTTGGGCATGGGGTTCCTCCTGTCTTTTGGTGGAACCATCACTTACCCCAAGGAGACCGCACTGCGCGAGGTGGTTCGTCAGATTCCTCTTGACGGCATCCTGCTTGAAACCGATTCTCCCTACATGCCCCTGTATCAGCAGACAACCGATCAAAACGAGCCGGCCCACGTCGCCCAAGTAGCGTCTACTCTAGCTGAGATCAAAGGGATCGATGTCGGAGAGCTCGTCGACGCCGTGTACACCAATTTCAGCTCTCTCTTGAAGATTCAAGATCAGAATGCCACCTAACTACTGGCTCAAGTTCCGTCAGGAGGCCAGATTTTTCACCTTATGGGAGGTCCAAACTCGAGGTGAGGTCCATGTCGTTGACAGACGATTCCGTCAGTAGCTAACAGTCGAGGGAAAATGTCAGTCCGATGAAAGGGGACTGGGCGCTTCTCCTCTCCATCCTCAGGCTTTTTCGAATGCCGTTAGTAACATTGCCTGG
>CAZMOL010000098.1:0-1645 GCA_964568045.1 uncultured Thermotogae bacterium
CCGTTGGCGTTGATGGTCTCACCGGTGATGTATCCTGCCCGTTCGGAGGCGAGAAACGCCACAAGTGCAGCGATCTCCTCGGGCTCAGCGACGCGCTGTGCCGGGATCTTGGCGCGAATGGCGTCCCCGTGCTGTGCCAGCGCGTCGGCGTTCATCTCGGTATTGGTGTAGCCGGGGGAGACGGCATTCACCGTAATCGTCGGTGCGAGCTCCAACGCCAGCGACTTGGTCAGCCCGATCAGCCCCGCTTTCGCCGCGGCGTAGTGCGCGCCGTGGTCGGATCCGGTCATCGCTCGTAGCGAACAGATGTTTACAATCCGCCCCCATGGCTCCTGTCTCAAGTAGGGAAGTGCTGCCTTCACCGTATACATGGCCGCTGAGAGATTAACGGCCACGGCACGATCCCAGTCGTCGATCGATATCTCCTCAACCGTGCGATGCTGCGAGAAGCCCGCGTTGTTCACCACAATGCGGATGCCTCCAAATCTCTTCGCCGTCTCCTCCACCAGTACCTGAACCGCATCGAAATCGGCGACATCGGCTTGGAACGGGAAGGCTCTTCCCCCTGACGCCTCAATCTCGCGCACCAACTCCAAAGCGCGCTGGCGATTGGCCAAGTAGTTGATGCTCACTCCGTAGCCGGCAGATGCAAGCTGCGCCGCGACCGCCGCGCCGATTCCCCGCGAGCTTCCCGTTACCACCGCACCGGACTTATCGAACATCGGACTCTCCATGTATCACAATAAGCGGATTATATTGCCTGAAGCCGCAATGCTCACGTGCCAGTGTCTCCATTGAAGGAGGTCCTCTTGGCAAGCGACAAGAAAGGCCCGATCTACAGGTATTTCAGAGCCTCGCGGGCAACGTCCACGCGGCGTTCATCTTCCAGCCAACGGGCAAGTTCCGGCCTGACAATCTCCGGCTTCTTTCGGCCGAGCTTCCACATCGCCGATGCGACCGCCCGCCACACGTAGCGCCGCTCATCGAGCGACAATTTCCGCAGAACGATCAGCGCCTTTTTCACCAGCCGCGCCCCGGCCGAAGCAGAAAAGGACATTGCCACATTCCACAGGACCTGTTCGTCGTTGGAAGTGGACCATTTAACGAGGTATTCGAAAGTCATGTCTGGATAGTAACGGAGCAGAGAAGTTCCGATTGCAAATGGGCCCAGATTCCGGCGCAGAGTGGAATCCCGATCGGAGAGGAGAGGTTCTATCAGTTTGAGTAGTGGCTCCGCCCACTCCAGTCGCCGGGTCTGCGCCGCTTTCGCCGCCGCGATGAGAACCGCACGACGCACGTTGGCAGACGAGTGCTCCCGCCACTCACGCAGGATCTCCATCATCGTCGAGTAATCGGTACGCAATAGCCTACCACAGGCGTCGCCAGCCGATTCACGGACCGTCCAGTCCGGATCGTCAGCCAATTGAAGCAGAAGCTCGAGCGTCCTTTGAGGATCGCTGGGATACGCCTTCGGAAGCAGGCCGCAGGCCACGTGCCGGGAGGCGGGTTCCGATCGAGCGGCAAGCTTGACCGCGTGGCCAAGAAGAATCTCTGCACTCTGTGTAGAACGCACAAGCTGCTTTACGGCGTAACGAAGCTCCGGAGTCTGTGCTCCCTCAAGTATCTCGGCCAACGTGTCAAACGC
>CAZMOL010000098.1:1745-3782 GCA_964568045.1 uncultured Thermotogae bacterium
TCCCGTTGGGTGGCCTTGTCAGCGGACGCTATTGGTTCACACCTGATGTGGGCGCGGAGGGGATTATCTTTCTGTGGGGAGATGTGGGTGAGTTTGAGGGGACTGCCACAGCACGGTTCTTGTATCGGGTGAGCGACACCCCGACTGTTGACTTCTACACCGCACTGGGGGCGACGTTTCCCTTCTCACCCTACGGTGAGACCGAGGCAGTCTTTTCCGGCGTCGGGGGGATCGAGTTCAGCTTTCCATTTGCAGGAAGCCTGTCCTGGAACGTGGAGTTTGGTATCGCACTGTCCACGCAGGGTGAGGTAACCATGGCAATCGGAACGGGACTGCACTTTTATTTCTGAGCCTGCGGACCAGTTGGGCACAGACACGGGTGAATGATTCCCTCGTTAGTGGGTGAAACACCCGTCTGCAACTGTATCTCGGAGGCATGAGGCACCCTTGACAACACGTTGTCTGGCTGTAGTATACTCCGGCCCAGAGGTGAGTACTGTGGTTTGGCAAAGGCGTCGTTTAACAGAGACAGTCGCTATCAAAGCCGAGAGCGACACCCTGCTCTCCTTACTGCATACCGTACTACATGACGTGATGGGCTGCGACGCGGACGGAGATCCTCTGCAGATCGTTCGCCGCTGTATCCCAAGACCTCGATCTCGCTCTCTCTAGAGCCACTTTGGTTTCTGCACCAAACTCTCGTTTCCTCAAGCTCACAAAAGCAGCATGAGGAAACGCAATCCGTTTCACCAATCCAGGGAGAGTGACAATGACAAAAAAGATCACCTGCAAACCGTATCGGATCAAAGTCGTCGAGCCAATCACCATCCTATCGCGTGGCGAGCGAGAAAAGCGGATACAACAGGCCAGCTACAACGTGTTCAACCTTCGCGCTGAGGACATCTATGTGGATCTCCTCACCGATTCCGGAACCGGGGCGATGAGCCAAGAACAGTGGGCGGCAATGATGCGCGGGGATGAATCCTACGCCGGTAGCCGAAGTTTCAGCCGTTTTGAAGCCGCCGTCTCCGACATCTTCGGATTCAAGTATCTACTTCCCACTCACCAGGGCCGCGCTGCGGAGAACGTCCTCTTCTCGGCAATCGTGAAGCCAGGCGACGTTGTTCCCAACAACATGCACTTCGACACCACGCGAGCCAACGTACTTGCCAATGGGGGAGAACCGGTCGACCTGGTGATCGATGAAGCGTTTGAGCCTCAAAGGGTTCTACCGTTTAAGGGAAACATGGACACGGAGAAGCTCCTCGCGCTGATCAAGGAGATCGGAGTGGAACGGATTCCCCTTGTCATGATGACTCTCACCAACAACAGCACCGGTGGCCAGCCGGTCTCCCTGGCCAATGTGCGTGCGGTGAGCGAGATTGCCCGCGCCCACGGCATCCCGTTCTTTGTCGATGCCTGTCGCTTCGCTGAAAACGCCTTCTTTATTCACGAAAGGGAGGAAGGAAACCACGACAAGGACCCAATAACCATTGCGCGGGAAATCTTCTGTCTCGCCGATGGTATGACGATGAGCGCCAAGAAGGACGGCCTGGTGAACATCGGCGGAATCCTTGCCATGAACGACCCCAAGATCTATGCCGCCGCGCGTGAGCGGCTGATCCTAATGGAAGGGTTCTCCACCTATGGTGGTCTCGCCGGCCGCGACCTCGACGCGATTGCCGTCGGTCTGTATGAGGCACTTGACCTTGACTACCTCCGCGACCGGATTGGCCAAACCCTCACCCTCGGAGAGGAGTTAAAACAGAGAGGGATTCCGATCATTGAGCCGGTCGGCGGCCACGCGGTCTACATCGATGCGCTCGCTCTACTCCCAGGCTTTCCACAGAGCATGTTCCCGGGCCAGGCGATCGTCGTCGAACTGTACGTAGAAGCGGGGGTACGTGCAGTGGAGATCGGCAGTGTGATGTTTGCTCGCCGGGATGCCGAAGGACACGACGTCTACCCCAGGCTCGAGCTGGTCCGGTTGGCCATCCCACGACGCGTATACACCAACGAGCACCTGGATGCCGTCGT
>CAZMOL010000099.1:0-1437 GCA_964568045.1 uncultured Thermotogae bacterium
ATCGCCATGGCCCTGGTCACCGGATGGGAGTTTCTCATTGCCGATGAACCGACAACCTCCCTCGACGTCACCATTCAGGACCAAGTGCTCCGTCTGTTGGGCAACTTGGTTGAGGAGAAGGGGAATTCGACGGTCCTCATCACGCACTCGCTTGGGATAGTGCGGGAATGGACCGATCGCGTCTACGTGATGTATGCTGGGACGATGGTCGAGGCCGCACCGACAAAGGAGCTCTTCTCCAAGGCACTGCATCCGTATACCCAAGGGTTGATGAAGGCGGTTCCCAAGCTGACTGGGGAGGGAATGGCTGAGGGGGTCACCGGCAGGATTCCCAACTACCTCACACCGCCGTCGGGGTGTCGGTTTCATCCTCGCTGTCCGCATGTGATGCCGATCTGCGAGAAGGAAAGGCCTCCCTTCTTCGATGTTGGTGACGCTCATCAAGCTGCCTGCTACCTTTACAAGGAGTGACTACGGTGACAGAAGAAATACTAATCGCCAAGGACCTGAAAAAGCACTTCCTCACCAGCCGCGGCACGGTTAAGGCAGTCGACGGCATCAAT
Source organism: uncultured Thermotogae bacterium (assembly GCA_964568045.1). Lineage (GTDB taxonomy): Bacteria > Bipolaricaulota > Bipolaricaulia > UBA7950 > UBA9294 > CAZDDA01. The sequence goes on from CAZMOL010000099.1 coordinate 564, forward strand.
TTCTCTGTTCCAGAGGGAGAAATGCTGGGGCTGGTCGGGGAATCGGGTTCGGGTAAGAGCACGGTGGCCTACACCATCATGGGCATGTACCGCCCCACTGCGGGGGAGATCTGCTTCCGGGGCCAGGATATCAGTAAAGAGGCGCGAAAGAGGCCAAAGGCCCTCAAGAAAGAGATTCAAATCGTCTTCCAAGACCCGGGTTCCTCGCTCAATCCAAGACGGAGTATCAAGCAGATCTTGGAGCTCCCCCTGAAAGTCCATGGACTCCTAGAAGGGAAATCAGGAACGCAACAAGTGGAGAGACTTCTCGAGATGGTAGAGCTGCCGCTTGATTTCATGTACAAACACACCGAGGCGATCGGAGGGGGAGAAAAGCAGATGGTAGCAATCGCCAGAGCCCTGGCCACCGGCCCGTCGTTCGTGGTGTTGGACGAGCCGACCTCGGCGTTGGATGTCTCGGTCCAGGCCAAGATCATCAACAAGCTGATGGAACTGCAACAGCAACTTGGCCTCACCTATCTTTTCATCACCCACGATCTAAGTCTGATGCGCAACGTCGCTACCAGGGTGGCGATCATGTACCTGGGGAAGATCTGTGAGGTGGCCTCCGCATCGGAGTTCTTCCAGAACCCCGTCCATCCCTATACACGGATGCTGCTTTCTTCAATCCCGGTGGTTTCGGAAGCGGAGGAAGCGCTGAAGCCGAAGAAGATCCTATCGCGCGGCGAAATCCCTAGCCCTGTCAACATACCGCCGGGTTGTAGCTTTCACCTACGCTGCCCCGAGAAAAGGGACCACTGCTCTCAGGATGACCCCGATATGGTGACCGTGGGGGAAGGACACACTGTCCGCTGTCACCTCGAAAGCCAGAATG
>CAZMOL010000099.1:1537-3120 GCA_964568045.1 uncultured Thermotogae bacterium
ATGGTGACCGTGGGGGAAGGACACACTGTCCGCTGTCACCTCGAAAGCCAGAATGTGGATCGCTGATCAGGGGCCAACTGGGGTGGGGCGATGAGGAGGCAGCCGGTATGGGCAACCGAATCCTGTTTGTGAATCCGTTCAAAGGGCAAGTGTTTGAGGAGCCGATCAAGGCGTTCATTGACCGCGAGCGACTTCCCGACACCGAGGTTGACGTGACCTCAGTGAAAAGAGGGCCGGAGCACGTGGAATACCACTACTACGAAGCCCTGACCCTGGTCGATACTCTGCAGTTGATCAGGCACGCCGAGAGGAAGAACTACGATGCAGCGATCATCGGCTGTTTCTACGACCCCGGACTGAAGGAAGCCCGCGAGATTACGGAGAACATGATCGTCACCGCACCGGCGGAGGCCTCGATGCACATCGCGTCAACGTTGGGCCATACCTTCTCCATCATCGTTGGTAGAAGCAAGTGGATCCCGCAGATGCACGAGAACGTCGTGAATTACGGGTTTGCAGATAGGCTTGCTTCCTTTAAGCCCGTCGGGTTGGGGGTGCACGATTTTCACAAGGACGAGGCGGAAACCGCCAGGCGCTTGAAGGAGGCGGCCAAGGAAGCAGTAGAAAAGGATCGAGCAGAGGTGATCATTCTCGGTTGCACCATTCAGTTTGGATTCTACAAAGAACTGCAGGAGGAACTTGGTGTCCCGGTCATCGATGCCGTTCTCGCTGCGTTCAAATACGCCGAATTCCTGATTGAATTGAAGAGGCGTTTTGACTGGGGACACAGCAAGGTGTATGGCTATGAATCCCCTCCGCAAGAGGAGATCAAGGCCTGGAACCTGGATGCCTGAAGCAGAGCGTTTACAGAAGAGGCATTCCCAATAGAAGGAGACAGAAGATGTCGAATCGTATCTTGTGGATCAACCCGGTGGGAACCGATCTGTTCGACCGGCCGATCAAGGAGTTTCTCGACCAGGCCAAGCGGTCGGAGACGGCGATCGATGTGGTCTCGCTTGGCCGGGGGCCGATGCACCTGGAGTATCACTACTACGAAGCACTGATCCTCGCTGACACACTTCACGAGGTCCGACGCGCGGAAAAGGAGACCTACGACGCGGCGGTGATCGGCTGCTTCTACGATCCGGGACTGCGTGAGGCGCGGGAGATCGTCGAGAATCTTGTGGTGACCGCCCCTGCCGAGGCGGCAATGCACATCGCGACCACGCTCGGCCACACGTTCTCTGTGCTTGTCGGCCGCAAGAAGTGGATCCCCAAAATGCACGAAAACGTCGTGAAGTATGGATTTGCCGACCAATTGGCATCCTTTAAGCCGCTGGAGATGGGGGTCTACGATTTCCAGAAAGATCCGGCGGAGACCGCGCGGCGGATGCGGGCCGCAGCCAAGGAGGCGGTGGAGGTGGATCGTGCCGAAGTCGTCATCCTCGGCTGTACGATCGAGTTCGGGTTCTACAAGGAGCTCCAAGCTGAGCTGGGTGTACCGGTGATCGACGCGGTTCTGGCCCCGTTGAAGTACGCGGAGTTCTTGATCGAGCTTAAGAAACGGTTTGGCTGGGGACACA
>CAZMOL010000100.1:0-3012 GCA_964568045.1 uncultured Thermotogae bacterium
CTCGGCACGAGCGAAGGGTCTCACCGAGAAGGCCGTGAGGAATCGGCACGCAGCGAGGAACGCGATGCTTCCCCTCGTTACATCATTCACTCTGTCGCTGGCCTTTTCGATGTCCGGCGGAGTGCTCACCGAGAGCGTCTTCTCGTGGCCGGGGGTGGGAACGGAACTCGTTGACGCGGTCATGGCGCAGGACTACCCGCTTGCCCAGGGCGCGTTTCTCCTGATCGCCGTGGTTGTCTTGGCCGCAAACGTCGTCGCCGATGTGCTGTACGTGGTGCTGGATCCAAGGATTCGATACCGATGAGCAAAAGACGTTGGTTATCGCCACGAAGGAATCCGTTGGGCTTTCTGGGAGCCGGGATCTTGCTTGCCTTCATCCTGATGGCTCTGCTCGCGCCGATTCTTCCGCGGTTGAGCGAGATCTACGATCCTATACAGGGGATGGATCCGGAGATCCTCGGTACGTCATCTCCGTCGGGGCGACATCTCCTGGGTACAGACGCGTGGGGCGGCGATATTCTCTCCCAGCTCATGCACGGTGCACGCACCGCGCTTCTCGTTGCCGTGGTCGCCGCCGCAACGTCGGTCGCAATCGGCACGCTCATTGGCCTTGTGGCCGGCTACTTCGCAGGCCTGGTCGACGGCAGCCTCATGCGTTTGGTCGACGTGATGCTCACGCTTCCGTTGATCCCGCTTGTGTTGGTGCTCTCTTCAGCGCTCGGTCAGCTCTCCATCTGGGGAGTGGTCTTGCTGATCGGCTTTCTCGGTTGGCCGGGGATTGCCCGCGTGATCCGCGCACAGGCGCTGTCGCTTCGCACGCGAGACTTCATCGAGTCGGCTCGGGCGTACGGAGCCAGCGATGTAAGAATCATCCTGCGCCACATGGCACCGTCAGTGCTGCCACTCGCCTTTGTGTACATGAGCTTGACCGCAAACGGTGCGATCTTTCTCGAAGCAGCATTGAGCTTCCTTGGACTTGGCGATCCCAACACGGTAAGCTGGGGGATGATGCTGCAGTGGTGTTTCAAGACCGGTAATACCTTCAGAGCGCCCTATTGGATGCTCCCACCGGGCCTTGCCATCTCGGCCCTGTGTTTTTCCTTCTATCTGATCGGCCGAGGGCTGGATGAGGTCGTCAATCCTAAACTAAGGAGGATGTGAACATGGTCCGTAAAACCGTGATCTTTCTTGTCATCCTGCTAGCGACTCATACGGCGTTCGCCGCAGAGCAGGTGCTTCTGCGAGTGGGAATGCAGGATGAACCGATCACACTCAATCCCTTCTACGCCCGCGACGTGTGGTCGTGGAACGTGCTCGGGCTAATCTATGAGTCACTGTACGGCTACAGCCCGGATCTGGAACTTGTTCCGATGTTGGCCGACGGCGATCCCGAAACCGACGTCGAGGCTGGCACGGCAATCGTCCACTTGAAGGAAGGGATAACGTGGTCGGACGGCTCAACGCTGACTGCGCACGATGTGGCGTTCACCGCTCAGGTCATCCAACATTTCCAATTTCCCACCCTCTACTATCGGTTCGAGTTTATTAAGGACGTAGAGGTCGTGGATGAGTATACCCTACGCTATCACCTCGACACCGAGGCTCTCGGAGCGGGAATGACGCCGATCTTCGAGACCGATACCCTCACCAACTTTGTTGTCCAAAAGAAGCAATGGAAATCGGTCTTCGAGGACGCACTCCGCCAGCGCGATCCACTCAACTGGTTCGTCGCACAAGCACCGCAGCCGGTTGGCTGTGGTCCGTATGTTTACGATGAATGGCTGCGCGGAAGCTACATCTATCTCGCTCGCAACGAGACCTACTACGCGACTGGTATGGAGATCGGCAAGCAGACAGTGGGGCCGTACGTTGACGGCATCCTGCTTAACATCTATCGCACCACGGACCTGGCAAGCCTGGCGCTCAAGAAGGGGAATCTCGACTACATCCTCTGGTCGATCCCACCCGGCTTTATCGAGGATCTGGAAAAGGATCCCGACATCACCGTACACCGCAACCCTTCCAACGGCTTCTTCTACCTCGCGTTCAACCTGCGTGAAGGCCCGTGGAGCGACAACACGCTGCGCACGGCACTCACCACCCTGGTCGATCGCGAGACGATCGCCGAGCGGATTCTCTGGAGCCTTGGTGAGCCGCTTTATACCGTTGTCCCCCCGGGAAACGAGTATTGGCATAACCCCGAAGTTCAGACCCCTGGCAAGGGCCTTTCCACAACCGAGCGCCTCAACCAAGCCAAGGCGATTCTCTCCGAGGCCGGCTACTCCTGGGCAAACGGCAGCCTTGTCTTGCCTGACGGCTCGGCGGCGCCGGGCCTGGAGATCCTGGTACCACCGGCGGATTACGACCCGGTTAGAGACAAGACCGCCGGATTGATTACCGTCTGGTTTAACCGGCTCGGCCTGAAGGTGAGAAAGCGCAACATCTCGTTTGCGGAACTGGTTTCCACCGTCTTCGATGAGCGAGATTTTGAGGCGTACGTCCTCGGCTGGGGCCTGAGCCCCGATCCCGACCACGTGCGCATCTTCTTCCACTCCAAATACGACGTTCCGGGTGGGTTCAACTGCACCGGCTATCAAAACCCGCAGTTCGACGAGCTGGCGCGACTGTCTATGATCACCAACGACGCGACCAAACGGCGCGAGATCATCTTCACCCTCCAGGAGATCCTGGCCGAAGATCTGCCGTATCTCCCCATCTACTCGCTCGAAGTCATCGAGGCGCGCGCCAATCGGTTCACCGGCTGGGTCGACCAGCTCGGCGGCATCGGCAACTACTGGAGCTTTGTCCTTGCAAAGCCGATGAAGTAGGAAGGAATCAACATGAGAACAAGAACACTCTTGGCAATCTGTTTAGGATTGATCTTTGGGCTTTCCGCAATTCTCCCCGCGTTCGCAGGCCGTCCGCCGGTGGAGCCGCCGCCGAAGCACTACGATCCTCCGCCGCAGCCCTACACAGAGGAGGACTTCGACGCAGTGTGGCTCGAAATCAACA
>CAZMOL010000101.1:0-3006 GCA_964568045.1 uncultured Thermotogae bacterium
GTGTGCGGCTCGCTTCTGGGAGCACAGACACCGCGCGTACTGCAAAACGAAGAGCCGGAGCGGATGATCATCGCCGGCGTACCTCCCTTTGGACCGACCCAGTGGACGGATGACAACGGGAACACCGTCCCTGCCGGCTGTGGCCCGGAGGCGGCGCGGATGCTCCTTGCTTACTACGACCGTCGCTACGGGTACGAGCAGCTCGTCCGTGCCCAGCCCGGTAAGGCGATCGCCGAGCTTCACGACCGGATGAACACGAGTACCGTGATGTGGCAGGGACAGCCGCAGGGATTCACCGATCCCACGATGTTCAAGAACGGGCTCAAAAGCTACATCAAGGACCGCTACTCAGCGGGAGCCAACCTTGGAAGCAAGGCCGGTACTCTGAGTCAGGTGTTTGAGAAGTCTGTCGAGCTGATCCAAAACAACAAGCCGCACTTCATTCTCTTCGATTGGGAGGGCGAGACGTGGATCTTCCCCAATCACTACTCGGTCGTCGTTGGGTACAGCAAGGAAGCCGGCCGCAAGCAACTGATCATCAATCCCGGTTGGGGGTACGACTTCCAGATCCTTGACATGACCGATTCGGCAGTCTCCCCGGCAAGCATCGTGTGGATCGACAAGATGAACGATCCCCCTGACGGGCAAGGCGGATGTGCGATTGGACCCGGATCGGCACAGGGTATGTGGGTCACGGATGCCAACGGCAAGTATCAGCTGAAGCCGGTGCTGCACAAACACTTCGACCCCAACAGCACTGTTAGCTGGTCGGCGTCGGATAAGACGGAGTTCTTCCTCCCGCAGACAAACAGCAAGATCGGAGCCTGTTCCTGGTTCTAGACGGGCGTGTATTCTCTCGGCCGGCGGTAGGTCCGTCCTCGCCGCTGGCCGTCTCTTCTTAGGCTGGGGTAGAACCAAGGTCTAACGCTTGCCACAGGTATTTCAGCTACAGTACGCGTTTTCTCAATCGATTCCCACGAGGTTGCTTCGACGTTCCAGAAGAATGACGTCGCGCCAGGTTCCCGCCAGTTCTCCGAATGTCATCTTGCCGAGCTTCTCTCGAGTGCCGACCTCACTGAATCCGTGTCTGAGGTGTAGATCGACTTGCTCTCTGCTCCCTCGAAGAAGAGGGGGCGGGCAAGCGGAATGCCGCCCATCCCGATCCTGGAGACCTCAAGCCCGGTTTTGCTTAATGTTACCGGCTTCAGTTTTGTCCACTCCTTTCAACTTCTTCATTTCTGCGTAACATCTGCCAGTTGTTGTCCTAGTGCACGGCAGGCTTTCAGCACAGCATTGTTTGGCCTCCCATACGACTCGATGGTTTCGCCAACCTGCGAACCCATCCTGCCAAAGAGCTCCTCGAGTGGACCGTGCACGATCCCACCCCCACCGTGAGAGTAGAACAATCCATAGGGCTTGTTTTCCAATCCTCGGCGATTGGACTTGCGAGCGATGTACCAGTCGTCTATGAAAACTTTCAACCCTCCGGCGATGTAGCTAAAGTAATCCGGCGAGCCAAAGGCCACCGCGTCGAAAGGGCGGTACTGCTCCAGGTCCAGCCGCTGCTCGTTCGTGTTGACCAGCGTCACGTCGGCGCCTGCGGCCCTCGCGCCCTCAGCGATGGCTTGGGCCATCGCCGCCGTGTTGCCGTATTCCTGGGAATGGTAGAGAATAAGTATGGATCCCATCGTATCAACCTCTCTTCTTTTGTACTTTACGGTAGTGGACTCTTGTCATAGGGCCTGCCCTCGCCGAGCACCTGATGGACGACGGGCAGCCACTCGCTGATGGGGATGGTTCGTCTTTTTTGTCTAACGCGGCTGTACGTCGTGTTCCGCCGCCACACGTTCGTAGAACGCGATATTCTCTTCTATCATCTCCCGGATTGGCAGATGGTACGGGCACTTTTTCTCACACTCGCCACATTGAATACAGTTTCTCCCGCTCTCCACGATCTCCTCCATCCACTCGAAGAAAATCTGCGGGTGCCATAGCTTATACATACCCTGGGTTATCATCAGCATCCAGACGTTCACTCCTTCTGGACAGGGCATGCAATACTGACACTGCCGGCAAAACCGCGGGCCTAGCTCGGCGCGAATCTCCTCTATCTTGTGCCAATCCTGTGGCCTCAACTTCCAAGACCCACTGTTCACAATGTCCACGATCTCTTCGATCTCTTTGACCTTTTCGATGCCTGGATCGGGCAGGACGGTGTCGAACTGCAACACGTACTTGATGGCGAGGTTCGCCTCCCTGAGATTGCCGCCGGCGAAGGGTTTCATAGCGATGAAGCCGACGTCGTGTTCTCGGGCCAGGGGCACCAATTCGTCTTCCGCCTCATTGGAGACGAAGTTGAAGGGGAATTGGACCGTCTCGAAATGGCCCGAGGGAACCGCTTTCAGCGCCACGTCCAGGGAGTGGCTACTAAAGCCGATGTGCCGGATCTTGCCAGCTTGCAGGGCTTCCTGTGCTCCCTCCAGACCCCCGCCAGGCCCGAGTATCCCCTGTTCGTACTCCTCGAAGGTGCCGATGTTGTGGAATTGCCACAGATCGATGTAGTCGGTGTTCAATCGTTTCAGGCTCTCCCCGATGGATTCTTGTACGGTCACTTTGTCCCCCCAACCCTTCGTGGCGATAATCACCTGTTCCCGGCGACCGGCAACCGCCTTGCCGATGCGCTCCTCGCTGGTTCTGTAGCCACGAGCGGTGTCAATAAAGTTAACGCCCAGATCGAGCGCGCGCTGTACTACCTTGATCGCCTCAGCCTCAGTGGGGCGGGTGAGCGGAATGCCGCCTATCCCTACCCTGGAGACTTCAAGGTTGGTCTTTCCCAATTTGACCGTTTTCATGGCGCTTGTTCCTTTCGCTTTCTGCCAAGTTCCTGTCCACTGAACGTCTGGGATGCTTCGTTATACGGCACGCTCTCCCCCAGCACCCGGTGGACGACCGGCATCCACTCGCTGATCGGGAGGCCCTGCGGGCACTTTTCCTCGCACTCTCGAC
>CAZMOL010000102.1:0-2955 GCA_964568045.1 uncultured Thermotogae bacterium
CATTTCGATCTGGAGATCGATCGCGCGGCATTGGCTCGCTTCGCGGCAACAGACAGGCTCGTCCGCCCCAGCATTCGGGAGTTTCGGTCACGGGACGGCAAGCGCGTGTACCTGTTGGGAGAAGGAAACATCGTCAATCTGTCCGCCGGAGACGGACACCCGGTGGAGATCATGGACATCTCCTTCGCGCTGCAGGCAATGACCCTGCGCTATATCGCGGACCACGCTCCCATTCCACCCGGCCTCTATCCGGTTTCAGAGGAAGTCGATGACCAGGTCGCCCGAAAGAAACTGGACACGCTAGGATTAGCAATCGATAGGTTCACCGACGCCCAGCGCCGCTATCTCGGCCTGTAGAAAGACATCCCAGACAACGGCGTCGTGTAGAAATGGTGGCAGCAAGGATTGCACAGCCACGCCTACCGAGCCAAGATCAGGCAAGCCGTAACTGACTCAGACCGGCACGAACTGAAGGCCGTAGATCTTCCTGTAGTCGCTTTGTCTCACCACACCGGAGCCGATCTTGAAACTTGAGAAGGGGAATACAAAATTCGCATTGTTCGACAAGGACGGCAATGGCACACTTGTCTTAAAGGACGAATACCAAGCATAATGCCTATGGGGTGAGAAGATGCCGGGAGGGGGGTACATTCACACAATCATTGGGCCTATGTTCTCGGGAAAGACCTCTTTTCTTCTTCACCAGCTCGAACGCTTCTCGAGGTCGGGAAAACGCGTGGTGCTCTTCTCCGCCGACACAAGGTCGAGCAGCCTTGTCACACACTCCGGCCGCGTTCCCTACGAAGGCATCGACCTCATCAAAACTGAATCAAAGCAGGACGTTCAAGAAATCGGTGAGCGCTACGATGTCCTGGGAATTGACGAAGTACAGTTCTTCGCCGAGGAACTTGTGCCAGTACTCACAGAGTTGGCGGATACTGGGAAAATCGTCCTTGCCGGCGGACTTGACCAGGACTTCAGAAAAGAGGCATTCGGGACGACGCTGAAGCTGCTCGCCGAAAGCGAGAAGATAACCAGACTGACCTCGGTGTGTCAACGATGCGGATCGGATTTGGCAATCAGAAACCTTAGAACCGTCGGCTCAACCGAGAGGGTGCTCCAAGGCGGGGAGGAAGCATACTCGGTGTATTGCCGGGTCTGTGACAAGATCGTCCGTGAGTCTTCCAGCGCTCCCCTTTTCCACGCAGAGGAATGAACCACGGATCGCTTCTGCATCCAGCGTTGTCGATCGCCGTCGAATTTGGGAGAAAGCGCGCCCTACCCTGCAAAGTGCGTGGCAAACACCCAGAAACCCACCCCTGACTGGCCGGCTTCACTCACTTCAAGGTGTCTGGCGTTCCAGCGAATAACCTAAAAGACTTGATCCATAGGGGCTTTCGAAAGAGGACCAGGGCCTGCTTGCAAAACCGTACGCAGTGAAGCGATGCATGGGGAGATCTCTTGCTCCGCATAGGAATCACTTAGACAGAATGCACACGGAGGCTCTCTGGCGGTTTTACCGATAGAGAACACTCCTTGAAGATGTGCACGCACGCACCGCTGTCTGCGGGAGAGGACTCCAAGTAGTTCTAGCCCCGGTAGGGCCACAGCCCTGTGCGCCCACTGGACTACTCGGACCTTCTCGCCACCTAAGTAGTCATCCAGCGAAGCTTGCGCAACACTGGAAGCTTCCGTTGCGGAAGGTATCCTTGCCACAGTTTTGGCAGCGTGTTAGTCCATCGCTATAATGATCGAAATTCTTTACTTGAGGGGGTAGCACATGCACAAGACGGAGTTCGTGGAGAAAGTGGCCAAGAAGGCGAAGATGTCCAAGGCTGGTACCGCGAAGGTCATCGACGCTGCGCTAGAGGTGATTACAAAAGCCCTGAAGGGCAACGAGCCAGTCGTATTGACCGGCTTTGGCAAGTTCGAGGCCAGAAGAAGGAAAGCGAGGACGGGAAGGAATCCTCAGACAGGACGACCTCTTAAGGTTCCCGCGAAGAAAGTTCCTGCGTTCAAGGCGGGGAAAGCTCTCAAAGACGCAGTGGCAAAAAAGAGGTAGACCGCAAGAGGGACTGCCGGACCAATCCGTCAGTTGATACAGTGGTAGGAGCACCCACCCTAGAGGGGTGTTGCCCTTGGAGAGGTCCTGCAACACTAGATCGCCGACTGTTGCGCCAGAAACGGTGAGGCGCTGAAGGTGAGTTCGAGGCCGTCAGTCTGGAGCCGACGGGAACGATTATGGAGTCCCCTGCTTGGGCAACCTACAAGGACTCGAACTCACACAGCTGAGCGGTCTCCTGGGTGCGACGCTGTCCGTTAATTACCAGATTCTCCGGGTCGGGGTACATCGAAGAATGGCTTAGCCTCTGCCTCACGGAAACAACGTCACCAGAGATTGCGTGGCCACGTCGACCAAACCGAGATCGGTCAATCGTACCTCAGGAATCACGGGAAGGGCGAGAAACGAGAAGGGCATGAACGCGTTGTTGAGGGTGCAACCGCAGCTTCGCAACGCGTCGTGTAGTGCCTCGGCCTGTTCTGCGACCATCTCCACCGACTGATCGGACATCAGACCGGCGATCGGAAGCGGAATCGAAGCGAGGATCTGATCATCTTTCACCAAACAGACGCCTCCTCCCATCTGCGCGACGTGGTTGCCGGCCTTGGCCATCGCGTCTGTGTCGGTTCCCATAATCAGGAGGTTGTGAGCATCGTGCGCCACGGTGCTCGCCAGGGCACACTGGCCCTTGAGGCCAAACCCTCTAACCAGGCCATGACCGATCCGCCCGCTCGCGTGGTGGCGCTCTATCACGGAGAGAAGGGCGATGTCTTGATTTGCATCGGGGAGTGCCCTCCCACTCTCGACCGGAAGCTCGGCGTATACTGCGCGAGTGAGAACTTGGTTCTCAATCACCTCGATCACCCGGCAGGCAATGGTTCCCTCTTCAATGG
>CAZMOL010000103.1:0-2836 GCA_964568045.1 uncultured Thermotogae bacterium
CCGGCGACCTCAGCGTCCCGAACGCTGCGCGCTGACCAAGCTGCGCCACTCTCCGAGCGGCTTCCTATTCTCCGATGGTCACGTACCGTTGTCTCCCACCCCGCAGGATGGTAAGCATCGGGTTGGCCTCCTCGTCCATTTCTGCAACAAGCGCGTTCCAATCATCGACCGAGCCGATTGGCTGTAGGTCGATCTCCAGGATCACGTCGTTTTGCTGCAACCCGGCCCAATGTGCCTTGCTCCCTGAGACAACTTCCATTATGACAACTCCCCGTGGCGATTGCAATCCCAAACGTTGAGCAAGGCTTGCGGTGACCGGCCCCACGATGAGGCCGAGTTTCTCCGTGGCTTGGGTCTCAGTGACACCCGGAGTTTCATCCCCGTAGAGTTCCTCTTCGCTCGGCCGTTCACTTAGGGTCACGGGAACGACAACGGCTTCTCCGTCACGGATGATCTCCAATTTCACGAGTGAACCGACTGGCTTGAACGCAATCACCTGGGCAAGCGTTTCGTAGTTGACGGTCTCTCCGTCAACCTTCGTAATGACGTCACCGGGCACGATTCCGGCTTCCTCTGCCGGAGATCCGGGGGAGACTTCCGATACCACAACGCCCACGCCGGCCTGCACACCGAACTTGTCTGCCATCGCCGGGGTGATCTCCTGATACCACACTCCGAGATAGGCTCGCGTTACCTTGCCTGCAGCTACGAGCTGGCCGAGAACCTCCTTCACCGGGTTGATGGAGATAGCGAAGTTGATCCCCTCGATGGCGATACCACTAGAAGACTGCCGTGCAATCATCGTGTTGATCCCGATGACTTCTCCAAAGGCGTTCACCAGTGGTCCACCGCTGTTTCCTGGATTGATCGCGGCGTCGGTCTGGATCAGATTATCGTATTGTCCAACCCCATTTGGCTTCGCGATATCGCGGTTGAGTGCACTGATAATTCCCATGGTGACGGTATAGGAAAGTCCGAGGGGGTTCCCAATAGCGATTGCCCAATCTCCAATCTGTGCGGCGTCGGAGTCGCCGAGTTCGGCCACGGCCAAGGTCTCCGTGTCTCCCTGGAGACGGAGGACCGCAACGTCGAGCTGCTCGTCGCTTCCTATGGTCTCTGCGTCATACGTCCGGCTGTCAATGCTCGTTACCCGGATCGTCGTCGCTTGATCGACTACATGAGCGTTGGTGAGGACGAGCTTCTCCCCAGCGTATTCAACCACCAGCCCCGATCCGACGGAGCGGCGCTCCTGCTGTTGTGGGATGTCGAACGGCTCACCGAAGAAGCGGCGGAAAAAAGGGTCGTTGAAGAAATCCCCAAAAGGGCTAGAAATGTCGACTATTCCGGTAACATCCACCCGTACCACGGCTGGACCGACCTTCGCGATCGCTTCCTTGATTGCTTGTTGACCGGAGTCAGTGATTGCCTGATCGACGTCCTCCTGGGCAAGGACCGAGGAAGTTTCCACAGTCAAATGTCCGGGAATGGTTGACCAAGTGATGCTTAATCCCAGGCCCAGAGAAATAGTAATCGCTAAACCAATGATCCATGTCCTGCGCATGAGGTGCCTCCTAACTCGTAGTTTGTTTGTGTCCTCGTGTCGCTGCACGCGTAACTATCCTTATGGGAACTGCGTTTGTTTCCCTGTATCATTCTAGATGCGGGATGTGTGAAAATTGTGAAGAGCGAAGGGCAGAACTGTGAATCCGGGTGCGACGGCCTCATGCCTGTGAAGGCAATTGCCTTGCTCTCCGGCGGGTTGGACAGCACGCTCGCCGCTGTTCTTGTTCAACGTGCGGGGATCGCCGTCATTGGTCTTCACATGCAAACCCTGTTCGGTACAGGCGACGATCGATGTCGGTACGTCGCGCGGACAGCCGAACGGATTGGGAGCCCACTTCGCTCACTCGATCTCTCTGAGGAACAGATGAAGCGGGTGTGCTATCCCAGGCACGGCTACGGCTCTGGAATGAATCCATGTATCGACTGCCGCATCCTAATGCTCAAGGCGGCAAAGCGAGTGATGGAGGAGGAAGGGGCACAGTTTGTCGTCACCGGCGAGGTATTGGGTCAGCGGCCGATGTCTCAGCATCGGCGCTCATTGGAGCTTGTAGCCGAGGAGAGCGGACTTGGTGATCGGCTGCTTCGTCCCCTCTCAGCAAATCGCCTTCCCGATACCCTTCCCGTGAGAAAGGAATGGATTCAGCGCGATCATCTATTGGACTTGTGCGGGCGGAGTCGCCACGAGCAGATTGCACTTGCTGCCCGCCTTGGTATCACCGAGTATCCCCAGCCGGCAGGGGGATGCCTGCTGCTGGAAAAGGCCTTTGCCGCTCGTCTGAACGACGCCTTCGCCCACATCGGCAAAGACGTAATGACCAAGGAGGATTTCCTCCTGCTGCGCTACGGCCGGCAGTTTCGCCTGTCGGATTGCGCGAAGGTGATCGTCGGGCGGAATGAACGGGAAAACGGAATTCTCTCCGGGTTTGCCGCCGGCCGGATCGTGATAGAGCCGCACGACGTGGTCGGGCCTCTCTCTCTGGTCGAAGGATCTCCTACTCCAGATGAGGTTCTTCTTTCCGCTTGCCTTGCGGCTCGGTATTGCGATCACAACAATGCGGCTACACTGTCGATGAGGATTTCTCGTTCAGGTGAAGAAAGGATTGTGGAGGTGGCTCCGCTCGATTCAGACGATCCACGCCTTTCCCGCTGGAGAATCGATGCGACTACGCGATGAGGGCGAGTGCCTCTTCGCGCGAAGCCCGATTCGTGCGAAACAGTCCTCGGATCGCTGATGTGACCATCTTTGATCCCGGCTTCTTCACTCCACGAAGGG